>JAAUZS010000022.1 GCA_014804495.1 Lachnospiraceae bacterium
CGACATGAAAGCAGCCGGCATAAATTCCTCCGTACCCTTTCTCTATTATACCGAACTTGGCCCATGTATTATTCATAATGTAATTACCGTCTTTATCATAGAAGGTTACATTAAACCAGTCATCATCCTCATAGTCGTCAAGGTTGTCCCAGGTAGCATAATAAAGCCGGGTATTGTCTACTTCATATATTTTCCATTGAAGCCCTGTTGGCGTCGGAAGCGGAGGCGCCGATTCGCCCGTGTATACAAAAGCGTCAGACACTGTATACGGGCTGTCTGCATATTGTATGCCGTCGCCGACAGCGGATAATGTAAAATAATAAACACCGTTTTCTGCAAATTCCTGTGAAACATTCCAATTAATGATTTCCTGATAGTGTTCGGTAGAAACGTTAACTCTTATCAAATCCTCAAAATACCAGTCGTCGTCATCGGGGGCTGGCGGAGTTTCGGTATCTCTTCTATATAATCTTAAAGAAAACTGATATTCGTTCCCAATACCTGATTCCTTCACATTATCCCATTCCGCAATCCCTGTATCGCTCTTCCAATGAGGATTTTCCGGAGCGGGCAGGACTGTCAGGTTAGTGCCGCTGCCGCTGTTATGTGATTGTATTAGTATGTTATAATCAGGCAGCCTCATCGCGAAGAAGCCTATGATACCAAGTAAACAGAGCGCTGCAATACCGCATAGTACATTCCGACCTGTATGGAAAAAAGCGCGTCTTACCTGCTGTACAGACTGATATCGCTTATCCGGGTCCAGATTCATGCATTTACGGATTATCTTTTTATAGCGTTTTCCCCAAAGTTTATTTTCCAGAAAGCATTCCAGTGTTGCCCCCAGGGCATAAATATCCGTTCTCTCGTCGGTCTGGGAGAAACCATACTGCTCCGGCGGGGCAAAACCTTTGGTGCCTAATAATGTCGTATCCTGCTCCTTATCTGACTTAGGGCTGCGTGCAGCATCAAAGTCAATGAGGTATACATGTATGTCCTCTGTAATAAGGATATTTGACGGCTTAATGTCACGGTGAATTATCCCGTTTCCGTGCAGAAATTCCAGAACTGAGCATAGTTGTCTGGTAACATTAAGAAATTGTTTCTCGGACAATTTTCTGGAAATTGAAGGCTTCGCCTCTATGTATTCCTCAATGACTGTCGTGGAATCTTCTGAAACGATAACCTCATGCAGTTTAGGAAGGCAGGGATGAGGATATTTTTGCAGCATTTGAAAAACCGGCTGCTGTCCGGTTAATATTTTTTTTATATATAACTTTGTTCCGGCTTTTTCGCGTACCAGAAGCACAGTGCTTTTTAAAGTCTGCTTTATCGGTTTTATTTCCTCGTAGTTCATGATTCTTTGTCCTCACAGTTATTAATCGGTATATAGCCAGGGACTAAAATACTCTTCCGGTACAGGATCCGGCATGGGGCTTTCTTTATACTCATTGGGGCGGGAAGAATAAACCTGAACGGTGAAACGGTATGCACTGCCGGGGTCATGTGACAGGAAGGTTTCACGAATCAGGATTCCGCCGTACCCTTTATCTAAAATATGACTCTTCGTCCATGTATTATTCATCACGTAATTACCGTCTTTATCATAGAAGGTTACATTGAAACGGTCATTGTCATCATAGTCGTCAAGGTTGTCCCAGGTAGCATAATAAAGCTGGTAATCGTCAACATCATATATTTTCCACTCAAGTCCGGTTGGCGTCGGAAGTGGCGGTGCCGAGTCGCCTGTGTATACAAAAGCGTCTGACACCGTATACGGACTGTCTGTATATTGAATGCCGTCGCCGACAGCAGAAACCGTAAAATAATAAATGCCATTCGCTTTTAATTCCTGTGAAACACTCCAATCTATGATTTCTTTTTCCCTACAATGTGCACCGCCTACTCTGATGAGGTCTTCAAAGTACCAGTCGTTGTCATCGGGCTTAGGCGGAGTATCGGTATCTCTTTTATACAATCTTAAATAAAACTGTAATTCATCTACAACGCCTGATTCCGGCACATTATCCCATACTGTAATACCTGTTTCTCCATCCCAGTGGGGATTTCCCGGAGCAGGCAGGACTGTCAGGGTAGTGGCATTGCCGCTGTCTTCACTATTGGTTTGTATTTGGCTGTTTAAATCGGGCAGCCACATTGCGAAGAAGCCTGTGAGAGCAAGTAAACATAGAGCTGCGATACCGCAAAGGACATTACGCCCCGTATGGAAAAAAGCGCGTCTTACCTGCTGAACAGACTGATATCGTTTATCAGGATTCAGATTCATGCATTTATGTATTATATTTTTATAGCGTGTTCCCCAGTGTTTATTTTCTAAAAAGCATTCCAACGTAGCTCCAAGAGCATAAATATCAGTCCGCTCGTCGGTCTGGGAGAAACCATACTGCTCCGGCGGTGCAAAGCCTTTGGTGCCCAATAATTTCGTATCCTGCTCCTTATCTGTTTTAGGGCTGCGGGCAGCGTCAAAGTCAATGAGGTATACATGCCCATCCTCTGTCATGAGAATATTGGATGGCTTAATGTCACGGTGAATTATCCCGTTTCCGTGCAGAAATTCCAGAACTGAGCATAGTTGTCTGGTAACATTAAGAAATTGTTTCTCGGATAAATCTCTGGAAATTAAAGACTGCGCCTCTATATATTCTTCAATAACTGTCGTGGAATCATCAGAAACGATAACTTCATACAGTTTAGGAAGACAAGGGTGGGGATGGTTTTGAAGCATTTGATAAACGGGGGAGGTCCCGGTTAATTTCTTTTGGACATATAGCTGTGTTCCCGCTTTTTCACGTACCAGAAGCACAGTACTTTTTTCAGTCTGCTTTATCAGTTTTATTTCCTCGTATTTCATGGTTCTGTGTCCTCGCCGGTAGTCTGTACATACATGGAAACTACAGTTTCACTGCTTGTCGTTCCTTTTTTTATGTGATATATTATATCCATGGAAGCGATAAATGTAAACCATTCCAATAAGAATTACGAATAATTTTTGCAGCAAATCAATCAGGAGAAATACAATATGGACGCAAAAACTACAGAAGAACTTAGGCATGAGATTAAGGCGGCAACGGACATTGAAGACTATCTGAAAAGCAATAAAGAAAGCCTGAATGTGTGCAATCTGTCGGAATATCTGAATATGCTGCTGACGCAAAAAGGGATTACTAAAGCCGATGTGGTGCGTGACTCATTAATGACCCGGTCATATGTTTATCAGATATTTTCCGGTGAGAAGACCCCGCTTCGCGACAAGCTTATTGCCATTGCTTTCGGTTTGCATCTTTCCGACGAAGAAGCGCAGACAATGTTAAAGATATCAAAGAATAGGGAGCTATATGCAAGAGATGAGCGGGATGCCATAATTCTATATGCCTTGCAGCGAAATAAAACGGTTTATGAAACCAATGACTTATTGTTTGATCATGGTTTTGAAATGCTGGGGGCTATGGAGGAGTGAATTTAGATGTTATGATTTAAAATATCGTAGCATCTGCACTAATATCGGACTGTTATCTAATTCATCTATTTCCCTTTCGCGTTCTCCAAATTGCACAAACCCATGTGCGGAATAAAATTCGTGAAGTTTTGAATTGGAAGCACATTCTATGTATGTTGTCTTTCCGCCGATAATATGTTGGACGTTTTGAATATTCTGACAGGCTAAATCTAATAAATCATTACCACTAATGGGATATTTCTGGGCGATATCGGAATAATTTCTTCCTAGCTGTGCGATAAGGGGCATAGATATGAGATATCGGTCTAAAACTGCATCATATTGTGAGAATTTGGAAATACGCTTTTTGAGAGTTGTAGAAAGCATATCAGCAGATACTGCAACAAACTTGTTAGCAAGAGTGTAATAGCCAGTCAACACATTACCTTTTTCGGTTTCCCTAAATACAAGAAATGTTATGGCGATTCGTTGTTTTGCAAAATTTATTGCATTGTTATGTATGAAATCATCAACATCCATGTTAAGGGAACAAATAAATGTGGAGAGGATTTCTTTGCATGAATCCTCTCCATACATATCCAGCATATCTAAAATATTTATTTGCTTTATTGTACACATTATTTTACAAACGCTCCTAAAAATTTCTTTATATCTTCGCCCTTGACATCTTCATATTGTATATTATTGAGGGAGGAAGTTTCAGCAGTTTCGGCAGCTTGCTCCAGGGCATTGACAAATATTTCGGCAGCATTTGGTTCTGTAATTACAATATTTTTCATAATGCTTTGTGTAGCCATAATACCACTCCTTTCGAAGACATTGCATTAAGTATTTCAATTATTAGTATACGTCAAATATGAAGATTTATCAACTATTGCTGAAAAATTACAAAATGTGATTTTATTCAAGCTCCATATTCTCCGGTTCTTCCATTGTTTTTGCAATCACCTGTCCATTTTTAACCTGTTGATTTACAAATTCCTAGCAACCCTGTCAAATTCTCCCTCAGACACCTCGTTTTGAGAAAAGCCGGCTTTTTCTAATATTTTCACACATTCCATGGCTTCTGCGGCATCTATTTTCCATAAGCCGTTATCAACCAGCCAGTCAATCTGCTCTTCGTAATTGACCTTGTTAGTCAATTCTTTGTTTTTTCTTGTGACTCGACTGATATAGTTTTGATAACGTATGACCAACCTGCCATTTCTGTCAGAATTACAATATTTACGTATTAGTTCCAGCTTTTTAACCAAAGGACGGCAAACCAGTACGACTATAAAAAGTACTGCAATAAGACACAACACTCTGATATAAAGCTGTCTGGTCTGTTCGTCTAAACCTGTATCTTCCTGCGTATCAGCATTTTCGTCATCCTGAGTCTCTGAGTCCTGACCGCCTGTCAGGAAATTTACAAGCCGCTGCCAAAGGCTTTCACCGGGCTCTTCCTCATATGAAACCGGAGTCACGTCCGCCACAATCCAGCCGACTTTACTGTCATAAACTTCTACCCATGCATGCGCATTAGCGTCGGTGGCATCTACGGAAACTACCGCATTTGTCTGAAGCGGTGAATAACCGTCATAGTATTGACTGTATTCTTTATCAGAAAGTATCTCGCCACGTCCTGCAATATCCGACGGGTCAATGGCATATCCTTCAATATATCTTGCCGGAATTCCGAGGTAGCGGAATATGAGGGTAGCCGCACTGGCAAAATGCGCACAGTATCCCCTCTTATTTTCCGCAAGGAAATAGTTGACAAAATCCCTTCTATACGGCGTCATTCCGGGGCGCAGTGTGTATGGTATATTCTCCTGATAATATTCTGTAAGCGCCTTTACCGCACCATCTGTATCTCCATAGAATGAAGAAAGCCCTGCCTCCGATACAAAAGTCGATATAACTTCCACATTTTCCTGTGGCACAGACATCCATCGTCTCATGTCATAATAGTCAATATCTTCTGCAGCATTCAGCGCACCTTCATACACCCGCGGGTAGAAGGTATACTCCTGCGTCCGTCCGATATACACCTGTTTATCTGTCTCCTCGGAATAGTAGGGCAGATATACACCGATTGCTGCCGCTACATTTGTGATTTTCATGGTGCCTTTTGCAGAATAGTCCATATCATCCTCGTAGCGTTTCCTGAAAAGTACCGCCGTTTCGTCAGGTTCATTCATGATTGGAAGTTCAAACATATCCAGAGGAATCGGAGGGCGCCATTGATTATCGTATGGAAGATAAATTCCTCCCTCAAAAGTCTTCAAATATATGCGTTCATCATTATATGGCGCAAACTCTACAATTAAGTCTGTTTCAAGATCGAGTCTGACAGAGCTGACAGAACCCATATTTCCGTTTGAAAGTCCGCCTGTATTTTGGGAAAAATTGAACAGTCCCATCAAACCGAGAATTGAAATATTTTCTACAGTATCCATCGTGCTTTTTTTAATCGCGCTCATGGTATGGGCGTTCTTTAATTGTTCTTTTGGGAAAATTAAGGAAAAAGCGCCGATTAAAACCGTGCTTATTATAAATACTGCTGCTATAATTATGGCATTTGTCCGTGCTGCATAAGTATATGCAATCTTTTTACCTTTACTTTGAAATTCATAAGTATTATTATTCCGTGTCAGGGCATAATGTCCACCTACATTAATTATGTAAATCGAAGCCAAACCGCTTACATACATTATTATATAGATAATATTGGGTTCCAGTTCCAGATACATAGGTACAAACATTAATAAGCTGCCTAAAAAAGGAAAGCGCATCTTTCTGGAAACCATGATATTGGTAGTGATACAACACACACAGCCAATGAAGCTCATCGATATCGTAACCGCCGCATAACGGTTCCCGACCTGTTCCCCATAGCTTCTCATTGCGCTTGTGTCAAAAAATACTGCCGCCCGTTCGGATATATTATTTGCTATAGCATAAAATCCACTGTTTATATATGTGCTGAATAAATTTCCGAAAAAGAAAACTAAAAAAAGTAAGAGAAGATATCCGCCGTTTTCCCAATATTTATTATAATAAAGCATGGAACAGAATATTGAACATAAAAAGATTATCAAATGGAGCGTTATTGCAGAATACTCTATATCAAACGATGATAAAAAACAGCCCATTGTGCCCATAACAATCAAATATACGAGNAGTCCTTTAAGAAACAGCGTATATTTTCGTTTCTCTTCTTTGCAGACGCCGTCACAGCTTATTATGATTCCGTTTTCCGGGAAAGGGGTTGGTTGTCTTTCCTGNTTATCTTTTTTTNTGCCAAATATGCCGAGCATGTGTTGTATCCTCATCTTTTCTATGAAAATTAGTAGTTAATGCGCAAATGGAGGGGGCACGAACTTGGACAAAATAGAAAAAAATGGGGCTNATTGCGGGGCAGAGACGCCCCATTTTTTTCTATTTTGTCCAAGTTCTGGGTATCTTTAGCCGTTCTCTATTATCTCAACTTGTACTGAATCATCCCTCATATTAATNTGGAGATATGATTTTAAGTATGGGAAAAANCTGCTGATAAGTCTCATCCATTCNCCATTGATGCGTTTAGTAAGAGGCAGCTTGTATATTTCCGAGTATGCCCGGATAAGGTCAGCAGTCGAATCAAATCTGTATTCATCAAAGCAATACGCTGTCTGATTCCAACATAAGATACATACNGGGAGTCTTTGGCGTATAAAAGAAAGGGCAAGACTGTATGTGCATGTGAGAATATGCTGCGCGGCGTCATCATTTTTTATCAGATTGGGAAACAATACCATCTCGCTTCCTGCCGTCGAGACTCTCTCTTTGACCATGAGCTCATCACATCTTGCCGATATCTTCCAGTGGATATCTCTGATACGGTCGCCCGGAATATATTCGCGTATATCGCTCACTTCGCTGAAATCGCTGCCTTTATGCGTACTCTCTTCNACTTCCGCGGCTCCTGCCATGAAATGGGTGACATCAGGCAATGTGTCGGTAGTCGGACATGGAATCACATATATTTCTCCTGAAATATTNATCGGTTTTTTTACAATAATAAATCCCATTATATCCTGAAGAGAAAAGGTATCGGCTTCTATGGTATAACATCCCAGATTCATGAANCGAAGCGACAGCCTGAGCGAGCTCTCCACATGCGGTTTAACGGGCATCTCCAAAACCTGCTCTACAGTGTTTTCCAGAAAAGTATTGGATAAAAAGACTTTAATGTGACTTTGNAGCGCCGGAAACCATGTATGATTTTTTAACCTTATTTCAATCAATACNTCTTCACCATATTCAAGTGTATTCTTACCTATTCCGAGTTCCGTCTCAAGGTTTTTACATGTATAAAAAGCCGCGACTATCGATATCAGCGGCAAGGTTGACATAACTATAGCAATAAGTAATAGAAAATANCTGTGAAGAACATAGTAAAGAAAAATATCTATACCGATAGAAATCAGATAATTTATTATCCATACCGGACGCAGCCTGAAACCCATATTTATACCCCATTCCCGCTTTGACGGACTTAAAAATAATAGTCGCTTTTTTAACTNTGCGGACTTTTTACACTATATAGAAGCGCCTGCATACATGCATTCATGTTTTTCCCTTCGGCACGCGCCCTTGCGCTTAACTTCACGCGGTGTCCGAGCACATCCATAAGCACAAACTGTACATCCTGCGCCGTCACGAAATCCCTGCCGTCAAGCAGAGCCATTGCCCTTGACATGCGAAGCAGTGCAATCCCTGCNCGGGGGCTTGCTCCNGCCGCAAAAAGTTCATTTGTTCTGGTGGCTTCCACTAANGACACTATGTATTCATAAATTGTATCATGTACAAANATTTTTTCCGTACTGTCTCGCANCTGTTTAAATTCGTCTATCGAAATAACCTGNTTAACGGTTGAGAGCCGTTTCCAGACCTCGTCTTTAAGCATTGAAACTTCCGCAGCATGTCCGGGATAGCCCATAGATAAACTGATAAGAAACCTGTCCAGCTGGGAATCCGGCAGCATCTGGGTTCCGGACGAACCTGTGGGATTTTGCGTAGCGATGACAATAAANGGNTCNTCTAACTTTCTGGTCTCCCCTTCTATACTTACCTGTCNTTCNTCCATTACCTCAAGCAGCGCTGACTGNGTTTTGGGCGAAGTACGGTTTATNTCATCAGCAAGAAACAGGTTGCAGAAAANAGGACCNTCATGAAATTCAAATTCTGCGCTCTTGTTATTATACATGGAAAAGCCCAGAATATCGCTCGGAAGCACNTCCGGCGTNAACTGNACCCTTCGATAGTCCAANGAAAGCGCCTTGGCAAACGTGGTGGCAAGGGTGGTCTTTCCGACNCCCGGAATATCTTCCATTAAAATGTGACCGCCGCCAATCATAGCCGCCAATACTTTACGCACTATATGTTCCTTGCCGCGCAGTACGANATTTACTTCATCCTGAATTGCCTGCAGCTTTTCCTGATACATTTTGTCTTTTCCTCCAAATAATATAAATAACGTTTTAGCCAATTNCNAAANTATTATNNCNAGTCACGAACTTAGACAATATAAACAAAAACGGTGCTCATCGCAAGCGCAATCGCCCCTTATTTTGTTTATATTGTCTAAGTTCTGGTTATTGAGATAGAGTTTTNCAATNATCTGACAAATAACATTACATATATAATACACTTTATTGTAGAAAAAGGATATACTATTTTAAAAATGTGCATTAAAAACTTTGAAATTACCTAGATGTTTTAAGATTGTGAATATCATTAATAAGTGTTATAATGAGTCCACAGGAGGGGTCGGGACTATCTGACCGGCTTTAGGAAACTTATGTTCAATTTTTTGAAGGCAGCGGCTGTCAATAAACAGCTTGACGCTATCGTCCAACGTATAGAAATGAATGTTTCCAATAATTATAAAGATGCCGCGCAGCTCAATTTAAAAGAGCTTGAGGATGAACTTAAGAAACTTGAAGACGCGGGCAGCCTGAATTCTAAACAGAAAGAATATTACAGTGGAAAGCTCTCATCTTTCAAGGAGAGGATGAAGAATTTTACGCATAAGGACCAAAAACCTACATGGGTATAAAATATAGAGAATACGAGGAATAAGAAATGAGTTTTGATTTGAAAAAAGACGGAAAGAGAATCATTGTAATCTGTTTCGCATCAGTCGTAATGGCTATAAATACGAAAACCTTTGTCAGAACAGGAGGCCTGTATCCGGGCGGTGTTATGGGTTTGACGCTGTTGATACAGGGAATATTTGAAAAATTCTTACAGATATCCATTCCCTACACTGCTGTAAACCTATTGCTGAATATGCTCCCTATTTATATAGGTTTTCGCTTTATCGGCAAAAAATTTACTCTGTATTCCTGTCTGATGATAGTCTTAAACGGTATACTGACGGATATCATACCGGGAGTTATTATCACATATGATACACTGCTTATAAGTATTTTCGGCGGAATGATAAGCGGATTCTGCATCAGCTTATGTCTGATGGTAAATGCCACGACGGGAGGAACTGACTTTTTGGCTATATATCTCTCGGAGAAAAAGGGCGTGGACTCATGGAATCTCATTCTGGGAATAAATATCGTCATCCTTACTTTTGCGGGTGTTCTGTTTGGTTGGGACAAGGCTTTGTATTCCATTATATTCCAGTATGTTTCCACACAGGTACTGCACATGCTTTATACCAAATATCAGAAGCAGACGTTGTTTATCGTCACAAACAAAGCTAAGGAAGTATGTGATGCAATAAATATCGTGAGCATGCACGGCTCTACGATTCTGGAAGGAGAAGGCTCATACGCTCATCAGGAAAGGGATATTGTGTATTCAATAGTATCTAAAGAAGAGAGCAAGGAAGTAATACATGCGGTCAGGGAAGCGGACCCGGAGGCTTTTATAAATGCAATAAGGACCGACGAATTATCCGGTCGTTTTTATCAGAAGCCGACTGAATAATGGAGTAATATTTAATGGAAAAAGTAACGAACGAAAAAATAGAGGCGGTCTGGAAAGTATATCATAAGGCGTTTCTTGAGATACCCTATTCCAAAAAGAAAAAATACATTAAGAGCTGTGAGCATAATATTATGCAATTGGAGCGCCGTATCGCAAGGAAAAAGAATATGGAAGCCCATCAGATTCTGAATGATATGGGAGAGCTTCACAAGCGGGCGACCGATATTGGATATACGGTTTCTAATAGAGACAACCATCTGCATAAAAAATATATGCATGCCATGCGAAGGCTGATACAGCTTGATATCGCTTTTTTGCAGATGATGGCTCCTTCTGCTTCCTATGAGGAAATAGTCAGGATAGATGGTATATGCGGGCTGTTGCGTGAGAAATCCCTATACGAGATATATAAAGACGACTATATGCAGTTTATGGTAGGTAAGAGGATTGAAGAACTGATGGAAGCAGAGCCTGAGAAGCAGTATCCGGAGGCACGTGGCATGCGCAGGCACTTCATTCTGCATATAGGACCGACTAACAGCGGTAAGACCTATCAGGCGTTGCAGAGGCTGAAACAGGCTTATCAGGGAATCTATTTAGGTCCTTTACGTCTTCTGGCTTTGGAAGTTTATGATACGATGACTGCGGCCGGAGTTCCATGCAGTATGATTACGGGTGAGGAAAAGATTCTGACGCGTGGCGCTTTCTGCCAGGCTTCCACAATTGAGGTTCTGGACTTGAAGGAAATATATGATATCGCTGTCATAGACGAAGCTCAGATGTTGAACGACGAGAATAGGGGCGGTTTTTGGACGAGGGCTATTCTGGGGATTAGGGCGCAGGAGATTCACATCTGCGCGTCACCTGTTGCGGAAAAACTTCTGGTCAAAATGATTGAGCGTTGCGGCGATACTTACGATACAGTTTATCATGAACGCAATACCGAACTTAAGTTCCTTCAGGAACGATATGATATGAATAAGGATGTGGAAAAAGGAGATGCGCTGATAACTTTTTCCAAGAAAAATGTACTTGCAATTGCGGCTGCGCTGGAGGCAAAGGGTATAAGGGCAAGTGTTATCTATGGAAATCTGCCCCCCAAAACCAGAAGGGAACAGGTGCAGCTTTTCGCCGAGGGGTTAAATGAAGTCGTTGTGGCTACGGACGCTATAGGCATGGGAATAAATCTTCCGATACGGAGAATCGTATTTATGAATACGGTTAAATTCGACGGTACTGCCAAACGCCGCATCAACGCAGAGGAGATAAGACAAATCGCGGGAAGGGCAGGGCGGTACGGTTATTATGATACCGGATACGTGCAGTCCACAATAGATATGGGATATATCGATAAGAAGCTTAAAGAACCGTTTTATCCTTTGAAAAAGGCAAGAATCGGATTTCCGGAGGTTCTTCTGGATATAAATATGGAACTGGACGAGATTATNGAAGTCTGGGAAAATGCGGGCGGTACGCAGTTATATGATAAGATATCCATGGCGGAAAGCATAAATAAGTACCGATGGCTGAAAAATTACAAGAAAGCGCAGGACTGTATGAAAGATAAGAAGCTCCTGCTTTCTCTGGTTACATGTCCTTTTGACGCCGGAGATAAGGAAGTAGTCCGGTTATGGCTTAAATACTGTGAAAAACCTGATGAAGAACAGGAATGTCCGCTTTATCCTGCTGATGCGGCGCTGGAAGAATTGGAGTCATATTATAAAAAGCTGGATTTATACAGCCAGTTTGCCGGGAGAATGGGCTGGTTTGTGGACAGAGAAGCACTGGACGCCAACAGAGAGGCGGCTCAGCATGCCATTGGTCTGCTTTTGAAGGAGGATAAGAAGCAGTTCGAGAAAAAATGCAGAATCTGCGGGAAAACTCTGTCATGGAATTACCCATACAGCGTATGCGAGGACTGTTTCATGTTGGAAGATTAGCGGATTCGTGGTTAAAAACGGCAAAATAGCATGAGTATTAAAAGGAAAATATGATAAAAACCTACATTATAAATATAAGACAATTGGAAGACGAGGCTATTTTTAAAAAGATGCTGGAATTTGCTTCGCCTTATCGCAGACNGAANATCGCNTTACTTAAGANCGATAATGATAAAAGGCGCAGTCTGGGCGCAGCGATTGCGTTAGATAAGGCACTTGGCNGTTATGGGCTGGAAGAGAGGGCTATGGAGTATGAGTTGGGAAGTCATGGTAAGCCCTTTTTACGTTATTACCCTGAAATTCATTTTTCACTTTCACATTCCAAGGATTATGCCATGTGCAGTATCGGGAGTGAGGAGCTCGGAAATGATATCGAGTGGGTGCGCGACGGCAAAGAGAAAGTGGCGGAACGTTTTTTCGCAAAAGAAGAGCTGGCATGGATTAAAAATGCAGTGGACTTAAAAGAAAGAGATGAAAGAATNTTTCGAATCTGGACAATGAAGGAGAGTTTNCTTAAGGTNACAGGGCTTGGNATGTCCCTTTCGTTAAAAGATTTNGCCGTGGTTATGCAAGAAAACGGAAATATAAANGTGCGTCAATTAGTAGATGGTAAAGCGTATCATATTAAAGAATATGCTTTACCGTTGATTTTTAACGAGCTGGCTGAATATAAGATTGCTGTCTGCAGCCCGGATTCGGATTTTGCACCGAATCCGGAACAGATTGTTCTTACCGTTTGATATCATAATTCATATTCATCAGATTACGTATACTCTCTACATCGTCAGTTATGTTTGCATCTCCGCGGATAGTATGTTTGATTGCGCTGCTGGCAACCGCGAAATTGACGATATCCATCGGCTTATATCCGTGCATGATTGCATAGATAAGCCCGCTTGCGAAAGCGTCTCCGCCGCCTACGCGGTCTAAGATATTGAAGGTAAACAGCTTGCTCTCGAATGTGTGATTTTCATACCATAAAAAAGCCTTAAGACTGTTTTCGCTGCCGCTATGGGCGTAACGGACATGACGGGCTATACATTTAAGATTCGGATACCTTGCTATAAATGCCTGGAAAATCTCATCTTCCTGCTCATAGCTTGGCTGCAGGGGTATTCCGTCTTTAACGTCTCCCTTGCTGTGGTCATTTTCATCTTTCCAAAGATGATATGGCTCNATTCCAAGCAGTATATCTACATANGGCAGACATTCGGTGCAGAAATCCCTTGCTTCTTCCCATGTCCAGAGTTTACTTCTGAAATTGCCATCAAAACTTACGGTTATGCCTTTTTCTTTAGCAACTTTCAGACAGTCAAGCGTCAACTGACGGCAGTTCGGCGAAAGCGCCGGCGTGATACCGCTTAGGTGAAGCCATGTAAATCCATCTAAAAGTTTGTTTAAATCCACCGTACTAAAGTCAAATTCCGTAATGGCGCTGTTCTTTCTGTCATAAGTAACCTTGCTGGCTCTGATTCCGTATCCGGTTTCCAGATAATAGCTTCCGAGACGGTGTGTAGGAGTCTGCTCGGGCGTGCTTAAGATGACCGGAGTGCAGTGTACATCATTGCTGCGAAGCATACGCACGGCGCTTTTTCCCAGACTGTTATTCGGTACGACGCTGAAAAACGTACTGTCAACGCCGAGATTTGCCAGTGCCAGCGCGATGTTCGCCTCACTGCCGCCGTAACTCGCCTCAAAGCTGGAAGCCATTCTGATTTTTTCATAATTGGGAGGTGTCAGGCGAAGCATGATTTCACCTATGGTTATGAATTTGTTCGTAGTGTCGCTNCCCACTAATAATGGATTTGAATGCTGCATATGAATCCTCCTTCTATATATGTATATTTTGTNTATTNGTGNTAAATCNTCTTATNTATAATTNTATTCTACTTNCNNAAATATTTCAACAACCAGAACTTAGACAAAATAAATAACTACGGAGCGATTNCGCTTGCGANGAGCNCCGTAGTTATTTATTTTGTCTAAGTTCGTGCCTCGGTTCGTGCCTTTGACATAAGTTCGTGCCTGCAATAATATATTTGACAGAAAAACGCTGTATATGATATATTGAATGCGTACTAAAAATTTCAAAAGAAAAGAGGACAATTTATGGCAGTAATTGTTTATGGAACCCATGTTTTTACTAAGCTTGCAGGATACTTTGGACCAAGAGAGGAATGTCCGGTCTGCCATAGAGTATACAAAAAAGGATATGTCAGGATTACCCGTTGGGCGCATTTGGAATACATACCGCTTTTTCCTTATAAGAAAACTTATTTCAAGATGTGTCCCGTATGCGGAATGGGCGTAGAGTTAAAGAACAAGGAAGCAAA
>JAAUZS010000023.1 GCA_014804495.1 Lachnospiraceae bacterium
ATAAAAATTCTTATCACATGACAGCAAAAACTCTGTGGGTCTGTGAGAACCGTAATTCCCATCCTCTTCTGAAACCTTGAATATATAACTTTCTTCTTCTGTTTTACCTACATCCTTATGAACTTCCTTTAGAACAAAGTAAATATATCCATCAAAATATACTAAATTAGATATCGAATTATCATCATTCATTCCATAAGGAAACTTTGATACAAATAACTCCCACTTTCCTTCCTTCATCTGATATATATTGTAACACCCATCTTCACTCACCGGCTTACCACCATATCTACCTAAGTCCAGTGCATAAACTGAATTATTTCCTTCTGCAATGCTGCTGCCATAAAACAGATTACTACCTATTGCCGCCTTATCATCCTCTTTAACTTGCCATTCAACTTCCTGTATCTCTACCTGCGGTTCTATAAAAGCATCCTGTTTATTCCCTTTTTTAACAGGAAATACAGCAACCACAAAAACAATCAGGAAAATGATTGTCTGCTTAAAATCTATCGCTTTATCTCTTTTCATACGGAGCCTCCCTTACCGACTCGTTTCGCAAGAAGAATATATATTCTTTACCATCTCATCAAAATACTCTTTTCCTTCCAGTATTTCACCATCTTTTAGCTGATATATACATATACTTTCTTCTGCATACTCTGACTGCATTCCGGTTCCACTTAGCTCATACTTGATACCGAATTTCCCATAATTGTTTTTTACAATGCTTCCGGATATAAACAATCCGTAATTTCCTCCCCATTCATTCCATAAATTCATATTATGCTCATATTCTTCCTGCCCGCCCTGATGATATAAATCCCTCACATAATCAGCTGCTTTCAATGCTGCCTGTGTAAATGTATCCATAATTTCTTCATAGAACTGCTCCACATCCTTCACGATTGAGCTATTAACAGCTTTTGCTCCGCTATCATCGGAATCCAATACCGGATACTTGAAGGATACAGCACCTATCATCACCCCGGTATCGTCATATATCTCCTCCACCTTTGTTTCCCAGTGATATGGCTGATATTCCAATCTGCCATTATAGGCGGTTCCTCCATCTAATCCGATTACATAGATTCTCCGGTTCATGATATAATAGTCATAGTCACTAAACACTATGTCATTCCCATATTCTATCTCCGATATTGCATCAAACAGCAGAATTTCTCCTGTCCTCAACAATACGGTTGCTCCAAATTGGTACGTATCTTCTTTTCCTTTACCTGTAAAAAGAATACTGTATAATTCATCATCCAATGTCTTTATTGAATATGTAATCTCTACCACATCAGGCCCCGTCTTCTCAAGTTCAAGCATCCATAGGGCTGATACGTCACGGATGGAAGCATTCACTGCTTCCCACTTATTCCATGTTTCCTCTCCCGCTTCTACCAGAAAGGGATAGGTTATTTTAAATTCCATTCCGCTCTCTTCATCAGTCCATGAACTTTCATATTCCTGAATGGTATAATCGTTCATATGATAAGACATCTGTCTGGGGAAAGTTACTAAATAATCCGGTTCTGCACTATTAACAGTATCATCCAATACTTCTATTTCCCAGTTTTTCTTTATAATGAACTCAAATGTTGTCTGCTCCGGTACAAGTCCACGAAAGTGATATGGTAATATATAGTCTCCATAGTGTGAGCATATTACAGTCCCTATAAAAACATCTCCTTTTTGCTGATTCACCCTAAAAGAATGACCTACCTCCTCTCCCATATACAGTTGATATAATTTATCCATTATAGGTACAAAAGGATTATTATTATCTTGCTTATCATACCGCAAGCAATCTCGTACCACTAAAAGATAGTCTTCAACTTCTTCCACTGTCATCCCTTCAGTGCTCGTTCTGAAGCCATTATTTTCTATTTCCTTTTCATACTCATTTCTTAAATCAGGATTAGCTTTTACCTCTTCTTTTCCTGTCAGGAAAAATATTATAAAAGTAAATATATATATTGAAATAAATAATATTCCCGTGCTGCTTACGGTACAATTCCCCACTCTTCTGCGGGTATCATTTGCTGCCATACTTTTTCCTCCAACCAAGCTTCCACATCTTCTCCGGAAACCATTTCCCCGTCTATGAAATAGTAAGTGCCATTATGCGTCATTTTACTTCTGTCATCATTATCGTCGTAAGAAATTTTATAATATTTTAAATAAGACTGATATTCTTCATAATTATTAATCGTTCGTATCCAACATTTTTCTAAATCTTGTTTTGTGCCGGATACCGTTCCCTTTTGTATATCAATGTATATATCTGTATGACCATTCCTCATAAGTTTTGAGAAGCTGGCAAGTAATCCATTCTCTAAATATATATCACCCAGATAAGAGTTGTCCGCTTCATTGTGCTCGTCATGCAACATTTCCCGAATACTGAAACATTCATCACCCTCACCCATCGTACACCAGTAAAAGCGCCCTTCTGTACCCTCCATATCGCCCCACTGTTCATAGAAAATCATCAACCTGCCTTCCTCATTCCTAATCATCAATTCTTCTCTGTCATCACCGTCCAGATCTTTCAGTAAAAACTGCCATGTTTCTTTATTCTGATATTCTTCATAATATATATCTTTTTCCTCATCTAATGTAATATCACCCCATGGTATATCTTCAAAATATCCACATAGGATTGTTCTGAAAACAAGCAGCATCTCACTGTCCGCCATTATTTCATCCTTGGTATATTCGCGCCCTTCTCCTTCGACTGCCATGCCATTATTCAATATGCGGTAGTATACCTCCGGTAATTTCTCGGTATTGGAGATTTCCATTATCTCGCTGATTTCTTCCTGTGATACAATAATGTCACTCAGCCTATCGTATCCCTCTAACTCCTGCCATTCCAGTTCTATAAGACTTTTTTCATACTGCTCTCTTATTTTCCTGAATTCTTCTTCCGTTATCTCAATGTTATCGGAATTTTCCAGCTCTGTATTTTTGTAATACTTTCCCTCTCCATAATACTGCGTCAAGCCAATCACAAATTCCGCTTGTGGCATGTCTTCCTTAAATTGATAATANTNAAANANNNCTACTNCTCTCATCCCTATANNCACTTCATAAANNCCCGNTTCATATAANGTTCTGTCGCCATCCACTCCCGTATCAGCGCAATAAATTGAATCGCCGTCATAGGAATAAATTGTAGTAATTATATATTCTCCGTCATATTCTACCCCTATTACTAATTCTACCGAACCATCATCTGCAAGATCAGCTAGAGCATAGCACAGACTCTTTATGTCCAAATGAATNACCTGAATTACTTAAGCTTCTAAAACGATNATCTGACATAATAAATCCATGCTCATCATAATGATCTTTATCTTCCCATGCTCTTTCATACTCAGCTAACAGCGGGAAATAAATATCTATCGCTTTCCCATACTTTCTACGGTTATTTATCAGTCTCATGATGTCACTTCTATATAATCTGACCTCCATTGTTACGGTTTTTATCAAAACATCGTTATGTACGTTTATCATTTCTGCTTTTAACANTTCCGCCTGATAAATNCCTACTGTCTCANCGTATTGATATGTAATNCTNAATATNGCCAGCACAATAAATATGNTCATAATTTTTTTCATTGTTATACTCCACTTTATCCGGTATTTTCCATAAGCAGGCTGCAATTATCAAGTTGTTATTTTAATTTAAATATTTTCCATATCTTACATTTGAATACATTGCATCATAGTTGTATCAAGCATCTGATATCTGTCCCACATCCCCTGATACTCTTCTTTTGTTGTATGCACTTCATTCACGAAATATTGACGCGCAATATCTCCTTTCTCTGCCTGCATAACCATCTCTTTTGTATATGGTTCGCCTTCCCTGTTATATAGCAGTTCTGCATGTTCAAAATCTTCATCGCTATAAGATGAAATCGTCTGGGTTATATATCCAAATGAGGCAGCTTTTTTCATTTCTCCATTTTTCCTGTCATAAGCAGCTCCATAATGGGAATTTTCTCCGAATTCTCTCCATATTCCATTTGTTCCGGGCAATACCTGAGAAGTTTCTCTATCATACCAGAGGCAGACAAAATCTCCGCGCCAAGAACCACCGCACTGGTATCCGGTAAGCTGTTCCACAAGCTGATTGTCCTGAATTGCATAAAATCCGCTGTAAGATTCCGGGAAATTGTTGTATGAATAAGGTTTTGCATAAAAATACAGAATCGGTTTTCCCGAATGGTCCAAATCATAAAGCTTATATGTCTTTCTATATTCTCTCATGTCCTCCAAGCTGACAGTATGACCACTTGGTCTCATATCTTCAACATATATGCTGCCGCTTCTTGTAAATTCCTGATACAGTCCAATCCTCGGCGTAATTTCATTTTGCAAAAGCGCCCCGGATATGTCAATCTGCTCCGGCTCCCCTGTCTTTATGATGGAATTATGAATATCACTATCATAATCCGTTATAATATAGATATTGTCATAACAACCATAAACATCATAATTACTCATATGGTCATAATATCCTATGCTTTCTATCGAAGTTTCCTCTTTACCAATATCATCGTGATTATCAGGTATCTTATCAGAAGGGTTATCGGAAAAATAAGAGGCATCTATACATTCCACGTTCCCATCAGAATCTGTAAGTCGGAATATTCCATCATTTGTACAATCAATATATGAATATGCTATAGGCTCCCTGACTTCTCCATGCAGATCTATAATGCCGTATAATTCATTATCTCGTACTATCAAAAAATTCTGCTCTGATTCCGGTAACAATATCCAGTCATATATAGGCTCTATAAGTATGTTGCCGTTTTCATCAATAAGCCCCATTTTTCCCTCTTGTATAAAATAGGCATANTCATCTCTCCATGTGGTATATATCTCGTCAGCTTGCCCTTGCTCTAACAATTCCTTCCCTGTTATATCAAAGCAGGCATATTGCCCTTCAGATTGCGTGATGATAAACGAACCGTATATTTTAATTAAGTCATATTCTGCAGCTATGATAAATTTTCCATCCCGGTTTATCACGCCGTATCTTCCATCTTTCATAACATTCGCCAGTCCGTCTTTAAAGTATCCCGCATCATCAAAAATAGCTTCTATTGCAATTTGACCGCTTTGGTCAACATATCCATAGCGGCCGTCTATGGAAAAATAAGCCAATCCTTCTTGAAAAGAACTAATACTGTCGCATTCAAAATAAAGAGTCGGCGTACCTGTTTTATCCATGAAGCCGTAAGTATCTCCTATCGAAAAATAGGCGAGTCCCTCCACAAACGGAGTTGCCCTATCATATTCAAATGGAAGTGCAACCTCTCCATTTAAATCAATATAGCCATATTTCCCGTCTTTACAAACACATGCCAGCCCTTCATTGAACGGATAGGCGATATCATAGATACAAGGAGTAATCTCGTCTCCATTTTCTGCAATAAATCCATATTTGTCTCCATCAAATATGCAATAATTTCCATCTGAAACAATCACTAAATCAATCCACTCTGTATTAGACGGAGTTGCGATTAGTGGGTATTGTACGGAAGTTTCTTTCGATATGCCTTCTGCGGCTTTTGCCTCTGTCAATATTCCATTTGATTCGGCAGCCGTTGTCATGGTTTCTAACAAATCGCCGCTAACCACACTTATAATTTGCCTTTTTGTCACTTCCGCCTGATAAATCCCTACTGTCTCAACGTATTGATATGTAATCCTCAATATCGCCAGCACAATAAATATGCTCATAAATTTTTTCATTGTTATGCTCCACTTTCTCCGGTCTTTTCCATAAACAGGCGCAATTATCAATATCAATTAGTTATTTTAATTTAAAATATTTTCCATATCTTACATTTTAAAACAGCATTGCATCATTTTTGCATCATAACTGTTACAAATCTGTTTAATTTTAAATTTATTTACAAAAAACAAAAAGGGCTACAAGTGGAGTACATACAAAAACAGAGAAATATCTGATAACCAGTTATTTCCCTGTTTTTCATCGCTATTAATTATCTAACTGTTTTTCTATCAATTCTCTTTATCAACCGAAACATTCTCTACTTCTTCTGCCACATTTTCTTCAGTTCCATTGTAAACAACTTCAACAATTTCCGACTCAATTGTATACGATTCTCCTTTATAATATTCNAATCTGATATTTTCACTATCNATCATTTCAATACTTATAATCGCNGACATCGGATCTGCTGTCTTNCTGAAATCTCTTGTGATTTCCTGATNCAGAATGCCTTCTTTAAAAATATCNGAAAGTATTAATGTTCTTTCTTCNTTATTAACAGCATCATCTTCCATATATGCAATATANTTATNTCCNACCAAAATNGCATTAAAAAACGTATCNGAAATTTCAGCGGTTTCCTGATTAAAATAATAGGTGTAGTTAGCCGGATTGCCTACACTTATNCCAATNTCNAAAACATCTTCNGANACTCCGTCAATCCACANNCTTTCAGGATANTGTTCCGAAAGAATCTCGTTATGTTCTTTATCATATAATGTTAATTGATATCCATTCTTCCTCTCNTAGTAAAGCATCTGNTCATTTATTTCAAATGGGTCGGCTTCACAATACGTCATCCATTCAAGCTGATTGCGGATTTGCTCCCTGCCATTTTCATCAGTATAAAGGTACTTCCTTGTCCGGTCATACCACTCCTCCATNGAGCATGCCTTACCATCAAAAAAGAAATCATCCTCTTTATCCGGAATATAATTTCCGTTGTTTTCGTCCCAATAAAAACCCAGTCCGTTTATTTGATTTCCTTTCCCATCCAGTTCAAAATAACTATAGCTGCATGTTGAAAATCTATCCGAATAGCGCATATATGCGCCATTTTTTAAAATGCAATAGCCATACAGTGATGGCATAAATAGTCCCAAAAATGTTATTTCTCCGTTCTCAAAAGAGTATACGTTAAATTCGCGCGCTGTCTGTATATTTAATTCCGGGATACCATCACCGTTAACATCTATGATTGCATAATCTGTGGGATAACGCCTGTCCGGTTCTCCGGTGGGCATTGCTAACGAATAAATATTGATGCCTCCTACGCTGCTGCACCTGCCATCTATAAATTTCTTATATGCCAAAACAGCCTGTTCCTTTAGTGTTTCTTTATCCAGTTCTTTGTACGGCTCATTATTTATCTTTTCATCCGGTTCTTCTTCCGACTCCTCTTCCTGTTCTACTTCCGCAGTAATTCTGTCAAAGGGAAAATGAAAATTATATGACACCTGAATTCCACAGATACTAGCACTTACTTCNGNATGCTTATNNTGNNTNTCCGCNATNGAATACATTCCTNTTGTTTGNGNATAAANNCTTATACNTTTTAANGAGCATATGATTAAAACAATACTGATAATTCTTTTCAAAAGAAAGTACCTCCNATTTGCTATTTCATTCAAGTAGACATTGTAATTCAAAATATTCTTCNATNTNTTANATTTTAATACAGCATTGCATCATTTTTGCATCATAACTGTTACAAATACATTANATTTTTNAGCAAANNTAAAAGGTGTAAAATCTTANNATTTAANAGATTTTANACCTTGTNTTTTNTGATGATACCAAAAGNTTGTTCCTTACGGATTCGTTTCACTGTTCATATACAATGGGCATCCGGTTGTCTGCCCCATTGCTGTGACTGTCGTTCCTACACAGTCCTTATTATCCAGCCATGACACGGCTGCAACTCCATAATATAAATCATATCCGTCAATATCCAACTCTATGTATCGGTCGCCATACATCCGCCATGTTCCTGTTACGCTTCCGCTNATGCTTCCGTCCGTATTCAATGTTACATAAACCGCTTCCGTCGTTACATAAGGGTCTCCNGCAAGAACCANCTGNAATTCATTATTTTCNGCAAAGGATAAAANTTCCTCCTGTGTTATCGGNCGGGCTGCTTCATTNGCGTAACGGTTGGCATTGATGACGATATCCCCNACTGAATTCAAATAATATTGATGTGCCTGCATCATATACTTACTGCTGGACGCTGCAAGAGGATAACCATTATCACACTCCGCGGTCTTATCATGNTGCAAGGCCAAAGTCCTGACCATCAGCATGGCAATATCCACGCCATCGCTNGTCGTATACAAATCACCATGTCCNGGCGCATGNATATCAAAATCATAATCCGCCCATTTGAATGAAGACATTGCTATGTATTCTGTACTTCCTTCAATCACATCCGCAGTTGTAATGTATCCTTCTCGGTCCAAATCACTGCGGTATCCTGAAAGGGGCGGGAACAGACCTGTTACCAGTTCTTTACCAATCCAGCCTGATGCCATCGGATCTCCGCTCAGATTCGTAAAAGAATCAATCNGGTCACTCTTGGCTGTAAAAAGCACATAATTTCTGGACAATACGCCAAGACAAGTCATCAGATAATAATAGTCATCATAAGTTTCAATTATTTCGCCATCTTCCGATACCATTTTCACATCATACTGATGGGATATGACGCTTCCCTCTGCACAATAAGTCAGATGCTTACCATAATAAGGATGGCTATCGCCGATTGCCGTTGACCTTGCTTCTTCCATATAGGTATTAATAGTGTCCTCGTCCAGCCACTCCGTCTGTCCGTCTTTACGAAGACCTGTCTCACTGTCCAACTCAAGCATATAAATACCNGCGCCAAAAGAGCCATAGGTCAGATACATGTTTCCGGCTGCATCATATACTACCTGAGGGTCAAGCGCTACGATATTATAATATANTGCATCCTGTGCATAATCGCTTATAGACTGCAATATACAGCCTACATATTGGAAAGATTTCGATTCCAACGTCGGCGTCCATGCCAAAGCAATACATACCCGGTCATGATTCTCCTCATCATAAGCAGAATTCACAATACAAGTATACAGCCAGTAACCANCGTAAGAGGCAGGAACCAAATCAGCNGCCCAAAACTGGCAGTTCGCTACATCCTTTAACATCCAGTCATTCACCTGTGTCCAACCGCTTGCCTGTGTATCNGCGGCAGTTGTCTTGCCAAGATATTCCCAATGCATCAANTCTTTGGAACGNCGTATTATATTNCCGCCTTCCCAGCCNGTCTGTACCATATAGTAATATCTGATTCCATCNATCTCTACTTCCGTAAGCGATGGGTCATGTACNTTACAATTCTCGTCAGTNTCTCCATCCGAATTACTNTCCCATAAAAATTCAAATTCTCCATTTGCCACGGTTTCNGTATTGAAATCATAGTTTGGATTCTCAGGATATGCAGATACTACCCGTACATTCACNGTATATACAACTTCACCGNCGCTTATCAGATCAANGAAAACAGTACCGTTCTGTTTCGCCTCCTGNTTNGCTGTCAGCTGTGTTATTCTCACTGTCCCAATCTGCCAAATCTTCCACTGCAATAGAATTGTAATCTTCGTCAACCGCTGACAGCTCTATACTATCTATGCCATTCTCTTCCACAAGCTCCAGCGTATAGGTAATATCCGTCTCTGTTAAATATCCCAGAGAAAGATTGTCATAACAGATGGTAGACGCAACATCGCTATTAACGTACTTTTTGCTTCCATCCTCATTCCGATTTGCCAGTACTTTCGCATCATAATCTACCGGCTTCAAATCAGAGGATACCGGAATAAATTCGTAATTACCCACTGCTTCCATATCCTGGGTCTCCTCCTGTTTCTCATTTTGTGTACTGTCCTGCGCAACCTCCCCATTTTCTTCCATTAAATCATCACCAACCGTATCCGTGCTGCCCATATCCTGTTTGCCGCAGGCAATAGTCTGTAACAGCAGGAAACTGCTTAATGCTATGCATTGCAAGCTTTTGACTACTTTCTTTTTCATGATTCTGCTCCTTTCTGAGTAGNAAGTTCCTCATAGCCATTATTCANCTGAATTTTNATTATATTAATGGTCAAAGGTGTAAAATCTTAAATTTAACAGACTTTACACCTTGTTTTTTAATTATTGATTATATGGTATTATTCTTTAATTTTATCATCTCTTTATCAGGCATGTAGCCACCTGCTTTCTATACTGCGGTTTTATTATTACAACGTAAGTATATCACAGCAGAAATATAAAGTCTATTCAATTATAAAGTGTGCGTTAGAATACATTCTCGAAAATATTATTTTCAAGCATTTCTCCTAATTTTATGAGTGAAGCACTGGGTTCAATATCTAAAACAATCTCCGTCCGTCCTAATTGTATCGTTCTATCAATACATACCGCATTCATATAGTGCCTGTCCCCTGCACATTCTTCTAAACTTTCATCTAATCCAAAACCCACCGGCCAGAAGTAGTAATTTCCTTTCTGCGACTTCACAATAAGATATCTG
>JAAUZS010000024.1:0-6919 GCA_014804495.1 Lachnospiraceae bacterium
TACTTTATTTTATCCTAAAAAGAGGTCTTATAATGAAATATATTGAACGGGCATTAGAACGTAAATTTATACGTATGAGTTCATTTTTCAAAGCAGTTCTTGTGACAGGAGCAAGACAGGTCGGAAAGACTACTATGTTAAGGCACTTGGCGGATGAGCAAAACCGCACTTATGTTTCTATGGATAACATGATGGCGCGTACGCTTGCAAAATCCGATCCGGTGCTTTTTTTTCAGACCTATAAAGTTCCGATAATTATTGATGAAATACAGAAAGCTCCGGAGTTGTTCGAGCAGATTAAAATTATGTGTGATGAAAGTGAAGAACGAGGCTTATTCTGGCTTACCGGCTCACAGCAATACAAAATGATGAAAAATATCAGAGAAACTCTCGCAGGCAGAATCGGAATTCTTGAACTATACAGTATGTCAAAGAGTGAAGTAGAAGGGATTACTTTCACGAATGAACTGGATTTTTCCCTGCCATGCTTGCTTGCAAGACAACCGCTTGCGAAAAAAAATGATATTGTAGATGTGTTTGAATATATTTGGAGAGGCGGTATGCCGGATGCGCTGTATGCTGATGCAGAGCAAAGACAGGAGTATTTTAATTCCTATATTGAAACTTATCTCATGCGGGATGTGTCCGAAGAGGGCGGTATTACCGACACGGTTAGATTTCGAAAATTTCTAAGTGCCTGCGCGGCTTTAGCTGCCGAACAGATAAATTATAAAACTTTGGCAGAAGCGGCGGAAATTTCACAGCCGACTGCTAAGTCATGGATAATGCTGCTGCAAGGTATGGGAATTATATACTTATTACAACCTTATGCAAATAATGAACTGAAACGGCTTACTAAAACACCAAAGCTTTATTTTTGCGATACAGGTTTGTGCGCCTATCTTTCTATGTGGCTGACCAGAGACACGCTGATGAATGGAGCGGTAAGCAGACAATATTTTGAAAATTATGTTATAATGGAATTAGTGAAAAATTATTCCTATTCGCCATCAAAAGCCAACCTGGCTTATTACAGGGATTCCAATGCAAAAGAAATTGATGTGTTTGTAGAAGAAAATGGAATAATTCATCCGTTGGAGATTAAAAAATCAGCGAATCCTGACAGGCGTGAAGTTAAAAAATATGAACTGCTTGATAAGGCAAAGCTGGAACGGGGCAGTGGCGGTATTGTCTGTATGTGCGAGGAAGTCATTCCGATTGATGACAAAAATTGCTTTATTCCAGCCAATTTGATTTAAGTAGAGAAAGGAACCAATTATTATGAGAATGTACGATTTAATAATGAAAAAACGTAGCGGCAGCACACTTAATACAGAAGAGATTAATTACATGATTTCCGAATACACCGCCGGAAGCATTCCTGATTATCAGATGTCCGCCATGATGATGGCAATATATTTTAACGGCATGACTGAAACAGAGACGGCGGATTTAACTATGGCTATGGCACATAGCGGCGATATGCTGGATTTATCGGCTATTGAAGGGGTTAAAGTGGACAAGCACTCGACCGGAGGCGTTGGAGACAAAACTTCGATTGCGCTTGCACCCATGGTAGCGGCATGTGGCGTTAAAATAGCTAAAATGAGCGGCAGGGGACTCGGACATACAGGAGGAACCATAGATAAATTAGAGAGCTTTTCGGGCTTTTCTACAGGAATTACTTCCGAGCATTTTATTAATCAGGTAAATGAAATTGGCATTTCCATTATGGGACAGACACTAGACTTAGCGCCTGCGGATAAGAAACTCTATGCGCTTAGGGATGTGACGGCAACTGTAGACAATATGTCGCTTATCGCAAGTTCTATTATGAGTAAAAAGCTGGCTTCCGGTGCAGATGCAATAGTGCTGGATGTCAAAACGGGAAGTGGCGCATTTATGAAAAAAGAAGAGGATGCGTTCGCGTTAGCAAAGGAAATGGTTGAACTCGGAAAGCATGCAGGAAGAAAAATGGCGGCAATTGTTTCGGATATGGACCAGCCGTTAGGATTTGCTGTAGGTAATGCGCTTGAAGTAAAAGAGGCTATAGAAACCCTTAATGGAAACGGACCGTCAGACTTCGTAGAGTTATGTATGACTCTAGGCACTCAGATGATTCTTGCGGGTGGTATGGCGGAAAATGCAGCGCAGGCAACAGCTATGCTAAAAGATGTGATTGAAGACGGAACGGCACTTGATAAACTTGCCGCTTTTATGGAAGCGCAGGGCGGAGATGCATCAGCCGTTTATGATACTTCACTGCTGCCAAAAGCTTCAATCATAGAAGAAATAGCATCTGAGAAAGAAGGCTATGTAGAGAAAATAATATGTGACGAAATCGGAATCTGTTCTCTTATCCTCGGCGGCGGCAGAGAAACCAAAGAAAGTGAGATTGACTTGGCAGTAGGTCTTGTTTTACATAAAAAAGTGGGAGATTACGTAAAAAAGGGAGAATCTTTAGCAACCATCCACGCCAATGACTTAAATAAGCTAGCGCAAGCCAAGGAACGCTTCTTAAAAGCATATTCATTCAGCAATAAGCCTGTAGAAAGAAACAAATTTATAAAAGGAATCCTTCAATAACCAGAACGTAACCAACATAAACAAAATAAGGAGCGATTTCGCTTGCGGTGAGCTCCTTATTTTGTTTATGTTGGTTACGTTTGTGAACTGCAATACCTGTAATACCGGTTTTGCAATTTAAGTGCATCATTCCATAATTAAGTTCATATAGTATATTGTGAAAAATAAATTTTGGATATTACTATGAGAAAACCCACTAAACTATCGCTGTCACGGCAAAAAGAAATAATCGTGGAATCCTTAAAGCTTCCCAAAGACTCCATGCTCGGGGCATCAATCGTTACCATAACCGGTAGCAGGGAAGCCTTTGTAGAGAATTATAAGGGGATTTTGGAATATTCAAAAGAATCCATTGTCCTTCAGGGAAAAAACTGCAGAATCTGTTTTCAGGGCAAAGAACTGACCATAGATTACTATACCGGGGAAGATATGAAAATAATCGGCAATATTGAAAGTCTGAGGTATTTATAATTTATGCTTAATTGGATTCAATACTTAAAAGGCTATGTTTCCATCAAGGTATGGGGATATTCTACTGAAAGATTCTTAAATCTGTGTGGAAACCATGATATTTTGGTTTGGGATATCGAAAACCACGGTGATTATTATACGATGAAGGTCAGCTTGAAAGGTTTTTTTTCGTTGAAAACACTTCTTAGAAAAACCGGTACGCGGGCAGTCATATTGCAAAAATATGGACTGCCTTTTTTTACGCCCAAAATAAAAAAACGGAAAATATTTGTATTGGGTATGCTCGCATGTCTGGCGTTCTGGATGTTTACAACAAGGTATATCTGGGATATTAAGATCGAAGGAAACTATACTATTACAGAGGATGTGCTTATGGATTATCTGGAAACACAGGGTGTCCATACCGCGATGAAAAAGAAAGATTTACATATAGAAGAATTGGAAATGCAGCTGCGTGAAAAATATGATGTTATTACATGGACGTCAGTAAAGGTGGAAGGGACCTCTCTGATTGTTAAGCTGCGCGAAAACGAAACTATTGATTATGACTCTTTCGGTCAATCGAATCAGAATGTTGTTCTAAAGGACGGTGATGTCGGAAACTGCAGTGATATCGTTGCAGCCAAAGATGGAATCATAGTGTATATGATTACCAGAAAAGGCGTTCCGCAGGTGGCTGTGGGAGATACGGTTGTAGAAGGCCAGACCCTTGTATGCGGCGCCGTACCGGTTTATAATGAAGATGCGACTGTGAGAGGATATCAGTATTATGATGCTGACGCAGATATAATGATATTATATGAGAAAGCTTTTTCCGTAGAAAAAAAGGTTGCTTACATTGAAAAAGAGTATTCCGGGAAAGAGAAAAAGATATTGATATTTGGTTTAAATGATAAAGAATGGAATCTTTCACTGGGAAGAATAAAATATGAATCCTATGATGTGGCAGGAGAAAAAAAGCAGGTTAAGCTATTGGACCATCTGTTTTTGCCTGTTTTTTACGGTACGAAATATGCAAAAGAATATTCATGGATAAAGAAAATTCATACTGAAGAAGAGATGGAAAAGATTATGGAAGAGGAATTTAAGAAAATATTAATGACATTAAAAGAAAAAGGGGTACAAATTACGGAAAAAAATGTTACAATAAAAAAGAATGAGGATAAATGGATAATGGATATCAGTCTGCAATTGACACAAGAGGCTGTGAAAAAAGTTAAAAATGAAACTCCGGAAATCCCCGTTACAGAAAATGAAGAGGCAGTGATAGAATAGTTGGCAGAGGAATTTACGCTCGAATTGGATCTTCCAATGGAGCATATGAGGAATCTTTTTGGGGAATATGATACTTACATCAAAAAGATTGAAAAAGATTTTCAGGTAATAATAGTAAACAGAGATGGTGTAGTAAAGATAAGCGGCAGACAGCAGGATGCAGTAAGAGCTGCAGGAATTATGAAGGAGCTTGCCACTCTGTCGGAAAGAGGCAATGCTTTGCAGGAACAAAACGTAGATTATGCAATTGAGATGGGAAAAGAGAATAAGGAAGACGTTCTTCTCACGATTGATGAGGACTGCATATGTCATACAATAAGCGGAAAACCCATTAAGCCAAAAACTTTAGGTCAGAAACAATATGTGGATGCCATTCGAAATAATATGATCGTATTCGGACTTGGACCCGCAGGTACAGGAAAGACTTATCTGGCGATGGCAATGGCGATAACGGCCTTTAAGAGCAATGAAGTGGGAAGGATCATCCTGACAAGACCTGCTATTGAAGCGGGAGAGAAACTGGGATTTCTGCCCGGTGATTTACAGAGCAAGGTTGACCCCTATCTACGTCCCCTATATGATGCGCTGTATCAGATAATGGGCGCAGAGAGTTTTGCTAAGAATATGGAGAAGGGATTGATTGAAGTCGCTCCGCTCGCATACATGAGAGGACGTACGTTGGACAACGCCTATATTATTCTGGATGAGGCGCAGAATACGACGCCAGCTCAGATGAAGATGTTTTTAACCAGAATCGGGTTCGGCTCCAAAGTTATCATAACCGGAGACGCATCACAGAAAGATTTGGCGCCAAATACGAAGTCTGGGCTGGATATAGCGGTAAAAGTCTTATCAAAGATTGACGATATTGCTTTTTGTAATCTTACAAGTAAAGATGTTGTAAGACATCCGCTTGTCCAAAAAATCGTCAAGGCATATGAAACATATGAAGCTAAAGAACAAAATTACGATAAAAAACGAAGAAATAGGAATTTTGAACATGGAAGAAAACAATAATAAGCAGCAAATATGGCAAAAAATAAAGGTAACAATAGAGTTTGTATTGTTATTTGTATTATCAGGAGCGATTGCAGGAATCGGGAGCTTACTTTATGGAGTAAGCGATGCAGAAATCATCTGCAATACGGTTATGGTATTATTGGGGACAGGCATTGTTATTTTTTCACTGTCAGCCAGTGAAATATATGAGCTCTATTTTTATCCGAATCAGGGAAACTATGGAAAATTTACTATTTTCTATTTAATGGGACTTGCATTATCCCTTTTGTTTCCGCTGCTGCCGGTATCGGGCTGGCCTTTTTTGATAATTTTTGTACTGCTCAGTTTATTCAGCAACAGCATATCAGGTCTGGTTTCAGGCAGCGTATGCCTTATGCTTTCTGTCATGTTGATGAATGGTGGAAGTATAAGAGGATTCTTTCTGTACTTCATCAGTGGTTTGGTCGGCATTATGGTATTCAGCAGATTGAACGAATCATTTAGGGTAGGAATACCCGCATTCATTTCCTTATTGTGTCTGATGATTTGTCTGCTTGTGAATGCAGTTTTATTTGAAGGCGATGATCGGTCTGTACCACAGTTTATTATAATACTAATCAATTTGATGGTTAATTTCATACTGTTACTTATTATACTGAAAATATTCAGCAATAATGTAATCCATAAGAGCAGGAATAAATACATGGACTTGAATGACCCTGAATTCCCACTGCTTGTGCAGTTAAAGGAGTTATCCAAGGAAGAATACTATCATGCGGTACACACCGCTTATTTGTGTGATAAAATAGCTAAGCGCTTAGGGTATGATGACACGGTTGTCAAGGCATGCGGATACTATCATAGGATTGGAATACTAAAAGGAGAAGTTTCGTGGGAAAATACGCAGGAAATTTGCGCAGAATACCATATACCGAATGAAGTCAGAAGGATATTGGAAGAATACGTGGTTCCCTCAGAGACAATAGTATCGAAGGAAACTATGGTGGTTCTATTTGCTGACTGCATAGTCTCGTCGATAAGCCGCTTGTTTGCCAAAGATTCCAAAGCCAAATTGGATTATGAAAAGATTATTGAAACTATTTTTAATAATAAGATGAAGTCGGAAGATATGTGGAAAAACTCTATGTCGCTTGGAGAACTGAAGGAAATGAGAAAGATTTTCAGTGAGGAAAAATTATACTATGACTTTTTACGTTGAAAATGAAACAAAAAAAGAATTTCCATTTTCCATACAGGAGATTTTTGAAAAAGTCGCCAAAGAGGTACTAAATACGGAAAAATGTCCATATGAAGTCTGTATAAATCTGTTGCTTACGGATAATGACGGAATACGCGGATATAACAGCGAATACCGCAGTATTGATAAGGAAACGGATGTACTTTCCTTTCCGAACATTGATTATAAGCTGGCGGGAGACTTTGNCGNAGTNNAGGANCAGGAAGCGGATTGCTTTGATTTATCAAGCGGAGAGCTCATGNTGGGAGATATCATTATTTCGGTGGAAAAAATAGAAGANCAGTCACATGAATACGGACACAGTGAACTTAGAGAATTTGCATTTTTNNT
>JAAUZS010000024.1:6926-16794 GCA_014804495.1 Lachnospiraceae bacterium
AGTATGTTCCATCTATGCGGATACGATCATATGACCGATGAGGATGCGTCTGTTATGGAGGAAAAGCAGGAAACGGTTCTCGACAGACTGGGTATACATAGGTGCGGGGAGGATTAAGGTGAAGATACATAAGAGAGAGGCGGCCGCCGGAAGGAGGAGAAGCCCAAGGGAATCTAAGAATAATATGGCNGCGTATGCAGGAGTTATTGCGTATATGCTGAGTCTGGGAATCAGAATCCCACTTGCAAGAGTTATTGGCGATGCGGGAATTGGTTTGATTACTCCGGCATTTGAACTGTTTACTTTGATTTCCCTGTTTTTTTCATATGGTATTTCAAGAACAATGAACGGACTGATNAGGTACCGCGTGAAGAGGGACCAGTTTAAGAATGCAAGAAAAGTATTTAATATGGCACTCAAACTGTCTGTACTTATAGGGGGCGTAATAGCGGTTGTACTGGCAGTATTTTCGTATTATATAGCCAATACGCTTGTTTTGGAGACAATGAGNAGATGGGCGATTCTGGCGGTGGCTCCGGCGATTGTACTGTCGGCGCTTATTAATGTATTCAGAGGGTACTTCAATGGTAACGGATTCGTTGTATTAGTGGCACATTCACAGTATATAGAAAAGATTGTCATGTTCATTACTACCATTACCGGAGGCAGACTTTGCCTTAATTACGGACAGAAGGTAGCGGCTCTGCACCATAATGAAATAACGGCTTATGCATATGGCGCGTTGGGNGTCGTTCTGGGAATTATGCTTTCGGAGTTGATTACATTACTTTATNTGATGGTGGTTTTTGCGATTTATTCGGGAACATGGAAAAGGCAGCTTAGCGAAGACAGCGGACGAAGACTGGAAAGCAACAGGAATATTGCGGGAACGCTGATTGGCAACAGTATTCCGCTCGCGCTTATTGTTATTCTTTCCAATTCCTTCATGCTTATAGACATGAGATTCTTCAATTATTGTATGAATCTTAGTGANTCGGAACAAACTAATGCACAGCTTTGGGGTTCTTATTACGGAAAATTTGCAGTGCTAATCGGAATAGGCGCAGCATTTGTCTGCCTGTCAGTGCTCGGCGCTGTTGGTAAAATTGTCAGTTCATATGAAAGAGAAGAGTATCACACGATGCATGAATGCATAGAGTCTGCAGTTAGAAAACTGTGTGTTGTAGCNTTTCCTGCNGCAATCAATCTGGCTGTTTTAGCAGAGGCTTTTGTCGGTGGGTTATATCAGGGAGANAATGAGCAGATAATCAGTATGATAAGACGTGGAACGGTTATNATTCTTTTCTATGGAATCGCATATCTGTTTGGACAGATTATGTTAAAAACCCATATGATGAAGGAATTTTTGATTTCNCTGGTGGCTTCTTTCNTGATTCATATTTTGGCAATTTTNCTGTTGGTAAAAGAGGGATTGACAGGTGTGGAAGGCGTTGTTTATTCTGTTATTGTTTTTACAGGAGTGTTGGCGGTTTCATGCTTTATACTTACCTGCAGAAAGCTTAGATACAGNCAGGAATGGTTGTATTCGGTTGTTTTTCCGNTGGTGTCGGCAGGTATAGCAGGGCTGGTTGTAATGCTTATATGCAGCCTGCTCTTAGCAGTTGTCGGAGAGATAGCGACAATTATAATCAGCAATCTGATTGGANTNACTTTATATATACTGCTTCTTATGGTACTTCGTGTTCTGAATGAAGCGGATCTTGCGAAGTTTCCGNTAGGAGGTNTTTGGATTGCACTGGGNAGAATGATAGGTGTNCTGTGAAAGATTAAACTTCGTACNTTTTATATAATNAAATTTTATTGAATAAAAAATATTTTTTTACTGATACTGATTACATAGGATTTTTTGGAAAGGGCGGGCTTACCGAAAATGAAATTTGTAAAACGTNTCAGTCTTTTTTTTATTATGGCAGGTATGATGTTNGGAGCAGGAAGCTACGTTACGTATAGGGCGGAGCAATTCTTTTATCCTAAAAGGTATGANCAGCAGAATGAGAAAANGCCTTCAATAGAACCTTCAATAAAAGNAGAAGAAAATTCNGGGGGNAGACAGGCAGACTCGGCTGGGGCAGACGAGGACGTGAAAGAAGAGCGGATTATTGAGGCGGCTGTTGAAAATGCNCCTGTAATCACGGCAGATACTGTCTATATGGTTGAAGAGGTGAATCTTGCGGACGGAACCATAGTTGAGAGGGAAGAAGAAATACCAATAAAATATTTTGGTCTTGACAGGGACAGTCTGATAGAAGAATTGAAGCTATATGAGCAAAATCCTCCGCTGACGGATTTAAAACAGGGATTTGAAACAATCGAACTTTCAGCATTNTCAAAAGATCGGGTAGTTGTATGTAAATATTACAGGCGTGAAAAAGAAAACAGCGGATATTATCTGATGGTTGCGGATCATTATGTAATTGTATATGAGGAAGATAAAGAAACTGTTCATATGAATACGGATATATTAATGGAAAATCTAAGCGATGAGCTGCAAAAGGAAATAATGGAAGGAAAATATATGGAGAATGAACAGGCGCTTTATAATTTTCTTGAGTCTTATTCGAGTTAGTGTTATTATAAATACGTCAGGCGTAAGAACTGACCTTGATTAAGCATATTAATTAATTCTCGGCTAAGGAAGGCGCATGATCACAGGTGAAAAAGAAAATTGCAGTAATAGGCGGGGGCGCTGCCGGGATGATGGCGGCAATTCAGGCGTCAGGAGGCGAAACTCTTGTAGAGCTTTATGAAAGAAATGACAGAGTTGGTAAGAAACTGCTTGCAACCGGCAATGGAAAATGTAATTTTTCAAATATTGATATGAACAGCAGCGCCTATTATGGAAGCGCGGTTTCTTACTACGAGAAATTATTTTCCAAATTCGGCGTAACAGAGTGCGTTGACTTCTTTAGTCAAGCAGGAATGCTTGTAAAAGACAGAAACGGATACCTCTATCCTGCGTCGGAGCAGGCGTCAACGGTACTGGATATACTGCGTATCACGTTAGAGAGTCGTGGCGTCCATATCCATACCGGTTGTAAGGTTGAAAGAATAGAAAGAATACAGGAAAACGGTAGACTACATATTATAACTGCTTCGGATAAAGACGCATCTGATAAAAGAATGCAATATGATTCAGTTATTCTCGCATGCGGTGGNAAGGCTGCGCCGGCTACAGGCTCTGACGGAAACGGTTTTAAGATAGCCAAGGCTTTGGGACATCATGTTACTGAGGTGGTTCCCGCACTGGTGCAGTTAAGATGCAGNGAAGATTTCTTTAAGAGNGTTGCGGGCGTGCGTACACAGGCTGGTTTGACGCTCTATATTNATGGAGATGCCNAATGCAGCATTCAGGGAGAATTACAGCTNACCGATTACGGTATTTCGGGCATACCNGTCTTNNGNTTNAGCAGNGAGGCNGCTTTTGCCATTTTACATAAAAAAACGGTTACTGTGGGCATAAATTTCATGCCGCAGTTTGAGGATAANGAATANNAACTGTTCTGGAAAGAACGGTGGATAAAGCANAAAAATCAGANTCTGGAACAATTNCTGACAGGAATAGCCAATAAAAAAATCAATCAGCTTATTATTCGGCTATCAGGCTGTAGACCGCATGAACTTACAAATGAGATTTCAGAAGAAAAGCGTGTTAAAATAGCAGGATTATACAGGAAACTGGTTGTTACCGTACATGAAGCGAATGGTTTTGAACATGCGCAGGTGAGCGCCGGAGGGATTCCGGCAGACGAGCTGACAGAGGAACTTGAATCAAAATATGTGCCNAATCTTTATTTTGCAGGTGAAATTATAGACATGGACGGNATCTGNGGAGGATATAATCTGCAGTGGGCGTGGACAAGCGGCGCTGTCGCGGGACGCGCGGCGCGTACATGACAATGTTTCACATGGGTATCAGCCAACATTGATGCTTTGGGTATTTATTCGACAGACTTAGAAAGAAGTATGGTTATAAATATGATAAGAATAAATCAGATTAAGNTGCCGGTTTCCCATACGAANGAAGCGGTTATGAGAAAGGCGGCAGGAATACTACATATAAAAGAAAAAGATATTCTTTCTTTTCNGATTATTAAAAAGTCGATTGATGCCAGAAAGAAACCGGAAATATTCATTATATATGTTGTTGATGTGGAAATAGAGAATGAAGAGCGGATTCTGCGGCGCGTTAAAGGAACNCAGGTTCAGAAGGTANAAGAAAAAGCCTATANATTTCCGAATCCCGGTAAAACTCCTTTGTGCAGTCGGCCTGTTATAATCGGAACNGGACCGGCGGGACTTTTTTGCGGATATTTTCTGGCANTGCATGGATACCGCCCCATTTTATTTGAACGTGGAAAAACCGTTNAAGNAAGGACTAAAGATGTAGAGGAATTTTGGCGTAATAACAGCTTGCATACAGATTCNAATATACAGTTTGGAGAAGGAGGAGCGGGAACGTTCTCGGATGGTAAGCTGAACACCCTGGTTAAAGATAAAAACGGAAGAAATAAAGAAGTACTACGCGTACTGGCAGAGTCGGGAGCTCCTGAGGAGATCATGTATGAATCAAAACCGCATATTGGCACCGATATTTTGACNGNAGTAGTCAAAAACATGCGGGAAAAGATAATCANCCTGGGCGGAGAGGTACGTTTTGAGANTAAAATAACGGATATATTTATAGAAAATGGCAGGGTGAAGGAAGTTGTTGTCAATGATAAGGAGCATATAAAGGCAGATATAGTAGTTCTTGCAATAGGTCATAGCGCAAGGGATACTTTTAGGATGCTTTATGAACATGATGTTCCGATGGACGCAAAGGCTTTTGCCGTAGGACTCAGGGTAGAGCATCCGCGCAGAATGATAAATAAGGCGCAGTATGGTATAGAAGANAATGAATTATTACCTTCGGCCGATTATAAGCTGACGNCACAGTCCACAGACGGCAGAGGCGTGTATTCTTTTTGTATGTGTCCGGGCGGTTATGTAGTAAATGCGTCATCGGAANCCGGNAGACTNGCCATAAACGGAATGAGCTACAGCAAAAGAAACGGAGANAATAGTAACAGTGCAATTATAGTNNCNGTCACGCCTGAGGATTTTGAGAGTGAACATCCGTTAGCGGGTATAGAATTCCAGCAAAAACTGGAAGAAAATGCATATAAAGCCGGACANGGTAAGGTTCCTGTTGANACTTATGNGGATTTCAAAAATGCTGTAACAGGTGAGTATCAACAACAACCTTCGGTTATTNCGAATGAATATCCTGACTTTATGNCCGCCATCAAAGGNGAATACATTTTTGCTCCGGTGCATGATATTCTGCCCAANACNCTTAATATCGCATTTATAGAAGGTATGGAGCAGTTTGGCAAAGTTATATCCGGNTTTAATGACAGTGGAGTATATGTATCCGGTGTGGAGAGCAGGACATCTTCNCCGGTGAGGATTCATAGAGATGAAACAGGACAATCATCCATAAAAGGACTCTATCCATGCGGAGAGGGAGCCGGATATGCAGGAGGAATCACATCAGCAGCGATGGATGGAATATTGATTGCAGAGAAGATTGCAGGCAGATACTATATGAATAATGTGAAAGGACAATAGAGGGCAGGTATGGCAAATATCAGGGAAATGATGAANGAAAAAAAGAGAATCGTAATTAAGATAGGTTCTTCATCCCTGCAGCACGACGAGACAGGGGATTTGGATTATACTAAGCTGGATATGCTTGTCAGGGAANTGTGTGACTTAAAGAATCAGGGAAAGGATGTAGTGCTGGTAACGTCAGGTGCAATTGCAGTCGGAAAAAAAGCGGTATATTTTGAAGAAGCTAAAGATGATAACCCTATCGCGGTCAAACAGGCATATGCAGCCATAGGACAGGCAAGATTGATGATGATTTATCAGAAAATTTTTGCGGAGTATAATCAGGTGGCGGCGCAGATATTAATGACCAAGAATACAATTGTGGACAACCTGAACCGTTTTAATGCGCAGAATACTTTTGCGGAGTTGTTCAAGCTGGGAGCAATTCCCATTGTAAATGAAAATGATACAGTCGCTACTTATGANATTGAAATCGGGGATAATGATACATTATCTGCAATAGTAGCATCTTTGATTAAAGCGGACATGCTGATTCTTTTATCGGATATAGACGGACTNTATACTGACGANCCGCATAAGAATCCGGGAGCAGAATATATAGAAGTAGTTGAAGAANTTACGGCAGAGCTTATGGAGATGGGAAAATCTTCAACCGGAAGCGACTCCGGAACCGGGGGCATGAATACGAAGCTGCAGGCNGCTCAAATTGCAAGCAGTATGGGTGTCGATATGGTGATTGCAAATAGTAAAGACGTAAAAAANATTCACCGGATTCTGGATGGAAAAAATATCGGAACTCTGTTTGTCGCAAAACCCGATGACAGTTTTGATTTACCACTGTATGTCCAACAAATGCATAGGAGTTAAAAGGAATNAATNATGGAAGATAAGAAAAAGAAACTNACCGTNAAGGAAATGACTGACAGAATCAACGAGCTGTACCATAAGTCACAGAATGAAGGTCTGACNGATGNTGAGAAGAAAGAGCAGGCGGAGCTTAGAAGTGCATATGCAGCGAATGTCAGGGCAAATCTGAAAGCACAGCTTGACAATATTATCGTAGTGGAAAAATAGCATGGATATTAATAAGGCAGAAGAAAAAAGGAATATCAGAAGGAGAATTTTATCGCTTAGAAATGAAATACCGCTTAATTTAAGAGAAGAGAAAAGCAATAAAATCCTTCAAACTCTATATGGAATGGAGCGATATAAAGAAGCAGAAGTAATACTGACTTATGTGGATTATCAAAGTGAAGTCATTACAACTCCGTTAATTACCAGAGCTTTAACAGAGAATAAGCAGGTTTTCACGCCAAGAGTATGCAGCGGATACAGAACGGTAATGAATTCAGAAGAAATGGAATTTTATCGGATAGAGGACATAGAAGACCTTGAAGAGGGATATAAAGGCATAAGAGAGCCGGTGTGCGGTGAAAATTTTATGGAGAAAATCGAGTCTCATAAAGCTTTCGGAAAAAAAGCTTCGGGAGAAGACGTGGGTGTGTTAATATTGATACCGGGAGTGGNTTTTGATAAAGACGGTCACAGAATNGGATATGGAAAAGGNTTCTATGACAGATATCTGAAACGCCTGACGAAGGCTGGTATTAAAGCTTATAAGATAGCNCTCTGTTATGAATGCCAGCTGCTAAATGAAGTCNCTTATGAAAACCATGATATCAGCGCGGATATGGTGATAACAGAGAATGGAATATATGAGAAAGGAAATTATTATGAGTAATCTTGAAGAAATCGGACAAAGAGCGGCCGCGGCCAAGTATGAACTGCAGACATTATCTACCGAAAAAAAGAATAATGCGCTTAGGGCAATAGCAGAAGCATTGAAAGAAAGAAGCAGCGAAATACTTGAATCCAATGAGAAGGATTTGAAAATCGCAGAAGAAAATGGTATGAATTCCGGATTGTTAGACCGTCTGAGACTGACTGAGGAGCGNATAGATGCTATGGCAGAGGGGCTTGTGCAGATTGCACATCTGCCTGATCCGATAGGTGAAGTACTGGAACGCTTTGAAAGACCTAACGGATTACAGATTACCAAGCTGCGCGTGCCGCTTGGAGTCATCGGTATTATTTATGAATCCAGACCNAATGTAACTGCCGATGCCTTNGGANTGTGNTTTAAGTCAGGGAACGTTGTGGTATTGAAGGGCGGCAGTGATGCGATTCATTCCAACATAGCCGTTTCCACGGTCATAAGGGAAACACTTGCTAAAGAGGGAATCACACAGGATGCAGTCTGNCTTATTNCGGATACGGACAGACAGACNGCTAATGCGTTAATGAAGATGAATCAGTATATAGATGTCTTGATTCCGCGCGGCGGAGCCGGACTGATTAAAGCCGTTGTAGAAAACAGTACGATTCCGGTAATAGAAACAGGAACNGGTAATTGCCATATTTATATTGATGAGGATGCTGACATATCTAAGGCGATTCCGATAATCATCAATGCCAAGACTCAGAGAATCGGCGTATGTAACGCTTGTGAATCGCTTGTAATTCATGAGAAGGTATTGGATAAAGCGNTGCCTGCCTTGGGGGAAGCGCTGCGNGCGAATAATGTAGAGATGCGTGCCGATGAAAGCATACGAGCTATTTTACCGGACTGCGTATCGGCTNCGGAAGAAGATTANGGCAGGGAATATCTTGATTATATCATCTCAATGAAAACCGTTGCTTCGATAGAGGAAGCAATAGCACATATAAACCGTTACACAACCGGACATTCCGACGCTATTATCACTGAGAATGATGAGCNTGCCGGGATGTTCCTTGAGAAAATTGATTCTGCCTGCGTTTATGTGAATGCTTCCACCAGATTCACTGACGGATTTGAATTCGGATTCGGCGCNGAGATAGGAATAAGCACCCAGAAACTTCACGCCAGAGGTCCCATGGGATTAAAGGAACTTACCGCATATAAGTATACGATTGTTGGTAGCGGACAAATAAGAGAATAGCAAGCATGAAAAGTGATAAAATTATTAGAGTATAAAAAATATTAAAAAAATATTAAAAAATTGTATAAAAAATGTATAAAAACATAAAAAAATATTTTATTTAATCAGTTTATATGATATTATAGTGTACAAAGCTTATTTTTGGTATTACAAATGAGCAGAAAAATGGGGGTAAACCGAGTGAACAAGAAGAAAAAAGGTATAAGTTTATTAGTTCAAATTATATTTATGTGTTCTTTGCCGATGATTATTTTAGGTCTGGTTACTTCACTGTATGCTTCAAGTGTTATGAAGAAGGGGATGCAGGAAGAGGCTTTGGGCGGATTGAGCAATCTTTGCCAAAGCGTTTTGGCGGCTTATGAGGCTATTGACTCCGGAGATTATTATATGGAGGGGGACATGCTTTATAAAGGCGCTTATGCAGTTACGGAAAACGAAGAGGTTATTGACTATTATACTAAAGGTTCAGATGCAGATATTACCATATTTTATGGAGATACCAGAAGGGCTACGTCCTTGGTAAGCGCAGAGACAGGTGCGCGTATTTTGGGCACGCAGGCTTCCGGTGCAGTAATTGATGCCGTACTGAAAAAGGGTGAAGACTTTAGTTCGACTGATATAACAATAAATAATAAAAATTACTATGCTTATTATAAACCGTTAAAGAACAGCGACGGACAGATTGTCGGTATGATATTTGCAGGTTCGCCGAGTGAAGATATAGAGAAGGTTATATGGTCAAGAAGAATGAACATTTTAGGGATAGCTCTCATTATTCTGGTTATTTCTGTAGGAACATGTGCTATTCTGATAAAGGCAATCGTTGCTGTGATTTCTCAAGCGGAAGGAATGCTTGTCAAAGTATCCAATGGAGATTTGACATTTGAGATGAGCGGCAAGGCGAAAGCGGTTACTGAAAAGGCAAAAAACAGAAACGATGAAGTCGGCAGGATGGTAGGCTCCATGTATGAGCTGGTAGAAAAACTTAAGAGTACGGTTTCGGAAATAAATGAATCTGTAAATCGTCTGGTGGATTCGGGTGATTCTTTGGAGGCTATGGCTTCCCAGACAAGCGCATCGGCGGATGAAATCAGTCAGGCAGTGGAAGAAATTTCAAAAGGCGCCGTTACACAGTCGGAGGATGTGGAATCTGCTACCATAGAGGTTACAAATATTGGTAATCTGATTAAAAATATTGTAGACAGTGTAAAAGGACTGGATGAAATATCCGTAGGTATGAAAAAAGCCGATGA
>JAAUZS010000025.1 GCA_014804495.1 Lachnospiraceae bacterium
AAAAACAAGATATTCACGCAGTTTTAAATCACAAGAATAATCATCTTGAAAACAATCGTCTAAAATAACATATCTCTCAATATTCGGGTGCATATGCAAATAAGCGTTAATTTCCTCTGTTCTGCTGTGATACTCTTCTCCATATGGGGTAATATCGATATCATATATATTATTGCACTTAAAAAAATCTATAAGTATATCCCAGTTTTTACCACCTAACCGATGACTTGAAATAACTACTACCTTCGCTTTCATTCTATGTATCAATTCGCATATATTTTCTCCGGCATGTGGCAATAAAGCCTGCACTTCTAAATCAGGCTGAAAAATATTTAATACGCCGTCAATATCAAGAAATACGGTAAGCGGTTGATTATTCACCTTCGCTTTGACGTAATTTAACATTTCCTTACATAAAAGTTCAGTCGCATGAATATCCTTACCCCATTCATCAATAATTCTTTGTCCTTCCGACAATGCCTCTTTATATTGCTCTTCTGTAAGTTCACCTGACTGATAAGCTGCATCCAATTCATCTTTGTCATCTACCAATACATCACCGCTTGGTGTAAGCAAAACATCCAAATATTCATCCATAAAAACCAGTACTCCATCATCATCTATTATCACAGAGTGAATTACATCTATATACCATGCTGACACATCTCCATTTTCCGTAAACATTGCGGTCATAGAATGATTTTTTCCATCAGGGATTAAAGTGAGCCAGCACATACCTTTTCCTGCTACCGGAACTTTTCCTGCTTTTTCAAAAAAATCCCAATACATATATTCCCCATCCGTCAATTCATTCAGCGCTGCCCAACCATGAAATCTATCACATTCAATACGCATTTGATAATAAGGAAAATATTGAAATCCCCATTTCAAATCTCTTGTCAATCTTTTTTTAGTCATAAGATACCCCTTAAATAATATATATCATTATGTTCCATATACTTAGTTTTTTTGAATCCGTGCTTTATGTAGAATTTCGCCGCTAACTCATTATCTTTGTGGCAGCCTAAAGCTATAGGTCTGGCTCCGAAATCTTTGTAAACTTCAGCAATTGTCATTTCCAGTGCCTTCCCCCCGATTCCTTTTCCACGATACTTTTTATCGATAACAAATCCCATCAGGCGATAAAAGGGCTCACTTTTCATTTCAGGCGGGTCAGTTTCCCATTCTATTGCTTCTCCAAGCATAATTAATCCTATATATACATCATTCATAATAATTGCAAAAGTATGACCGATACAACCATGTTCGATTCCATAATTCGTATATTCCATTATAGTATTTATGTTATCAACAAAGTTTTCGCTTATATCGCTTCTGTCAATTCTACTTGCCAGTTCAAAGTTTTTATTTGTAAGTTCTTGGAGTTCAATGTTCATAATATTTCTCCGAAAAAATTCGTTTTATTTAATTGCTTTCCGATAATAACAAAATAATTAGTACCAGCTTAAAAGTTCTTATGAGTTTAATCATATTCTTCCATAATAAACCTAAAATCCTCAGCGGTTCTTATTTTTTTGAGAACGCGGCTCTTTATCCGTTCCGCAAAGGTCTCCGCCGCTTTGTTATACAACCTGTTTTTTAAAAGGCTGTCGGTACACATCAACATAACACCGAGCGTTTCACGGTCAATCTCAAGCCTGTTTTCTATAGGGAAATTTCCACTATTATCCGCAGCCGTAATTTCTCCGTCATATTTGTCGATAACCGCTTGTACTTCCTCGGCCGTAGCGGTCTTGACGGCGATATCGACTGCTTCCCCATCATAAAATTTCTCGATGAAAATCCTCTGCAACGTTTGTTTTCTCTTGATTATCACATCAGAAATCTTATCTGCCTCTGCCTTGACAAATTTCATAATGACTCTCTCTGGCACCATAACACTCTTGTAATAAATGTATATCAAGCGCGTTCCGGAAAGTTCAACCTTCTCGATAGTTCCGTTACTGTCGTACACCACTGTGAGTGCATCCGGCATAAGTTCCCGTGGAACCGTGTACAGTCTTGCCTCGCCACCGTATCTTGGTACATTGTATGTTATCAGCTGATATTCGTTATTATAGTCGAGCTCTAAGCAGTCGCCTGCGCCAGTTTCAATTTCACCCAATTTAAATTCACCAGCTTTGAAGTTCAACGGAATTTTATAGTTGCTCATCTGTATTCTTCTCCTTTGATTTTCAGTTGTTATCCCTACTAAATTCAGTAATCTTTAAGTTACTTTGATAAGAAATCTTTTACAGAGTTCTTTATTTCTTCCTCAACATCTTGTCTTTCCAAAATATCATTTAACACTTTTACATATTTATCAGAATTCTCACCTGCATTTTTTATCCTGTTTATCATCCATACTGTATGCAATGTCGGTCTGCGGGTAACAGAAGCTATCAGCAAATCTTCATATCCCTTTTTATAAAATTGTTCTACATGATGAACTATAGCGCCCGGCATACCAAAATCACTCAATGGATGTCTTTCCATAAAAAGCAAGAGCGGTTCAACAACAGAAATACCCAAATCCTCATTTTCGATTTCAAACATGCACTTTTCTTGTACTTCTTCAAAATCATCACTATCAATCTGTTCTTCCATCTCATTTATTAAGTTCTCAATCATTTTTCTTTCCTCCATAGACTTAAATTTACGTCTCTAATATAATATCACACTCACTCTTAAATTTCTATTCACTTTCCATTTCTGACCGTATTTGACTTTTCTTCTGATACCCGAAATCACTTTAATATACTTTTAAGTTATGTTACAATATCTTTAATATCATTTAATAAATACTGCTTTCAGCAGTTTACTGCAAACATAAGTTTAAAAGCAAACCATGAATAGAGTATAGATTGAATAGCCAATTGCGGAACTCTATATTTCCAAAATGTAGTTGTACAATATATACAAAACATAAGCAGGTGCTCTGCCGCCGTCGGTACTTAGGCTGCGTATTTTTCAGCCTTATGTACCGCTACTGGCGGCAATGCAGCGAAAGCGTGCCTGCGTTGATTTGTATATATTGTACAACGGACTGTTTGAAAAAGTGAGTTTTGCAATTCTAGTATAGATTGAAAAATGAAAGGAGCAAGAAATTATTATGAGAATCATTTTTATACGCCACGGCGACCCCGACTACATCAACGACTCCCTGACAGAAAAAGGCGTCCAAGAAGCCAGACTTTTGGCTAAAAGGGTTTCCAAATGGGACAATATTACGGACATATACTGCTCTCCGCTCGGCAGAGCCCAGAAGACTGCTTCTTATTCGCTTGAAGCCATTAAACGTGAAGCTGTTACATATGAGTGGCTTAAGGAATTTTTCTATCCGGTTGATGACCCCACCACGGGAAGGCATGGCGTTCCGTGGGATTTTATGCCTGAATATTGGATGGAAATTGATGATATGTATGATAGAAACAACTGGAAAAACACAGAAATCTATCGTTCTAATCCGGAGCTTATTCCGGCATATAATGAAGTATGCTCAGGAATTGACGGCATTTTGGAGAAATACGGTTACAAACGTCATCATAACTACTATGTGACGGAACATAAAGAAACACCCGATAAGCAGGATGCAACTATTGTATTCTTCTGCCATCTGGGTGTTACCTTTGTTATGATGAGCCATTTACTCGGGATTTCTCCCGCCGTATTATTCCACAGTTTTTATGTAGCGCCCACGTCTGTAACTATCCTTGCAACCGAGGAACGAATTCCTGGTAAAGCCGCGTTCCGCACTCAGGTATTGGGCGATACTACACATCTGCATGACGGAGACGAACCAATCTCTGCAGCAGGATATTTCACTGACGTTTTTCAAATGTAAAAATTTTAAAATAAAAACTTTTATCTGATTCTTTCAGGGAAACCTACTTTTTTCTGTACCTTACGCAGGGTCTTATTAGCATAATACCCTGCTTTTTCTGCGTTTGCCTTAATTATGCCGTCAATATATTCCTTATCCTTGCTAAGTTCGTTAAACCTCTCCTGCAGAGGTCTTAAAATATCTACAACAGCTTCTCCAACTGCCATCTTGAAGTCGCCATAGCCTTTTCCGTCAAACTCGCGCTCTGTTTCCTCCGGAGTCTTATTTGTGCATGCACAATAAATGTCAATCAGATTGCGGATGCCCGGCTGTTCGTCGCAGTAACGAACCTGAGCCTCCGAGTCTGTTACGGCACGTTTAAACTTACGAATAACAGTATCAGCATCATCCATCAGATATATACTTGCATTTACATTTTCATCGGATTTTGACATTTTCTTTTCAGGGTCCTGAAGAGATTTGATACTTGCCCCTGTTTTACCTAAATATGGCTCAGGAATCGTGAAAACATCTCCATAAATTGCATTGAAACGCTGTGCAATATCTCTTGTAATCTCCAAATGCTGCATCTGATCCTTACCTACGGGAACCACATCCGCCTGATAAAGCAAGATATCAGCTGCCATGAGTACCGGATAAGTGAACAGACCCGCATTGATATTATCCGCGTGCTTTGCTGCTTTATCCTTATACTGAGTCATACGGTTCAATTCGCCCATGTATGTAAAGCAGTTCAATATCCATGAAAGTTCGGCATGTCCTGATACATGCGACTGAAAATAAATGCAGTTTTTCTCAGGATTCAAACCAGCTGCAATATATAAAGTAAGCAGATTCCTTGCACGCTTACGAAGTTCTGCCGGATCCTGTCTTATAGTAATGGAATGAAGGTCAACCACTGAATAAAAGCACAGATACTCGTCCGCCAGCGTCACCCAGTTCTTTAATGCTCCAAGATAATTGCCTAACGTCAGATTCCCCGTTGCCTGCATACCACTGAACAAAACCTTATTTCCGTCTATCATAATATATTAAACTCCCTTCTTAACCTATAAATATATAATAATTGCATGACACTGTTCCAATAACCAGAACTTAGTAAAAATAAACAAAATAAGGAACGATTTCGCTTGCGGTGAGTGACGTTTTTGTTTATTTTTACTAAGTTCGTGACTGACATTCACACTAGAGTTTAGTTTATCATTGCATTAAAGGTTCGTCAACCCATAGCATCCCAAATTTCCGTAAAAAGGTAAAAGGGCATTCATGATAATATGAATGCCCCGCTCACTAATCCTCTTTTTCTTCACAACCACAGGTTTCCCTGCTGTCCCTAAATGGTCTTGAATCGAATCTGGGTTCAAATCTGGAATCATCACAACCACAGTCCTGCTCCCTGCTTCTGCCCCTTCCATCGTTATTTCTGCCACGATTTCCACAGCCACAGTCCCTATCGTTTTGACAGGAATTTTGTTCTGACTGGCAGCCGGAACCTCGATTACCCATCAATAAAAACAGTAAAATAATCCATGCGTTCATAGATATTACCTCTCCTTTTTTCTCATAAGATATCTTATGCAAAAAAGAGAAGTCTGACACTATTTTATTAATATTCGCTTCCTGATATACCGAAATGTGTAATCTTCGCCTTTTTCTGCTAACATGTGCAGTAAAAATTCCAGTTTTTTCTTTGATTTCTTATGAAGCATTCTTATACCCTTACCCAACTCATAATATTCCAAAGGAGATTTGTCGGTATAGTTCTTACCATTATATACTTTTGACGCGGCGACTCTGTCCATAAACATCTCTACTAAATATCTGTCAGGAATCGGTACGGGCACCAGTCCATCCTCAACCGCTTCACTGTAGTCAATCCAGTACTCATAGTGATGCTTATTTCTGCCCTTGTGATGCAGCCATGCAGAAGAATAGCCGATATCCTCTCGTTCCGCATTATTCGGACTTCTATTGCCTTGATAATATTTAGCGCCTACTATAAATTCCGAAGGAGTGTACTTTGATAAATCATGCAACAGTCCCTGCTTATACAGACCAACCTTAAAGCACCCCTGCATCACCAGATATTTATGATATGTAATTGTCTTAAAATGTAACCATGCCTTATTCATCTGCTTCTGCTTCCTTTGGCTTTCTTCTCTTTTCCGGTTTCTACCACCTTAGTGCCATATATCACTATTGAACGGGGAGGAACCAGTATGTTATCACGGTTTTCTTCTAATCCGATCTTATTATCAGAAAAATCCATTGTAAAATTTTTTTCGTTCTTGGTTGTCCCTGTAGACTCTTTAGCAGTTGATTTTTTCGCTGTATCATCTTTATTCGATTTCCGGACACATGTTGTCATAAGCGGCTTCCATTCCAATCCTTTAGACGTTTGCGGCAATCCGAACTGATATGGTTCCCAATGCATATTTATAGCTATATAGAACAGGCTGTTGTCAGTTTTACCGCCATCTGACCCATACATTCCACAATACAGGATTCCAAGGCTTCTGCTCTCCGAACTCGTGTCCGGTATCCATGCATCTTTTCCATGGAAAGAAATATCAGGAAATCCACATGAAAGATAATCCGTACCTCTAAGCGGCATCTTCGCATGCAGAATTGAATTTGCCTTGCGCATGGCAATAAGCTCTTTTACATAATTAAAAAGTTCTTCATTAGTATTCAATCTGTTCCATTGCAGCCAGCATACGGGATTGTCCTGACAATAAGGATTGTTATTTCCTTCCTGTGAATTGGCAAATTCATCGCCACTGTAGATAAGCGGCGTCCCCTGTGACAGCATCACAAAAGACATCGCATTTTTCATCTGGCGCATTCTCAGCTCAAGAATTCCCTTTTTCCGCGTTTTTCCTTCCACACCGCAGTTCCAGCTGTTATTTTCTGCGATGCCATCTTTATTGTCCTCACCGTTCGCTTCGTTATGTTTACCGTTATATGATACTAAATCATACAGACAAAAGCCGCTTTGTTTGGCAATGTAATTTACAACCCCTTTGTCAGAATAGTTTTTCCTGCAAAGGTTCATAAGACTGTCAATCATATTGGCATCACCCTTTAGCAGCTTTCTCATATCATACAAAAAGGCGTCATTCATAAAACCAAAATTTTTATATACTGATTCAGTATCAGAGTTACCTGTCCCAGCGCTGTTTTCATAATAATCATCTTTTTCGCCAATCAGCTTCGTTTCTGCAAGCAGCGGCTCTTTTCTAAGCATCTGCATTGGAATATCGACTCCCATCAGTTGAAAACCGTCAATATGATATTCCAGTACCCAGTATTTCAATATTTCCAATATTTTTATATGACTGATTGATGGTGGGAAATAAAACTGCATCATTATTTCTATTTCGTTCTGATGCAACGCCTTCACCATATCCTTAAATTCCGTCACTGCGTCTTTTTTATATGAATAATTATATTTTGGCATAAAATACAGGCCTTCCTGATATCCCCAATAATTAACACGTACGGGAACATCTTCACGCTCTGAAGGCTTAGAATCCAGTCCATTATACTCTGTCGCCGCCTGCTCGATACTGTTCTTCTGATTTTCTTCTTTAAATACTTCATCAAATTCGTATGAAGGCATCAGTAGTACCGCAGTTATTCCAAGCTCTTTCAAATACGGAATTTTCTCCACTACTCCCGCATATGTTCCCCGACAGCTCACGCCTGAAGATTTGTGTTTGGTAAAACCGCGCACATGCATCATATAGAAAACGCTGTCTTCAAATGAATATGCCGGAAACTTATCCCCATTCCAGTCATAGCTATGTTCCTGTACTTTACAGTGCGACGGAGTTTTCTTCTTTTCCCCATATTTTCTATCATTTTCAAGCGCCATGGCATAAGGATCCTGAACAAGCGCCTCTCCCTGATAAAAAAGATAGGAGCAGTCTCTGTCCTGATAGCCTTCAAGCAGCATGGAATATATATTCCCTCTTCTATATTCTTTTGGAAAAGGAATTTTGATACCGGACTTATTTTTTTTATCAAACAAAACGATGCCGAAATCTGTATTTTTCTCACAGACCGCTGATATATGCAAGCCTTCCGGTACGAATTTCACACCCAAAGGATAAATTGACGAAGCTGCTACATTGAAAGATTTATGCATGAAATTCCTCCCGGTATAATAATTGCGGAACAGCTAAAACTCTTACTCCATTTTATATTTTAACATATTTAGTAAATAATCAAAACAAAAACTTTGTATATATGGTAAAATTCTGGTAAAATTTCATTGAATACCTACCAATATTTCTATAGAATAAGGTTATATTAAAGTAGCCACAGTCCATGAAAGGAGCATTCGCTATATGAAAAATGATGATTTTGAAGCAATAGGATCTGAGCAGACAAATGAGGCTGATGAGGAAATGACGGTCGAGCTTGATTTAGACGACGGAAGCCATATTACATGCGCTGTTGTCACTATCCTCACCGTATCGGATAAAGATTATATTGTATTGCTGCCACTTGATGAAAATGGTAATAACGAAGATGGTGAGGTATGGTTCTACCGCTATTCTGAGGATGAAAATGATTCCAACAAAGAACCTGTTTTGGAGTATATTGAAGATGACGACGAGTATGAAGCGGTCGGCGAGGCTTTTGATGAATATCTGGATTCTGCCGAATTTGATGAAATTGTAGGCGACGAAGAGTAATATCAATAATCACGAACTTAACCATAATAAACAAAGACGGTGCTCATTGCAAGCAAAATCGCTCCGTCTTTGTTTATTATGATTAAGTTCTGGTTGTTGAAATTGAATTTCGCAGCTCTATCCTCTCGCAGATATAATCGGCTCAAGGAATCGTGACGGAGTATCCTTTCCTCCTTTTTGCTCACAATATAAAATATGCAGTTCTTTCTTCGCCCTTGTCATAGCCACATAAAACATTCGTCTCTCTTCTTCTATTGTCTCCTGCGTGACGGACTGCTTCGACGGTATATTTCCTTCATTGACATCCGGAAGATATACTGTATCAAATTCCAATCCTTTTGATGCGTGCATCGTCAAAAGACGTATCCCGATCTGCTCATTATCTTTTATGTCTGATTTTATCTCTTCCTGCTTCTTTCTTACAAGTTCTCTGCTTTGACCGATATAGTCATTCAATTCATCGAAGCTCCTATACTGCTTGGAAAGCACCTGAAAATCATCCGCAATATTCAGAAGTTTATCTCTTGTCTCCCCGCTGTAATTCTGATTTATGAAATCATCATAGCTCGCAACCTGTCTTATATAGCTTATAGCGGGATATGGTCGAAGTCTCCCTATCCGTTCTATATCATGAAAAAGCTTGCGTGACACCTCCTGCATATTCGCATTATTTTTGTAATACTTCAAAAGCTCATCCAAAACAACGGGATTATTTAAGGCACAGTCCTTTTTTAAGTATCTGAGCGGCCTGTTCATAAAAAGATGAAATATTTCCCTGTTTCTGTTACCGTTCGCAAATTCCAGATATGCAAGAATATCTTTAATCACAAAATGGTCATACTGACATTGCAGTTTCTCTTTCATAATAAAAGGAATATTATTCACAAGCATTTTCTCGGCAAGCAGGCTGCATTCATGATTAGTGCGGTATATAACTGCCGTATTGCATAAAAGCTCAGGATTACTCTTCATTGCAAGCTCTTTTAACATACATAGCAACTCATCATATTCTTTTTCCTTATCAGGGTATGACCGCATGATTATACCCTGCCCCTCCTTGTGCGAAGCATGTATTTCCTTTCTGAAACGGTTTTTGTTGACATTTATCACATTCAGGGATTGCGCCACAATCTCCTCATGGCAGCGGTAATTTACATCCAATAGGAGCTGCTCGGCATCAGGATAATCTCTTATGAATTTCTGCATAATATCAGGTCTGGCTCCCCTGAAACCATATATGGACTGGTCATCATCCCCTACCACGAACAGATTATTTAAAGGACTTGCAAGGCTTCGTACAATCTCATATTGCATATGATTTATATCCTGAAACTCATCCACCATGATAAACCGGTACCTCTCCTGCCATTGTGACAGAATCTCAGGATTATCTTTAAATAATTTGAGGCACAATAACCCCATGTCATCAAAATCCAACTTCATAAATTCAGTAAGATATTGATTATATTCCCGATAGATATGTACAAACTCTTCTTTCGTAAGAACATCTTCGGAAAAAGTTTCGGGCGGCAGGTCGTCAATTTTTTCCCCATTATTCTTAAACCTGCCGATATGACCCAGCAGGGTTTCGACTTTCTCGTTATTTAATAACATTGCACTAACAGGCATATGTAATATATGCAGCAGAAGCTTTCTTTTTTCCAATTCAGTAATCAGGGTATACTTATGATATTTCCCGGTCTGTCTTAAGATATGATAAAAGATTGCGTGAAAAGTACCAAAATTTACAGGTGGTCTGTTTCCCTCCATCAGCTTATAAAATCGCTGCTGCATTTCTCCGGCAGCCGCCTTGGTAAAAGTAATGACCAGTATATCGGAAGGTTCCACGTCATAATGCTTTATAAGATAGCGTATACGCTGCGTGATAACAAATGTCTTGCCGCTGCCGGGACCTGCAAGTACCTGCATGGCTCCGGCAGCAAACTCAATAGCTTTCTTCTGTATAGGATTTATAGTTAATTCAGGCATTCTGTAGTTTTTCTATTCCCTTTCTGATTCTTAGAAGCGACTCTTCTTTTCCCAGCACTTCCATGATTTCCGTGGCTCCCGCAGGAGTCATCTGCTTACCTGAAACAGCAGTCCTGACCGGCCACATTACATAGCCGTTCTTACAGTCAATCTTCGCTACAAAATCANTCAAGGTCTGATACAGGGCATCATTGCTGTAATCCTCCTGCTCCTCAAGTATCGGAAGAAGCTGTGTGAGCACTTCCAATGANGANTCNTTAGTCGTCTTCATCTTCTTATGTGTGTACATCTCCACATCATACTCAGGCAGTTCCTGAAAGAAGTCAANANGCTCTGTAATATCAGGGAACACCTCNATGCGGGTCTTCACCATATTTGCTATNTTCTTTAAGTCTAGCTCCTTTGTCAGAACAGCTTTTAGATANGGCTCGGCCTTCTCATAAAACCTGTCAAAATCCATAGCCTTNATGTACTCACCATTCATCCAGCGCAGCTTCACATTATCAAACACCGCAGGAGACTTACTTATTCTATGATAATCAAACGCCTTGACCAGCTCTTCAAGACTGAAAATTTCTCNGTCATCCTCAGGAGACCANCCAAGCAGCGCTATATAGTTTACTATCGCCTCGGCCACAAANCCCTGCTCTATCATCTCCTCAAAAATATAGGAGCCGTTCTCACTTCTTTTTGCAAGCTTTTTGTGATTTTCATCCGTTACCAGCGGCAAATGCACATATACCGGGCTCTGCCAGCCGAAAGCATCATAAAGACGCTGGTACTTCGGNGATGATGAGAGATATTCATTTCCCCTCACCACATGAGTAATATTCATGGTATGATCATCCACCACATTGGCAAAATTATAGGTGGGATATCCGTCNGATTTAATCAGAATCATATCATCCAGTTCAGCGTTCTCCACAGTAATGTCCCCATAAAGNTCATCATGAAAGGTCGTACTTCCCTCTGTAGGGTTATTCTGCCTGATGACATAAGGCTTTCCCGCATCCAGATTAGCCTGAATCTCCTCTNCGGACAGGTGAAGACAATGCTTATCGTAAACAGTAATCTCCTTGCCCTCCATAACCTCTTTCTTCANGGATGCCAGACGCTCTTTGTCACANAAACAATAATATGCNTCTCCTTTGTCAATCAGTTCTTTGGCATACTTCATATAAATACCGGTCTTCATTCTNTCNCTCTGGATATAAGGACCATATCCGCCGTCCTTATCCGGNCCTTCATCGTGTATAAGTCCGGTCTTTTCCAGCGTACGATATATAATATCCATAGCGCCTTCTACAAANCGTTCCTGATCCGTATCCTCAATGCGGAGCATAAAATCTCCGTCCTCATGTTTCGCAATAAGATACTCATAAAGCGCTGACCTCAAATTCCCCACATGCATGCGCCCCGTCGGACTTGGCGCATATCTTGTCCTTATTTTCTGCATTGTATATCTATACTCCTTTCATACTGCCTGATATCCATTTACTTATATCCTACTTTTTCTTTGGAATCCTAAGTTCTGATGNTTCTTTGAAACCTTCTACCGCCTTAGCCGCCTGCGGAATCGCAATATTGGTTCCTGCTCCTGCAACACAGCCGCCGGGACACGCCATTCCCTCAATCAAACAGCCATCCTTCTTTCCCACTTTNGCAAGCATCAGAATCTTTTTNCACTCAGAAAGACCTTCTGCGTGCTCTATATTGACCTCTACATCCGGATAATACTCCCTGACGCATTCTACAATTGCAGAAGCCACNCCNCCTGCAACACCATAACCGCGNCCCGCTCCNGTCGCNCCNGACAATTCATCTAACGCCTGAATTTCCTCAAGCAGTATTCCCTTTGCCTCAAACATGCCGGTAAGTTCTTCAAATGTTATGACAAAATCCACATCAGAACGAATTGTCCGCCTTGACGCTTCCAACTTTTTAGAAGCACAGGGACCGATAAAGACCACTTTTGCATCCGGATGTTCTTCCTTTATAACTCTTGCAGTCGCCACCATAGGCGTCAACGCATTGGATATCTTGTCAATCGTTTCGGGGAAAAACTTCTTTGCAAGCACAGACCATGACGGACAGCAGGAAGTCAGGCTGAATGGCAGNNTGCCNGTCGCCACCTCTTTGGCATAATGCTCCGCTTCTGTCATAGCNCCCATATCCGCACCGATTGCCGTTTCATATACATCATAAAATCCCAGCTGTTTTAAAGCCGTCTTCAGCATATCAGGAGTTACAGAGGGTCCAAACTGCCCTGCAAAAGAAGGTGCAAGCTGTACAATAATCTTATGCCCTGCCTGTATGGAACGTATTAACTGGAAAATCTGCGACTTATCNGCAATGGCNCCAAACGGGCAGCTTACCATACACTGTCCACAGGACACGCACAAGTCGTTATCAATTAGCGCTCTGCCCTTTGCGTCATTTTTAATCGCATTTACTCCACAGGCGCCNGCACANGGTCTTACCTGATGTGATATTGCGTCATATGGGCAGATTGCTTTACACTTTCCGCATCTTATGCATTTTTCCTGATCAATGACGGATTTTCCGTTTTTCATGGAAATTGCGTCTCTTGGACANACTTCCCTNCACGGATGNGCTACGCAACCCATGCACTTGTCCGTTACCTGATAGCTGTTTTCAGGGCAGGCATTACATGCCGAAGGTATAACCTGCATAAGCGGCGGTTCGTAATATTTCTCGGAAATATTACTTTCTTCCAAACCCTGAGTCAGATGGACAGGACGATTCTCAGGNCTTAATGACATACCCATTGCTAATCTTACTCTCTCACGCACAATTGAGCGTTCTCTGTAGATACTTTCATATTCCGACTCATCATAATCTACAATTTTATAAGGCAGAGCCTCTATATCATCTATTAANTTTTCCGAAGTGTATGCAAGATTTGCGACTTCTTTAAAAATACGCCGCCTGTTCTTGCGAACCTGTGTATCGATTCCTCTCATACATCTTCACCCCTATTATGGCTTGTATTTCTTTTTCATCTATATATTTTTGCATAAACTTNAGCGTAAGTCAACAATACTACCTTTTTCTTCTGCTAAACCAGATCACAAATCCTATTACCAGACAGCATATCGGTATGATAAGAATAGATATTACGCCTACAACTACGATATTCTGTGTTGTAAAAGTCAAGGCCGAAGCATCATAATATTTCACCGGAATTGACACGGAACTTTCATGCTCTACAAGCGAGCTTAANATGCTGCTGAACAGTTTTACGTTATTTCCGGGAACAATACTGTCTGCCGCCTCGCTAAACATATTTTCCGAAGCCGCAAACACGACCGTAGAAACCATGTCATTTCCTATAATTTTCTCTGCCTTCATAGCAATGACAAAAGGACCGTCAATATCTCCTTCTGATTTATAAAATCCCGTATTTATTTCCATATCCGAATAAGATTTACTGTAAGAACTGTCACTTGTTTCAAGCAGCGGCTGATAGTATATGTCTTCCGCTTCATCATCATAATACAATCCCTGCGCATATGGAACAAAAACAACGGCATCATAAACACTGTCCGTAATTTCGTCATAATCAATCTGAGGAAACAGCATGAACGGGTCTTCATTATAGTACATTCCCATATCTCCTTCCACAATCATGCCATCCACAAGCGAAACCCCATAGTACTCCAGAATCCTTTCAAAATTCGGCATTTCTTCATCTGACCATGTAGGAATAATTATTGCATTTCCGCCGGCTTCCAGATATTCAATAACCTTATCGGCGTCATCGGAGGAAAAATCCGTGATAGGCGCATTTATTATAATTGCCTTGGCGTCTTCCGGAATTTCACTTACCGTAAGCAAGGAAATGTTTTCATATTCTATATTCTCCTTTTGAATAGCATCAACAAACTTTGCCTCCAGCTCAAGTTCACTATGTCCTGCTATTACGTAAATCTTAGGCATATCGTCTGTNGTAACATATGCCAGTGAAGAAACAATCTGACCCTCTCCGTCATACCCCGTAATCTGATACTGATAAGCCATGTAATCAAATTCGTATGTGTAAATATTCTCGTAATCAACAATCCTGCTTCTTTCGGGACCTACTACAATAAGACTGTTACGGCTTGGCGACGTATCNGAATAATTAGTATAGAAGAACGGATTTGCAGTCGGATCAACATAAATTATTGTAATATGTTCTGATAAATCTCCTATTTTCTGCAGCATCTTATCAAGGTTTCTGTCCTTATCGTCTTCATTTTCAAGGACATAAATCGTAACATCATCCGTTAAAGCCGACACATATTCCCGCGTTTCTTTCGTTGTAGTGAATAGTTTATTGGAAGTTACATCAAATGTTATCATATTCTCTGGAAGCTTATAAACCAGCNNATTGACNAATATAGTCAATNCCNCAGAAGCTATAACCAGATTCAAACTGTATGCTCCGAGTTTTATGCCCTTGCCTGATGCNGAATATCTTCGCTTCTGAATGGACTGNACCGTACAAATAAGCATAAATACAGTAACGGTAATAAAATATACAACCGAAGGAATATACAGATTACCGCTTAACATCTCTTCATATCTTCCAAACATATCAAATGCGCTTAATATTTTGGTCAAAATATTTCCGGTCTGGGAGATTATACTGCATATGCCGGACATCATATATCCCAAAAACAGCGNAACAAAAGTAAGTATAGCNGCTATGATAATGCTTTCAGTCAAGGATGATAAAAACAATCCTATTGCCAGTGACATCGCTCCATATAACAAAAATCCAAGCAATGCCGTATACGACACACCCATTTGAAACGTTCCGAAAGATGACAGAATAATCGGCGTAATGCCAATCACCAAAGCCGGAATGGCAAATACTGTAAGCAGCGCCAGATATTTTCCAAGTACAATCTTAAAAATCGTAACAGGCGCAGTCAAAATCAACTGATCCGTCTTATGTTTCCTGTCTTCCGCCAAAATCCCCATTGTCAGAATCGGAATCGAAATTATAAATAAAAACATAATACTCGCCAATACTCCTGAAATATTGGGGTCGCCATAAAACATATTGTAAGCCGTGAAATAAACACCCATCATAAACAAAGTCGCAGCAAGAAACAGCCAGCCTATAAAGGAATGAAAAAATGACTTAAATTCACGTTTATATATAGCAATCATCTTATTCTTCCTCCTGTTTTTTTACATTGTCTTCCGAATCACTATCAGTTTCCGAATTTTCCTGTTCAGGTGCATCTGTCAGTTGAAGGAAAATATCCTCCAATGATTTTTCCATCTTNTTCATAGACAGCACCGGCATNCCTCCGCCGGTCAGCGCAACGGACAATTCCTTACGGATATCCATATTCTCCTCTGTCAAAACATTTATTTTAACATTATCATTATCTTCTTCAGAAATCTCACAAGAGTATGACTGGATATACTTTATCTTGCCAAGAATCTCCTCTGCCTTTTCCTTACTGCCCATAGCAACAATTTCAATTTCTATAGACTTCTCCATAAGTTTCTGCAGACCCTGCGGAGTATCGCTTGCCATAAGTTTACCATTCGATATAATCATTATATGGTCGCATAATGTACTTACTTCCGATAAAATATGCGAGCTCAGTATAATGGTGTGATTCTTAGAAAGTTTCTTTATCAGCGCCCTGATTTCAATAATCTGCTTAGGATCCAGCCCAACCATCGGTTCGTCCAAAATGATTACATCAGGATATCCTATTATGGCCTGCGCCAAGCCGACTCTCTGCTTATATCCCTTAGACAGGTTCTTGATTAAACGTCCCTCTACATCCAAAATTTCAGTCATCTGCATGATTTCCTGAATCTGTGCGCTTCTTTCCTCTTTAGGTACCTTCTTTAATTCCGCAACAAAACGCAGATACTCCATTACTGTCATATCAGAATACANCGGCGGAATCTCCGGCAGATATCCTATGCATTTTTTCGCTTCTTCCGGTTTAGTCAGGATATCAAATCCGTTAATCTCTACAGTACCGTCTGTAGCTGCTATGTANCCCGTCATAATATTCATTGTAGTTGTCTTGCCGGCGCCGTTTGGTCCTAAAAATCCAAATATCTGTCCTTTTTTCACTTCAAAAGACAGATTATCTACAGCGACATGATTTCCATATTTTTTTATGAGATTCTCTACTTTAATCAAATTACAGCACTCCTTTTCAACTTTGACTATACAAGTCAATCATATGTTGTTATCGCAAATCAAAAATTAAGATTAAATAACAGCATTCTTTTCAAACACACGAAAGTAATTATAACATATTATAATATTAAAACCATATAAAAAATAGAACTTTGATAAAAAATTTATAGTTTTTATTTCAAAGTAAAAAGAAAGGAAAGCGATGAATACTGTTAATACTGCCACTCGGAAAAATTTCGGCTTTAATGAATCTTTTGACAGATTTCCGATTGCTATGGCATATGTTCCATGGCAGCGTCTGACCAATATTTATGAAGATTTGGATGAGGCATTTGAAAACGGAACTATCTTTCCGGAATTAAATCAACCATTTTCAGGAAGGAGATGCTGTAAATGACAAGAAGTTTTAGAAATGAGCAGGAAAAACTGCTCCACAACATCAGTCTGATGGATTTCGTAATAGTTGAAATGACTGAGTACCTTGATACCCATCCTACAGACAGCGAGGCAATAGACTACCTGAAACACTATGTCCGCATGAAAAATCAGGCGCTGCGCGAATACGCGTCTAAATACAGCCCACTTACAATCGCGACCGCGGATGCATCTTCCTGCAGCGAATGGACCTGGGCAACAACACCTATGCCATGGGAAGGGGGCTGTGATTAATGTTTAGTTA
>JAAUZS010000026.1 GCA_014804495.1 Lachnospiraceae bacterium
TTTTTACCTTCGCTCCCCTCTGCGTTGCCGTATGGGATTCTTCACTTGTTTCTATGTGTTCAACATCGGAAAACCGAACCAGATTTACTAACGGGCTGCCGCCTCTCATATAAGCAAAATGCTCTGTTACGATTACGCTTGCCGGCGTATGGTTTGTCTTGGGCCCTACCATTTCAAAATCTAACTGTGAACCAGTCCTACCTGATACTTCCAGCATTTCTTTGCCAAGCTGTTCTTTTTCCGCATCTGTGAGTTTCATCATTTTCACAGCCTTACCAATTCCTCTCGTCATACGGCCTCCACTAGTTCCCGGAAGCAAGCAAAGAGCAAAGCATCCTACGAAGAATATGCCCAAAAAAACTCCTCCGGCAAAAACCTCAATCGCTTCCTGCATCGGCGCTCCATTTAAAAGAGTCACGCCGCCAAACAGCACGCCTAATATGATGGCTGTAAGCGGTAAAGTCACCAGTAAAGTTTTTTTCATCACCTTCTTACGGTATGTACCCATCCATCTTTTTTCCTGTTGCAGCCATTTTTCATAATTCGATTCCATCTTACGTTCTCCTTTTATGTCAGATTAATATCTATACAGAAACATCTACGCTCGCTCCCTCTACTTCTATTGGAGCTTCTGTCGTCTGTACGGGTACTTCTACTCCGCCAAGTTCCAGTGAAACGGCGCCGGAATTGCCTGTATCTCCTGTAACATTTGCACTGCCTGAACCGTTCATTGCTGCCTGCTTTTCTTTTGCCAGCTGCTCAAACAAAGCCTTGAGATACTTCATATCGGCCTCAATAATCTCGCGAAGCTCATCAGCTCTATGCCGTTTCTTTAACAGTTCAACATCTTCAGGATCCATATTTGTATGAGCAGCTCCCAAAAGTGCATCCGCAAGTTCATTCATAGATTCTCTCATGGTTTCCTCCATAGTCTTTTCCATAGTTTTTTCCATGAGTTCCCTAAGTTCCTGCTCCATCTCACGCAGTTTTTTTTCATTCGCTTCGGCTTCCCGCTCTTTATCGGCCTTCTCGCTGTCTGAAGTTTCTTTCTCTTCCTGCACAGCGTCATCAGAATAAGCGCCTGTATTCTCCGCGCGCTCCTCTTCATCTATGTGTTTCTTTCGCTTTTTAGCTATACGCACCATTTTTTCCGCGTGGATAATTGCGTTTTTCAGCTCATTGTCATCATATTCGCTGCTTCTTAATTTCCTCTTCAAAGTCGCAACCATCCTACGCGCCTTACCGACTGTCTGCTGTGCACTGTTAGATGTCTTTGACTGCAGAATCTGATTTGAAACTTTCTTATAGTTATAGTTAAGCCGTTTTTTCTTTCGCTTATAACTTTTAGGTTTGGTGATTGTGATTGTTCCCGCCGTAGTACCATCCGGTTTTGTTAAGGTTCTTCTTATAACGTCAGCGTTATTTGTACCAACTATCATGCCCATACTACCATCCTCCTTGATGAAATATCTGCTGCCCACGGTAATTCCGTTTACCGCCTTTATGATTGCATACTTTAATTTATTATCGGCAGATTTTGGCATGAACTTTATATATTGTCATATGAGACTCATTAATTCTTTATCTGTCTACCCTCATGATTCAAATGATAATTGTCCTTATAAATCAGCTGCGAAATCGGTACAAACTCATATCCCTGCTCTTTTAAGGTTGTAATCAGCGTATCAAGTGCCTGAGCCGTAAATTTGGCGCCGTTGTGGCAAAGGATAATACTGCCGTTTCCTAAGTGCTTATGTTTTGTTACCGTCTCTATAATGGCATCTACGCCGTAATCCTTCCAATCCAGAGAGTCCACATCCCACTGTATAGGATAGTATCCGCACTTCTTCGCTACATTTATGACATCATTGTCATAATCTCCGTACGGCGGACGAAACAGGAACATCTCATATCCTGTCAGTTCCAAAACTTTATTATGTACCAGCATCAATTCTTCTTCACAATCGCCGTTGGATAACTGCGACATATTCTTATGATTCTCACTGTGGTTTCCCAGATCATGGCCATCTGCCAGAATCGCTTTCACATCGTCCGGATAAGCTTCTACCCATCCCCCTGTCATGAAAAACGTCACCTTAACATCATGCTCTTTCAGAATTTGCAGAATAGTGGCAGTATCTTCATTCCCCCATGCCGGCGGTAACTAGCGGTACTTTTTTATACCGGAAAATTCTGGAAGGTCTGTGCCCCGCATTCGATGTCATCTTTCCCGTATCCTCAAGCTTCTCGGAAATCGTCCGCCGAAATGCCGCTTGAAGAAGCTTTTTCCCGAGAATGATCTCATACACTTCCTGCAGCTCGCTGATTGTAAATTCCTGCGGCATCATATGAAATACGATATCCGTATAATTTATTTTTCCCCGGAGACGTTTGAGAGCTTCCTCGATAATCATTCTGTGATCAAATGCAAGCTCCATCTCCTGAATATCTTCTATGTCAAACCACTCGGCCCCCTCTATTTTCGCCTGATTGATATCTACGAGTGAGATATAGGCACAGCTGACAATCCGCATCCGTGGGTCGCGCTCCACGCTGCCAAAAGTATAGAGCTGCTCGCTGTAAATATCAGTAAGTCCTGTTTTGCTGGTCAGTACCCGCTGCAATGTATCTTCAAAAGGCTCCTTTTCACCAACAAAACCGCCGGGCAGGCTGTAACAGTCTTTATAAGGATAGTTCTCCCGTTTTACCAGCAAAATTTTCAACGACTGCTTGTCAAGCTTTCGATAATTGTCCGTCGTATCCTTCATCACGCCAAAGACAATCGCATCGACCGTAATCGAAATACACGCATATTTCTCCGGATGATAATTACTAAGAAATTCTTTCTCGCCCTCGCCCGTTGCTCTGTCTTTCCCGCCCATGTTTATGTTTCCTCCATTCATATCTCTATACGCTCTGCCTTCAGCTAAAAATACGATTGCTTCTCATATCTACTGCCATGTATCAAATGCTATTGTTTCCCTTATATCTGACACTCCTGTCATAGCCATGATAAGCCGCTCCAGACCGATTGCAAAACCACCAAAAGGTCTGCCTTGGTAACGTCCAAGTTCCTGCAGATACCCTCTGTATACTTCTTTTTCAACCCCAAAAAGCTCCATCATTGATTCCTGCATGGACACATCCATGATACGCATATCGCCACCACCTACTTCAATACCATTCAAAAGGATATCGAAAGATTCCGTCTTTACCGTAAGCAAATCCTCAGGTTCCGATATAGTCCGTTCCCGGCCGGTGCGCAGGTCCGCAGGCTTTGCAAAAATGTGATGTTCTGGCATGATTTTGCCATTAACACCCTTCTTTCCAGTGGTAAGCGGCAGGTAAGGAACCAGCTCCACAGCCGCATCTTTACATACATGTTGAAGCAGTTCTCTGGCACTATCCATCAGTTCATCCAAAGAATCCACCTTCATCTCAATATCGAGCTGCATAAACTCCCGCAAATGCGTCTCCGGGGCGTCTTCATGTACGATTGGCCGGAAGCAATGTGCGAACTGATAGTATCTGTCATAGCCTGAAAGCATCAGAAGCATTTTGTACACCTGTGGTGAATCGACAAGACGTACCGTTTCTTCTTCTAATAAAACCGGAAATGTCGGATTATACGGCTCCCCCGCATACTTCGTAAGTACAGGCGTGTCGAATTCCAAAAATCCATGTTCCTCGCAGTACTGCCGTGCCCGCTTCTTAATCTCATTACGAAGCACAAGACATTCTTTGACTCTTGGCTTTTTCATATGCGGCATGTTGCACAGACCATTTTTTTCCATAAAAACCGATCCGGTATCCGGAACTCTTGTAATATTGTTCAAAATTTCTACAAAGCGGTCAATCGTGCTTTCTGCATCGTCATCACGCAGCAATGCTCCGAGTTTTGCATCGTTCGATGGGCAGACGCTGAGCCAGCCGCTTGCAGAATGTTTCAGGCTATAGATGCCTTCCTGACAATATCCCATACAATCACTGCATATTTCACTCCTGTGTGTACAGGACATACTATCCTTCATATTGACTCTGACGCCATCCCAGATACAATAATAAGAATCGCATCCGACTCTCAGCCGCCTGTGAACTGCAATGCCTCTTTTCGCTAATGACTGTCTCAGTTTCTTCAAATTGACGAACTGCTCACGCCAGAAAGTATCGTTTTCTTTGGAATAGTACAAATCCAGAACGCTAATATATATATTGCCATTATACTCCTTATTCAGTCTTTTTACAAATTCAATCAGCTTAGGCAGTTCATCCTCATTCTGTTTCATGTAGACAAAATTCAGACCAATCTGCGCAATTCCCGCCTTACAGCACGCTTCTACAATATGCAGGGTATCCCTTGCTTCAGGCCGACGGGTGATTTTTACACGCAGATCGTCATCCACCGCATCGACTGATATTTTTAGTACATCTACATATTTACGAATCGTTTCCATATGCTCCGGCAGTTTTGAACCGTTTGTCGTAATTTCCACAACCTTGAACAGCTGCCTTGCTGTCTGCGCGATGAGGGCAAAGTCTTTGCATAGCAAAGGTTCTCCTCCCGTAAAGGAAATGATTTCAAATCCACGGGCCGCAATTCTTTCCAAATTCCTGCCATACTCCTCTGCGCTCAAAAGACCGGCTTCAATACACTTCGGCGTATGATTTTCCATCCCCATATCCTTTGCACAATATTCACAGGAAAAATTACAGACATCACACAGGGACGCTCGCAAAAAGGTTCCTTTTTTCTCCGGCAGTAATGTTATCATCCTTTTCTCTCCTCTGCAAATTTCGGCATCAACTGCAGCTTGAACAGATTCTTTTCATGCAGTCTGTCAATCTTCTCCTTAACAACTGAATCCTCTATTTCTCCGGTGCGGATATATCTATCCAATACTTCATAGGAAAATCCCAGATTATCTTCGTCGCTTTTTCCGCAAAGACCGTCGGAAGGCACTTTGTCGATAAATTCATCCGGCAGTCCGGCCGCTTTACCGACCTGCTTCACCTCCGCGACCGTCAACTCCGACAGAGGGCTGAAATCACCCGCGCTATCACCGTAACGAGTCGAATATCCGACCCAGTCTTCCGAAAGATTGCAGGTATTTGCCACCCGTCCGTTCTTAGATTGCGAGATTGCATATAAAACAGCCATCCGGATGCGGGCCGGCAGATTGACAGTTGCCTGATTGCTTAAACCCTCCGGCAGAACCGGCTGTACACCCTGCGTAACAGCCTGAACGACCGGTCCGATATTGACGGTAATGCCGGTAATTCCCAGAAATTCCACCAGCTTTTCTGCTACATCAATATCGCTCTGTTCTCCGTTTGGCATAAGAACGCCGATGACCCGGTCTTTGCCGAGAGCTTCCACACACAGAGCCGCCACGACCGAGCTGTCCTTCCCGCCAGAAATGCCGATGATGCAGTTACAGTCCTTTCCGTTCTTTTCAAAAAAATCCCTGATCCAAGCTACACATTTGTCTTTTACTTCTATTGCACGAAATTCTCTCATATCTCCTCTCCTCCTTATCACTAATCAACTTCCATAAGACGCCGCCCGTCTTTTTCATATGCCTAAAACGCTCCCTCATGTAACCGGTTCCGAATCTCCGATAACGACTGTTCTTTTATCAGAACGCCATCCTTAAACACAGTCTGCAAAAGATTGCCGTCGGAAACAGCTTCCTCCCAATTCAGTTCATCCCTGTACTGCAGTTCACCGTTTTCTTCTGATACAATACAACATCCCTTCTGAGACTTTTTGAAACCTCCGTCCTTCGGGTCCTTAAAAATCGGGTAAGGCTTTCCGTCAATTTCACAGTAAGTCGCCTTGATGCAGGAACTGAATGTGTCTCTCGTAAAGGGCTTCAAAATTCCATCCTCTTCAATACACTGGAAGGAAAACGAGCCGACGCCGAGTGCCACATTGGAGCAGGCAAAACCGTTCTTTTCCAAAATATTATAAATCTGCTCACACCGCTGTACGGTAATGGAATCTCCGTAAATCGCCTTTACATGAGGATTCAGCACTTTATACCCTTTGCTGTTGATTGTTCCGCCGAATTCTTCCCACAGCTTGAAAACGGTCTTTGTGACAACTTCCACACAGTCGCCGGAATCACCGCGCATCAGCATGCAGCCGTTGTGACTTAAGATTTCTTCTTTCAACTGCGGCAGTATGTTATCAATCACATTCCAGTAATCATATGAATCAAGTACCACCGAAACGCTCGCATTCGGATAGATTTCAGTGAGCAGTCTACGCAGAAAAGTGATTTCGTCCCCATCCACTGCATAATTACTGCACATAACCGCGTGTTCCGTGCTGGGGCTTCCGAAAGCAACAGGTTCCTTCGTGCAGTCGCAGCAGTACAGTTGTTCCAGATACGGAACGACCGGCACTGTCGCCGTATTCAGAAACGAAAGACACCAGCCCGCACCTGCCTTAATGGCTGATTCAGTGCATTCTTCTCCTCTGAAATCGAACGCTCCGAGCGCTCTGGCTTTTTCAAGTCCATCATCACATGTCAGGTCATAATACCTGTTCACGATTTCACGATAAGTATAACCCACTGTCGCGGCAATCATAGGATGCCAGCTTTCTGCGGATATCAGACTTTCCAACGCCTGCGGAAGCCATGCAAAATCAGGATGTGTATTTGTAATACCGAACATTGGTACATGTACCGGAACTCTTGTTCCTTCGGGCAGCGCAACGATTTCAATCGGCAGATATCCCAGTCTGTGAAGCTTCTCTATCTTCTCAATACCGTATACGCCCTCCCCCAACGTATGATCCAGAACTCGTTTATATTCCGCTATGACATTTTCGAATGGTCTTTCAAAAAATTCTTTGTTAAAATAATCTATTAAATATGTTTTGATAAATCCCTGCAGTCCGAACATGACTACTTTATCCCATCGCGCTATTCTGCTCATTCTAGGCGTAAAATAAGAGACCGATTTGGTTATCTTCTCAGGGAGCATCTCTGCGTGTACCGCTTTATAATAATCGATTAACAACATTGGATTTGTCTTATTCATAATCAAACACCTCTATCCTCTCGTCTTTTTTCGTAAAAATGCTGTTCGTCGTAAAAACCTTCTCAATCAGTCCGCTCGTCAGGACATCGCCTTCCAGAATCGTATTTTCACAATGAGAAATATACAGATAAATCTCCTTTGCTCCCAGCTCTTTCAGCTTCTTGGCGCTGAAATAAAAAGTACCGCCTTTACTGGAAATGTCGTCTACAATCAGAATCTTTTTGCCACAGATACAATCTGTCATGCCGGATACGTCCAGACCTTTGATTTCTCCCGTCTTCCAGTCACGATTCTTAATCCCGAAGGCATAAGGCAGATGGAACATTCCGGAATACCGCTTGCACGCACCTTCATCAGGATAGAACATCGTCAGTTCGTCTGTGCCACCAATTCTGTCAATGACTTTTCTGATAAAAGTTTCAGGAGTTCTCACCAGAACTTTATTAATCAGCGCTTCGCTGACAGAAGAATGCGGATCCAACACGGTAACGGAATTAAAATCCAGCCAGTTGATGACTTCTGCAAAATATTTAAGCGTAAAAACATCTTCTACCTCTTTCACACGATCCTGACGCGCATTCGGGATATAAGGCATATCGAGAGACAACTCTGTCACGCCGTGCGTCCTAAGGTGTCCTGCCAGATAGATCAGCGCCACAAGTTCTTCATTATTCTCAAATAACCAAGTTATTGTCGCTTTCTGCTCTTTTTCATTCTGACTGCAGTCCGCTGAAATTTGTTCTTTTAATAAAAGCGTTCCGTCCGGAAATTTATTGACACACACGTCATTTTTATTAATTCTGATCATAGTTGCTCTCCTTCTGTTTTTGAAACTTTTTATACCTCAATCTGACACATTTGCATTGTTTTCAAAGCAGCCTCATGGCTCTCCGGTGTCACGCCCGCACAGCAGTCCGCTTTGACTGTAATTTTTGCTTCCGGAAAATTAGCTTTTAACAATAACACATTAGAAACGACACATATGTCAGTACAAAGACCTAAGCATTCGATTTCCAGTTCCTCCTGACATCCGATTTCACGAACCTCATCAATTAACTTCGTAGAACCAAATGTTCCTTTTTCAAGCGTCACATAATCTTTTCCGGATAACGCCGTCTGTATTTTTTCGTTCAACAGCCATCCCTCTGTCCCCTTGATACAGTGCGGAACCGGAAGCTTTTTCCCCTCTGACGTTTCCAGATAATTGCTCTGATGGGTATCCATTGTCACAAAAATTTTACCGGTGAACCGTGCGATTTCAGCTGCTGCCTTTTCAACGATTGCGACCGCTTCCTTTGTTCCCAATGCCCCGTCAATAAAATCTTTCTGCATATCCACTACTACCAATACTTTTTTCATGTTCATTACCTGCTCCTTTCAATTATAACTTACTTTGTTTTTGTTATTATTTATTTGTTATTAACAATAATATATTAACATATTAATTTTGTCAACAGCAAATTTTAATTTTTTATATTTTTTCTGTAAAACATTTCTCAAAAACTTTTTGAAAAAAGGACATAATCGGGCAGGTAAACACCGTATATTGTTATAAAAGACCATGCCATTGAGGGTTGAGCGCATTGCACCAAGAGGCACAAGAAGCAACGGATTACACGATTGAAAGAGAATTTCTGGGAGATATCACCGCCACAGAACTTGTAGAGCAGATTATCCGGTCACACCTTTTTCCCGCTTCCGGTCAGAAAACAGCACTATCACAGGAAGATAGAAAGGCATTGGAATTTTTATGAAAAAAGAAAAACTTTTTCATGTAGCAGAATATATCAGATTATCCAGAGACGATGGTGACAAAGTGGAAAGTGACAGCATTGTCAATCAGAAAAAATTCCTCGCTGATTACCTAAACGGCAAAGAGACACTGCTTGTATATGATATTTATATCGACGACGGCTTCACCGGAACGAATTATGATCGTCCCGCATTCCGGCGGATGATAGGCGATATTGAATCAGGAAAAGTCAACTGCGTCATCGTTAAAGACCTGTCCCGGTTCGGGCGTGACTATATAGATACAGGCAGATATCTGGAACGATATTTTCCGGAGCGGAATGTCAGATTCATTTCTGTCACAGATAATATTGACAGCTTTGAGCAATCTTACGATATGCTTCTTCCCATCAAAAATATTTTTAACGAACAGTATGCCAGGGATATTTCCCGAAAAATCCACGCTTCCGTTCTAACAAAGCAAAAAGCTGGAGAGTTCATCGGAGCTTTTACTTCCTATGGCTATAAGAAGTCACCCTCTGATAAGAACAGACTGGTCATCGACGAATATGCCGCCGGCATTGTGCGCAGAATTTTCGCTCTCTACAACGCGGGCTATGGAAAACTCCGAATTGCAGGCATTTTAAACGAAGATGGCATTCTCTGTCCTTCCGCTTATAAAAGAGCGAACGGCGAGCATTACCGGAACGCTAACCATATGGATAGCGCATCTTATTGGAGTTATTCGACCATCCACCGTATNCTNCAGAATGAAATGTATCTCGGAAACATGGTNCANGGTCGAAAANANCAGCAAATGAGAGGCAAAGCTCAANNGAANCANCCCGAAGACTGGATAATCATACCCGNNACTCATGACGCGATNATCGATAANGATACATGGAAAAAAACACAGGACTTGCTAAATCGTCGGACCAGAAGCCTTGATCTGACTTCCAATCCGTCTGTTCTGGCAGGCTTCTTAAAGTGCGGAGACTGNGGTCGGGCGCTCGTNAANAAAAACNACNCTTCCGGCNTCTGTTACTATTGCGGAAGCTATGTACGTTCCGGCCGATATGCCTGTGCGCCGCATAAAATATCGTATAAAACGTTGGAACATATCTTATTGGAAGATTTGAATGCAATTTTGTATAATGTGAACTCTTTGGAAGAAATCATAATGAACCAGCAATCGGCAAATTTCAACATTAAAGTCGAACATGTTCATGAGAAAAAAAAGATACTTGCAGAACTTAGTCGTATTANGAGGTTGAAAAAAAGCGTATATGAAGATTATCGTGAAGAAGTTCTTTCCAAAGAAGAGTTTTACGCTTACAGACAAGACTATGCATTCAAAGAAGAATTCCTTAAAAAACAGCTCAAAAGTCTGGAATCCCAAGAAGTCACACAGCAGCTTCCGGATATTTTATCTATACCATGGGTTAAACATATGCTGGAATATCACAAAGTAGAGCAACTGGACAGAGAAATCGTAACTTCCATGCTTCATGAAATCAGAGTCTATCAGGATAACAAAATAAAAGTGGTATATCGTTTCCGCAACTGACCGTCCCCTCATGCCGCGTCAAAGCTTAGTGCAATCTGTTTTTTATCCGTTTCTACGCAATAAATGGGAAGTTCTCTTCCATTCACTGTATTGCTGACGGTAACCGAATTCGGCAATACTCTGGCAATGCCTCGAATCAGTGCCAGAGTAGCAAGCAGAAATGCCACCGACATTACAGCATGCATTATAATATCCTGTCTGAGCTCTNCCTTACTCATCTCTTCTGTCTCAGGANATTCTTTTTTCTGTAACTTATGTTGTTTCTTGCTTTCTAACTCATTTAAAATAAGTTTGATTTTTTCATTCCAAGTCCTCTTATTTTCACTCATGAAAATCACCCTATACTATCGTTTATACAGTATATGCCGGTCAATTCCAATCTTTGAAAATATTTTTGCGGTTCCTTTTCTACAGCGTCCTATTTCTCATTTTTTATCTGCTCTATCTCTTTATCTATTTTCTTTTCTATGTCAAGCGCCCTCTTACGGTTTTCTTCTATCTCTCCACTATTCGCTTTTTCCTCTTTATCCGCTGCACGGGAAGCGAGCAGGATTTTCGCCAGTATTCCTACTCCGCCGAAGATAAGCACCAGAATTATAACCCATTCATATAACGACATATGAACAAGAGATATATTAGTAGAAATAACTATTGCCGCCACAATAAGAAGCACGCTCATACCGGTAAATACTTTGGATATAAAGCTGCCTCCGGAAGCAAACATCCATATAATTCCTATAATAAGCGGTATCATAATCATACCATTGNTCATATTCAGGCTGCCAAGTCTCATACCACTCAAAAATGATGATGAAACCATGACCTTTTGCGAAAAAATATAAAGTCCCACAACTAACATGGCAAGTCCGCCCAAAAACTGCAACAATTCATTTCCCGGTTTTTTCATAAATATTTCTCCCTCTCCCAATTTCACAACACTGTTTTTCTCTATTATGACTTAATTATCCAAACTCTGCAAGTTAAAATCCCATGTATGACAGATATTTATTCAAATGTCATAAACGATACAATAATTGTAGTAAAAAAAGCAAAAAAAATTGAAAAATTTTCTATTTACCCCTTTACAAATAGCAATAAAATCCGAGATAATATATATAAGAATGAATCTGAAAACTCGACATGGATGTCGATTGGCAAGTACAATGGAAAGTACGGCTGATATACTTTCTATTGCAGAAAATCAAAGGAGTGATAATTATGGGAATCAGTCTATCAGGTNTAAACTCCGGTATGGGTGATGTCTATTCCGGATTATTAAGCTCAGGCGCATCTTCTTCATCAGGCGGTTTTGATGGCTCCAGTCTCTTAAGNGACTACGCATCTATCAAAAACGGCAGTTATGGTAAAATGATGAAGGCATACTATGCAAAGCAGAAAGCCATTAACGAAGATGAGTCTTCTGCTTCTGAAGCAAAGAAATCACAAAAAACAAAAGACGCTGCATCTGCCAGTTCAGCAAGAAAATTTTATGAAACTGCGTCCAAGATGAGTAATCTTGATTACAGCGAAGGCAATATTGACAAATTGTATGACGAAGTATCAGCTTTTATAAAGGATTACAATTCCTTTATTACTACTGCTTCCAAGAGCAAAAACTCCAGTGTTCAGGCACAGGCAGACGCTCTGAATGATTATACTTATCAGAATTATAAGTTATTTGCTAAAATCGGAATTACAATGAATTCGGACCGCACATTATCTATTGATGAAGATACTTTCAAGAAAGTAAATGAAAAGACCGGAGCAACTAATGTGCCTACCATGAAAACTTTGTTCCAGGGCAATAACTCATTTGCGAGCAGGGCCGCTGACAGGGCCAGCAAAATCTACCGTACTGCCGGAGACGGAGAAGCAGTTACCTCTTCCAAGGCAAAATATGCAGGTACTACAGGAAGCGTTTCTTCAACCGACAGTGCCTCCAAAAAAGAAGCTTCCAAGACTGTTAAAGATGATTCTGCAGCCAATTTGGCAAATGCCCTTTATAAGTCGGTTAATAATCTTGGCAACATGGATATTAACAACAACAATAAGAACAAAGTATATGACGCGGTATCTACCATGGTCAATGACTACAATGCTCTTATAAAGAAGGCTTCCGAAAGCGATAACTCCAATGTTAAAAATCAGGCAGGTTATTTGAAGGATCTTATAAACAGCAATAAGAGTGCATTTGCAAAGATGGGTATTACGGTAAATTCCGACAAGTCTCTTTCCATTGACGAGACGAAGTTCAAAGAATCTGATATGAGCAATGTTAAAAATATGTTTAACGGCGCATACTCTTTTGCAGAAAAGATGACAGACAGAGTCAACAAGATTTACCGTTATGCTACACAAGGTGAAACCTTAAATGCGAAGTCTTATACAAATCAGGGTAATTACGGAGCGGTTGACACCGGTACAATATTAGATGCTATAACCTAATACAAAATTAAGAATAAAAAATCTCGCAAGCGAACTTGCGAGATTTTTTATTTCTTCTTTTATTTTTATTCTATGCAAAAGGATTCTCTGTCGGATAAGGCAGGTTCTTCGGTTGATTATATCCAATTTCACTTACATCCACTCCGATATATTTGAATACTTCAAAGAGTGCTTTTCCATAGTGTCCGAAAGCAACCGCACCATGATGAGGATAATTTTTCTCAATCAATACATGGCGATAGAATCTTCCCATCTCATGAATTGCAAATACACCGATACCACCGAATGATTTGGTTGCAACCGGAAGCACTTCTCCTTCAGCTACATACGCACGCAGAATGTTGTCTGCTGTACTCTGCAAACGATAGAATGTAATATCTCCCGGAACGATATCTCCTTCCAAAGTACCCTGTGTTACCTCTTCCGGCAGACTTCTTGCCATAATCATCTGGTATTCCATACTGCACTTAGAAAGCTTCTTTGAGCATGTGTTTCCACAATGGAAGCCCATGAAAGTATCCGTATATTTATAATTGAATTTGTTCTCAATTGATTCCTTGTACATATCCTTGGGTACGGAATTGTTAATGTCAAGCAGTGTAACGATATCGTCACTTACCGCCTCACCAATAAACTCACTTAAGCAGCCGTAAATATCAACTTCACATGATACCGGAATGCCCCTGCCTGTCAGACGGCTATTGACATAACATGGAACAAAGCCAAACTGTGTCTGGAATGCAGGCCAGCATTTTCCAGCGATTGCAACGTACTCTCTATATCCTTTATGTGCCTCTATCCAGTCAAGCAGCGTCAATTCATACTGTGCCAGCTTCGGCAGAATTTCAGGCTTATTATTTCCGCTTCCCAGCTCTGCTTCCATATCTTTTACTACATCTGGAATACGGGAATCGCCTTCATGCTTTTTGAATGCTTCAAACAAATCAAGTTCTGAATTCTCTTCAATCTCAACACCCAGATTGTAAAGCTGCTTAATAGGTGCATTACATGCCAGGAAATTGAGCGGGCGAGGACCAAATGAAATTATCTTCAAGCTTGAAAGCGCTACGACAGCACGTGCAATCGGAATAAATTCATGAATCATCTGCGCGCAATCCTCAGCGTCGCCTACCGGATATTCCGGAATATATGCCTTAACATTGCGGAGTTTTAGGTTATAGCTTGCATTCAGCATACCGCAGTATGCATCACCACGTCCCTGAATCAGGTCATTCTGAGACTCTTCCGCAGCTGCAACGAACATCTTAGGTCCTTCAAAATGTTTAGCAAGCAGAGTTTCTGAAATTTCAGGTCCGAAATTTCCAAGATATACGCAAAGAGCATTACAACCATTATCCTTAATGTCCTTAAGAGCGTTTACCATATCAATTTCGCTCTCAATTATACATACAGGACACTCATAGATATCCGCTGCATCATATGCCTTGTTGTAAGCCTCCACCAAGGCCTTCCTTCTGTTTACCGCCAAAGATGCNGGAAAGCAGTCGCGGCTTACAGCTACGATACCGATTTTTACTTTTGGTAAATTATTCATAACTATTATATCCTCCTTTTGACCGGTGCTACCGGTAATANTTATTCTCTTATATCTAAATTCTTTCCGATAAGTCCGATATGCGCNCCTGCATCCAGTCCGCCCTCAGCATGACCTATCAGCCATTTATTCTGCGCCGTAATCAGCGCATCTTCCCAACCCTCGTGCTTATCTTTTAAAGGATAATTCGTACCTGCGGGCAAAACAATACCNACTTTGAATCCNNCNTCNCCNGCNNTGCAGGGTGCATAATGAAGAGTTGTNGCATAAATTTCAACCGCTGTTCCGGCAGGAACCAAAAACGCTTCCATCAAAGACGTATCATATGTAAAATCATCAGTAATNTCCTGCTGCATTCCAACAAGCAGTANAGCNTCCGTTGCCGCTANATTAATCTCAGAATTCCTATGATATTCGACTGCGTTCAGCTTGTAATTATGTCCGTTACAGTATCCCACCTGAATCGGCAATTCACCGTATGTCCTCTTCCGCAGCTCTTTAGCGCATGCCGTCGCCTCCAATGCCCCAATTGACGGTTCATAGGCAACTCCTTCCGGCAGCGGAGTTTCTTTTTCAATTACTTCAATTAATTCGCTAAAATCAATTTCTTGTACCACCCTGCCATATTTTTTAAATGCNGGGTCAGATATTTTTTTAATTTCCATACTTATGTAAGCCCCTTTCTCATTATATTTTATNATAACATATTGCTAANCCNCATAAGTGAGTTTTGCAATTACATCTGTATCTTATCAAAAAGAGCTTTGCATGCAGGATANATTTCTTTAAACTGCNGGTAGCGTGCTTCATACTTTTCNACAAGCTCAGANTCAGGTTCTACAGTATCAACTATCTTTACAATCCTGTCAGCNGCTTCTTCTACGCCGCTATATTCTCCGCATGCCACTGCNGCTAACATAGCGCCGCCCATTGCGGGACCCTCTTCGCTTTCAATAATATCTACCTTCAGATTAAGTACGTTAGCGATTATCTTCTTCCATAGCGGNCTCTTCGCACCGCCTCCGCAGATTTTGGTCCTGTCAATTTTAATTCCAAGCGACTTGGCTACCTCAAATGAATCCCTCAAGGCAAAAGCAACACCCTCCANAACCGCCTGTGTCATATCGGCTCTTGTAGTATCCATAGTCATACCGATNAAAGTTCCTCTCGCATTAGGATTGTTATGCGGAGAACGCTCTCCCATCAGATATGGCAGAAAATANACATGATTCTCNCCCAGCTTGGTTATTTCTTTCTGTTGNGAGCTATAGTCAGTCNGTTCCGATNATCTCATCCATCCACCANTTATTACANGATGCCGCACTNAGCATNCANCCCATCANATGATAATGNCCNTCNGCATGTGCAAAGGCATGCAGTGCATTGTATTTATCCACACCGAATTTATTAGAGGATATGAAAATCGTTCCACTTGTCCCAAGTGANATNTTACACATNCCGTCTCCAACGGTTCCTGTTCCTACTGCNGCCGCNGCATTATCTCCTGCGCCNGCCGCTACCTTTACATTTGCCGGAATTCCCAATTCCGCTGCAATTTCAGGCAGCACGCAGCCAACTGTTTCGTAGCTTTCATAGATTCCTGCCAGCTGGCTTTCCTTAACNCCGCAGATCTCACACATTTCTTTAGACCAACAGCGGTTCTTAACATCAAAAAGCAGCATNCCTGAAGCGTCCGATACATCGGTNCAGTGAACCCCTGTAAGTTTGTAAGCTATGTAATCCTTNGGCAGCATTATTTTTTGAATCTTCGCAAAGTTTTCAGGCTCCTTATTTTTTACCCATAGAATTTTAGGAGCAGTAAAACCGGTAAAAGANATATTCGCCGTATACTCCGAAAGCTTTTCTTTTCCAATAACATTGTTCAGATAATCGCACTCTTCATAAGTTCTTCCGTCATTCCATAATATAGCCGGTCTAATGACCTCATCTTTATCATCCAGAATAACGAGACCATGCATCTGACCGCCGAAGCTGATACCAGCCACCTGACTTTTGTCAAAGTCTTTAAGCAGTTCCTTTATGCCCAGCATCGTCTGCTCATACCAGTCCTCAGGCTTCTGTTCTGACCAGCCCGGATGTGGAAAATACAGCGGATATTCTTTGGAAACAATATTCTCTATCTTTCCGCTTCCGTCCATTAATAGTAATTTAACTGCTGATGTTCCTAAATCTACACCTATATAAAGCATTGTGAGCCTCCTTTTACTTATATTTTAATCTCATTCTATTCACTCCGGCACTAACCGGTACTAATTGTCTTTAGGCTAAAGCCTTTCTATTAAGATGTGTGTTTTCAAACTCTTCTGCCGGGCACGGCTTGCCAAACAGATAACCCTGAATCATATCCGGACCGGCTTTCTTCATCTTTTCAAGCTCATGTTCATATTCAATACCTTCCATACATACTGTTGAACCCAAGCAGTGTATCATATCGATAAGATGGCATATGAGCTTATAATCATATTCGTTATTTAATGCCTGCAGCACGAAGCTTCTGTCAAGTTTAACTGTTTTTGCTTCAATTTCTTTCAAATAACGCATATTGGAATATCCGGTTCCGAAATCATCAATGGCAAGGTTCACCTGATTTTCTTTAAGGTTCTTAAATAACTCACGCGTTCTGTTATCCGTCTCAATACAGCCGCTCTCTGTCAGTTCCAGAACAATACTGTCAGGAGATATCCCGACTTCTTTCATACATTGCTGCACATCGCTCATCAGATCGCTCTTATGCACCTGCACATATGATAAATTGACATTAATATGAAAGTTTGGAACTGTTTCTCTCCATTTTCTGCACATTTTAGCAGCTTCCCACAGCACATAGCGCCCTACCGGAATAATCAATCCGCTTTCTTCCATAATCGGAATCATGATTACCGGTGAAATATTACCAAATTTCTGGCTATTCCACCGAAGCAGAGCCTCCGCACCAATAATCTGAAAACTTTCGGCATCCACAATAGGCTGATAATATATCTGAAATCCTCTGAAATTATTTGATATATCCAATCTTAATTCTTTACGGATATTCAAATGTTCCAGATAAATACCATAATCGTCCTGATTAAAAGTAACCATCTGGTTTCTTCCGTTTCTCTTTGCTTCATTAAGTGCAAACTCTGACAGCATCATTATGTCTTCACTTTTCATGCCGACANANTTCTTATCCAGGACGCCAGCAGAAATCGTATAAAACCGGCTGTAATCTTTCTGCTTTACCTTTTGCTCAACCTTTACCTTAATTATATTATAAATCACCTCAGGATTTACTTCAGTATCCGAGAATGCATCCATGATCATGAANTCGTCCGCTACAAGCCGGTAAACATCAACTTCTTCCGGCACGGTATCCATAATGCATTTTGATAATTCGAACAATACCATATCTCCGGCTTCGGTTCCATCTTTTTCATTGATTTCCTTAAAATTATCTATCCCGATGCGCATACAATAACGAATGGATTCCGGTCTGTCTCTTAAGATTTCCTCTGCATTTAGTCTGAATCTCACCTCTCTGCGCAGTCCGGTAACATTGTCCGCTTTTGCTTTCTTTCCGATCTCGCTGATTTTTCCTATCAGCAGTCTATGCCCGTCCGCGTCCAATACTATAGTTCCACGGCAGCTTATCCAGATAACCCTGTTCTCCCTGTCAACCCAGCGATATTCCATATCATGCATATCCTGCTCTCCGGAAGCGCATCTTGCAATATCCTCCACTAAGNTCTTGTAATCCGAAGGATATATTACTTTTTGTATTTCTTTCGAACAGTTCTCAATCCGTACATCATCAAATGCAAACCGCTCTTTCAACCTTTCCGGAATCAAATATACATCATCAGTCAAATCAAATATGTAAAGATATCCGCCGGAAGCCCTCTGCATAATATCAAGTACAGATTTAATCTGGTCAATTGACATATTTTGAGAAGCTTTCAAGTCTGTCATTCATATCACCCCTATCGCTTCGTNTTTTTNCTTTTCCANTGATTTATTTTCTTCAAATCGTANGNCCATAAAATATNCCCATGCTATAATTTTACTAATTGATGATAAAACTGTCAACCTGAATCTGCTTGCTTTTTTGACCGATTATATAATTGCCTTAGGCATATGGAAATATGAAACTTTCATTCTATACAAACTTCAAGGNTTTTGATATAATAAACGCATATTCAGAAAAGAAGGTATTATTATGAGCAAAAAGAAAGCCGTCGTATCTCTTGGACATGAAGCATTAGGCTATACCACATTAGAACAGTGGGATGCCGTAAAAATAACCGCAAAAGCTCTTGCCAATCTGGTAGAAGCTGATTATCAGCTGACTATCACGCATAGCAACGGTCCTCAGGTCAGTATGATTCACAAGGCCATGACCGAGCTTCGTCGTGTTTATATNGATTACACTCCNGCNCCNATGTGCGTNTGNTCAGCCATGAGCCAGGGTTATGTGGGTTATGACATTCAGAGTGCGCTGCGTACCGAACTGCTAANCCGCGGNATTTCTAAAGCGGTCAGCACTATTCTGACACAAGTCACTGTAGACCCTTATGATGAAGCATTCTATGAACCGACTAAGGTTATCGGCAGATATATGTCAAAGGAAGACGCTGAAATAGAGATAAAAAAAGGTAATTATGTACTCGAAGAACCCGGTAAAGGCTTCCGCCGAGTGGTTGCAGCTCCAAAACCGATTGACATAGTAGAAATTGATGCTATCCGCACTCTTGCCGATGCGGGTCAGGTTGTCATCGCCTGCGGTGGCGGCGGTATTCCTGTCATTGAGCAAAATCACACATTAAAAGGCGCTTCCGCCGTAATAGAAAAAGACTCCATAGCCGGCAAACTGGCAGGCGACTTAAAAGCAGACGAATTGATTATACTGACAAGCGTACCTTTTGTATACAGGAATTTCGGAAAAGACGACCAGACTCCGATAACCAGTCTGACTATCACAGAAGCAAAAAATGATATTTTAAAAGAAGAATTCGAGAATGGAACCATGCTTCCAAAAATTGAAGCTGCTATCTCATATCTTGAAGCCAATCCGGCAGGAAAAGTCCTTATTACCTCGTTGGATTCCGTATCTGATGCTATCCGAGGCAAAAGCGGCACTATTATCACCGCGTAAGGCATGCTCATGATATAGTATTTTACGTACTTCCAAGCACCATGCAGAGAGCGCCTATCATAATACAAAAATCGGAAATATTGAAGATTATGCGCCTGACAGCCTCATTCTTCACCGGAAAGCTCACATAGTCCACCACATAGCGCCGGTGTATACGGTCATAGGTATTGCTGTATGCACCGCCTAAAAGCATAGCCAGTCCGGTTTTCAGCAGTCTGCTCCCCCGGAAACTAAAAGTTACAAGAAATACCACAGTCATCGCAAGCGTCAAAACAATTGAGAGAAGTGCTACAATCGTACTCTTCCCATCTCCCGTATTTAGAAACGCCCCTTTATTGTGGTGTTTACGCAGAAGCAAAAGACCTTTTCCGATTTTCCTTTCTTCTCCTTCTGTACACTCCCGTTCAACCCAATTTTTTATTGCCATATCCGTAATAAAAATTACTGCCGCCAAAACTGCATAAATCATGTTTAATATTTCCTTTCATCAATATCAAAAAAGCAGTCAATCACCAAACTTTATCTCAATACCCAGAACTTAGGTAAAATAAACAAAGTAAGGGGCGATTACGCTTGCGACGAGCCCCTTACTTTGTTTATTTTACCTAAGTTCGTGCCAATGTCTCAAATGTCCCGTTAATATTCAGTTTCCCGTACCCCCATCTTTTATCNGGATANACTATATTNTTCTCNCGNACNGCTCCACGAATAAAATAACTTTTAATTCCTACACTTTCTATAAACGGTGCATTTTGTTCTACGATTGCCCATTCCATAAACTGTGCAACACAGCCTGCACTAAGCGCCGCAGCCAAACTCGATCCGGTTCTGCTGCCAAGAGCTGTGGAAACGCCTACTCCGGGTGCTGCCAGATCCGGTTTTATCATATCATTTCTGGCATATCCCCTTCCCGATTCCGGAAACCAGCTTCCGTTCATACCATTATACGCCGATATCGTAATGACATTTTCCACATTAGAAGGCTCTGTTAATGTCGTCTCCGGGCTTGGTTCCAGAAATTGTACTGCTCCGCCGATAAATTCCGTAATCGGAAGCCACATATTAAAGCANCCTGTTCCACGCAGTCTCTCTCGTTCCGAGGGCGACACGATCACGCTCCATACTCCGGGTGTAGGATTTTCAAATCTCAGAAAAATAAGCTCATCNCCGGACCTTTGTTCCACCAAAACTATTCCCGCATAAATCTTTGTTTTATCAAAAAGAAATGATATTTCCCTGTCAACCTCATTACGGAAATCAATTACCGGAGTCATTTCTCCTCCGGGAGATCGAATATAAGCGATATAAGTATCTACCCTGCATCCCCATAATTCGATACAAAAGCCTTTTGTATTATCCTCTACACGAAATTCTACCTGATCAGGCACCTTTCCGTAGTAGTGATGCTCTTTATCACCTTCATTACCGCCGCATACNACAATCGCACGACTTCTTTTTGATGCAACCTTATTTATATATGCTCCCAGCATGGAAGCCCCTGTATGACTTCCCATATTGGTTCCGAGACCCAGCACGATAACTACCGGTCTTTTGAATACAACTGCCATTTGCTCAAGATATTTTACCGCTTCCATTATGTCATTTTCCTGATACGCCACCGCATCATCGTTAATAACATAAAAATCCCTCAAATAATCTTTAGCGCCTTTAAGTTTCACGACAGCAATGTCTGCCTGNGGAGCCGCTCCCCTAAACGTCATACCCTGATTTAATATGCTGCCTGCTGCAGCAGATGCCATNGCAGTTCCATGTCCGTTTTCATCCGTTGAAGGTACTATAGCAAGCGGAGTATCGCTTCGCAACGCCTGATTGATTTTCTCACGTGTATATTCGGTTCCGTATAAGAAACCTTCCGGCGGTTCTCCGCTTTGTATAGTCTGATCCCATACAGACAGTATTCGGCTGTTTCCTTCCTCGTCCCTGAACACATCCAACTGATAGCGGATACCGGTATCAATGAACCCGATAATAACCCCTTTTCCCTGCAATGACAACGGCGGATTCTGTATTCGGATATTTCCCATCTCAATCAGGTTTTCCGCCTGAAAGGTCTGCATCAATCCATACAGTTTAGGAATGGACGCATAATTAAGTACTCCCAAAGAAAGCTCCGGAATCTTCTGTCTCTCTATCTGGACAATTCCAAATTCATCATCTATTCTACGGAAACAGTAGTCAATATTAAGTCTCGACAGAAATTCAGCAGGCAGAGTGTAATCCAATATAATGTCTGCATATTCATTTGAGAGGATTGCCTCTTTACAAGTCATTTTTATCCGCTCTTTACATCATATTAATTACCATTATTATATGCGAGAGCCTCCATTCCGCTCCTGATATCAATAACAGGTCCCCCCGTTCCCTCAATATACTCTCTGGTAATCGTAATTTTCCCGATATTATCATCCTTGGGAATCTCATACATAATATCCAGCATAAATTCCTCAATAATTGCCCGTAAAGCTCTGGCTCCGGTATCCTTCTCCATTGCTTTATCCGCGATTGCCTCTAATGCCCCTTCGTCAAATTCCAGTTTGACCTCATCTAGCTCAAGCAGTTTTTGATACTGCTTTAAAATTGCATTACGAGGCTCTTTCAATATTTTTACCATCATATCTTTGCCCAGACCTTCCAATGTAAAAATAATCGGAAGTCTGCCGATAAATTCCGGAATCATGCCAAATTTCTTAATATCCTCTACCGTCACTTTACTCAAAATATTTTTTTCCTTATCAATTTCATCACGAAGCTGCGCATTATAACCTATAGATGTCTTTTTATTCAAACGCTGCTTAATGATATCATCCAGATCGGGAAAAGCTCCGCCGCAGATAAAGAGAATATTCCTGGTATTTACAGTGGCAAGCGGAACCATCGCATTTTTTGAATTTGCTCCTACAGGCACTTCTACCTCGGCGCCTTCCAATAACTTCAACATTCCCTGCTGCACGGATTCTCCACTCACATCTCTGGAATTGTTATTCTTCTTTTTAGCAATCTTATCAATCTCATCAATAAAAATGATTCCCTGCTCTGCCCTTTCTACATCATTATCTGCCGCCGCAAGAAGTTTGGAAACAACGCTTTCAATATCGTCACCTATATAACCTGCCTCTGTAAGCGAAGTTGCATCCGTAATTGCCAGCGGCACATCCAAAAGGCGAGCTAAGGTTTTGACAAGGTATGTCTTACCNCAGCCGGTCGGTCCTATCATCAGCATATTGGATTTCTCAATTTCAATCTCATCCATTGTGCCTGTAGCAACTCTTTTATAATGATTGTATACTGCTACTGACATCACCTTTTTAGCATGTTCCTGCCCTACTACATACTCATCCAGCTTTGCCTTGATCTTATGCGGCGGCATTATATTCTTGATGTCAATAGCAGGCGCACTTGTTTTCGATTTTTTCCTCTTAAGCTTCTGCTTGTTCGGAATCCCGCCATCTCCCTGCAAATCCGCCAGATTTACGAAGCTTATATTAGGAAAGCCTTTACCATTGTTAAAATCTGCCATATTACCGCCTGGAGTCCCCGGATGGTTCAGCATTCCCTGATAATCAAACTGACTCACCGTATCCATTGTCTTGTGCATACAGTCATTGCAGACACAAATATTATTGGGAAGCTTGAACATCTTGCCGGTTTTACTTTCAGGTCTTCTGCAGATAAAACAGACTTCTTCATATTCGTCGTGTTTTTCTTCATCCTTTTTCTCTTTGCCATCAGAATTCATCAGATCTGCCTTCTGCGCATCTACATCTTCCAGTTCTCTGAAATCCCACATATTCTTTTCTTCTTTATCCTGATCGATTCTTTCATCATCGTTCATGTCAGTTTCCATACCTTTCCGTTCCCCTATATATTTTTTAAACACTTATATAATTTGTAGTATACATTCTTATATATCATTAATCATAGTATAAAATTATGCTTACTACAAGTTAAGATTTTATAAAAAGTTTAAACACTAATATAAATAAGGCACGCTTATACCTTATCAGCAAGCATGCCACATTTATTATTATATGATATTCTTTGATTTTATTGTGCTGATTTATCCCCCAATGTCACGCTCACTTTAGTGCTGCGATATCCATTGCTTCCGGCCTTCATAACTACAAGCTCAACCGTATCTCCTTTAGCATAATATTCCAGCAAAACATACAGTTCATCCATCGATGTTATCTCTTCACCGTCAAAAGATGTTATTATATCTCCTTTTTTCAGTCCAATCTCTTCTGCCGGAGTACCTTCGTATACTTTTGTAATATACAATCCTTTTGGCATACCATAATCATCCGCCACTTCCTGTGTTACGCTGATACCTGATATCCCCAGATAACCTCTTTCATCTTTTGCCACTTTATCCTTCGTCTCTTTCAACATCAAATCGGCAATAATAGGGCTTGCTGCTGAAATCGGTATGGCGTAACCCATTCCTTCAATAACCTCACCGCCGATTTTATTGGAATTGATACCTATTACTTCGCCCTTGACATTCAGAAGAGCTCCGCCGGAATTTCCCGGATTGATTGCGGCATCCGTTTGAATAAATATGCCGGTGCTGCCATCTTCAAGCTCCATTTCCCTGTTCAATGCGCTGATACAACCGGTTGTAACGGATTGTCCGTAACCCAGTGCATTTCCGATTGCAACCGCAGGTTCCCCAACTTTCAGGGCATCAGAATCACCAAGTGTTGCAATTGCAATCTGATTTAATGTTGAATTGAGAATATTTTCAAGCGGTACTGCAATTACCGCCAGGTCCATGTCGATATCCGTGCCTTTGACAGCGGCTCCTATTTCACTTCCATCCGCAAATACTACACCCAGCTCATCTGCGCCTTCAACTACATGGTAGTTTGTTACAATCAGAAGTTCCACATCGTTTTCACCTACGATAATCCCGGAACCGCTCGCCTGCGCTTCGCTGGTAAATGTCTGTCCAAAATATGATACTCTTTCGGTATAGGTATTATTGATGGACACTACCGCCGGCATAACGGATTCGACCATTTCCGACACGTCAGATACAACTGTTGTAATAGTCTGTGTTTTATCAATATCTGTTTTACTTATGGAATCGGAGATCACATCTTCACTTTCATCAATAATCTCATCCACTTTTTCCAGCATTTCATTCGCAGTTCCCGTAACAGAATCCTGGCTGAGCACAGCCTCTGACAACTCAGTATCCCTATCTGAACTGCCGGTAAGCGCCTCCACAGCATACAGTCCAAGTCCTGCGCAAACTCCAAATATCAATCCTAAAGAAAGGCTGACCATAGCCTTCTTAAAAAAGCTGCTGCCATTACTTTCTTTTTTCTTTTTTTCTTTCTCTTTCTTTACATTTCCATAATTGTTCGGATAGGTATTGCTATACTGATAACTGCCCGCGTTCTGTCCATAGTTAGGATTCTGCCCATAATTAGGCTTCTGCCATGCGCCCTGTGCATATCTATAATCCTGATTAGTATTGGCATAATAACCGTTCATCGGAGCAGCATTTCCTGCATTTGCATTGTTAGCGCTGATATTACCATTTTTATAGGCATCATTTGTATTCTGCGAACTGAACCTTCCCTCAGTAAGCTTTAATTCTCCGTTATTTTCCACGCTTTCCATACTGCCGTTACTTATTGCATCCGNATTTTGTCCTTCATACATAATTATNNCTCCCTTCTTCCTTATAACTCNGCAATNGATTATGCNNTCAGTATAANTACAAATTGTGTATAAATTGTGATGAAATTTTTTCTTTTTTGTGTTTTTTAGTGAAATTAAGCTGCTGTACTATTCAACAGTAACCGATTTCGCCAGATTTCGCGGTTTATCAACATCGCAGCCTTTTCCTACGGCAACNTAATATCCAAATANCTGCAACGGTATAATCGCCAGCGAATTGGCAAAATANGGNTTNGTCTCCGGAATATATATTACATAGTCGGCCGCTTTTTCAATCTCTTTGTTAGCCTCACAGGTAACAGCCAGTACAAANGCNCCCCTTGCTTTTACTTCTACCATATTGCTTATGGTTTTAGCATATAACTCAGGCTGTGTGGATACCGCTGCAACTAATGTTCCCTCTTCAATCAGTGAAATAGTACCATGCTTAAGTTCACCGGCAGCATATGCTTCCGAATGAATATANGATATTTCCTTTAATTTCAGTGAACCTTCCAATGAAATNGCATAATCAATGCCGCGTCCTATGAAAAACACATCCTTAGCGCCAATATAACGGTTGGCAAATTTCTGAATTTTCAGTTTATTATTTAGNAACAGTTCAATTTGATCNGGCAGACATTTCAAATCATCCANCATNNNGGCAAAGTCTTTTTCTGCTATCTGNCCTCTTACTTTTCCAAGCTTCATTGCCAGCATATACAATGCAATAAGCTGTGCGCTGTAGGCCTTTGTTGTAGCTACCGCTATCTCAGGTCCTGCCCATGTATACATNACATTATCCGCNTCTCTGGCTATGGAGCTTCCNACTACGTTAACGATNCCAAGTACCTTGAAACCTCTNGCCTTCGATTCNCTCAGCGCNGCCAATGTATCGGCAGTCTCACCNGACTGGCTGATNACNACTACCATAGCNCCNTCTTCCANAATCGGATTACGATANCGNAANTCCGAAGCAAGATCNACCTCNACNGGAATTCTTGCCAGACCTTCNANAACATANTTACCNGTCATACCCGCATGATAAGCNGAACCNCAGGCAACAATATGTATCTTTCGTATTGNCTTCAGCTCATCTTCTGTCATATTCAATTCTTCTATTACAATATCATTTCCTTTGACTCGTGGAGTCAACGTGTCTGAAACCGTTTTGGGCTGCTCATACATCTCTTTTAACATAAAATGCTCATATCCGGCNTTCTCNGCTGCATTNGCATCCCAGTCAATCATAACCGGCTCTTTTTGCAATTCCTCTTCATCCACAGTGTAAAAATGCATGTGGTCGGCACGCAGCCTTACTACTTCCTGATTATCCACATAATACACTTTTCTGGTATACTTAAGAATTGCCGGAACATCCGAAGCAATAAAACAGCCGTCTTCNTTTTGTCCCACAATAAGAGGACTGTCCTTTCTTGCNGCGAAAATCTGATCCGGACAATCGGCAAATACAATACCGAGCGCATAGGAACCTTCCACACGATGAAGTACCTTGGATACCGCCTCTAACGGATTTCCTTTATAGTAATAATCCAGCATATGCGCNAACACTTCCGTATCCGTCTCTGAAACAAAATGATATCCTTTGTCTGTCATTTTCTTTCTCAGCTGNAAATAATTTTCTATAATACCGTTATGCACAACCGTAATAGTTTCCGACATATTAAAATGCGGATGCGCATTCACATCGCTGGGGGCTCCATGCGTCGCCCATCTTGTATGGCCTATACCACACAATCCAGGCATATTNTCNCCGCCNTGNGTCATGTTTTCCANTATCTTCAGCCGTCCNACCGACTTCTGAATATTNATTTTCTCTCCGTCGTAAACGGCGATTCCTGCNGAGTCATATCCTCTATACTCCAGTCTGGACAATCCATCCAAAATAATGGGTGCCGCCTGCTTAGTTCCAATATATCCTACGATTCCACACATTCTATNNTTTCTCTCCTCTCTTTACCTGCTCCTCCTCAGACCTGCCATATCCTCTGGTTGCATCAATTCCCTTTTTCGCACGGATTAAACTNTCTCTTTCCCAATATTCCTTACTNGCTGAGCATTTTACTACAATTTTCATAGGCAGCCTTCTGTAGTTTTTTCCCGCCAGATATCCCATGTATTTAAATCCGCTTTTAATAATAACGCCCGGTATTTGATTTTTTTGCTTTNTANCCTTTAAGTGTGCTATTGTCTTCTTTACAAGCTTTATGCCNTCTGATTCGGAAGGAATATCTGCAAAGACTTCAGGGTGGTCAGCTTGAGAAACACCCAGATCAAAATTTCTTCGGAATTGTTCTCTATTATTATAATCATGCGAATGGTACACTCTTGCTTCCGGCTGATACGCAATCCCATATCCGCCATNAACAGCTCCTGCAGCATAAATCATGTCTTCATTAAATATAGTATGATTGATGAAGCCTCCTAATAAGTCAAAAATATNTCTTTTATANGCCGCGCACACNTTAGANCANAAGAATGTCTTAATNCCCAATTTTTCAATATCATCTTTCGTCTTTATGCATCCATTTTCCGGATAATTAAAATTTCTTGTATACTGCTCAGCAGCAGAACAACTATCGTCTGCAAGCTGTCTTCCATATGCTACTGCTACATTTTCAGGTTCCAAGGCTTCAAGCAGTTTCTCAAGCATAAACTCATCTGCCGGAACCGCATCCTGCGTCATCATGACAAAAACCTGAGTATCAGAACAGGCTACCGCTTGATTTCTTGTGCGGCCGTGGTCGAATTCTCTCTTTGACAGATGCTTTATCAATATATTTTTACATTTTTTTGAAAAAGATGTTCCATAAGTCAAACGGTCAAAATATTTCTGTTCCGTATTCATGATAATGATACGATGAATAGGAATAGTCTGTTTCTCAAGTCTGTCCATTAATTCCAAAAATTTCTGATCCGGCTTATAAGTCGGAATTATGACATCCACATTGCCTATCAAAGCGTTTCCCCCTTGCACAAATACCTAATATATAATAACACGAAAGGGGCTGAAACGCCAGCCCCTTTACTTCTCTGATTCTTATTACTTTTGCAGCGCATCTGCACAATCTGCTGCAATTTTCCTGCCGCATGCCTTTACCGTTTCTGACGGTTCATAGTCATCATCGCCAAAAAGGAATTGATGCAGCCACTTAACATTCGTTTCCAAATCTACAGGAATAACACAACTGCCGCCTTTTACCGTTCCGGTTGCTCTGTACTCTTCTTTAGGAAAGCCCTCTGTCTCTGTAATACTATATTTGGCAACATCTGTTAATAACTCACCTATTTCCTCCAAACTAAGAGAAGTATAGACTTCATCAAAAACATTGTTTGCAATGCTTACAAGCGATGTTACAGGCGCTTTCTTTGCCTGATCNGCTANGGCNCNNAAAACNGTNCTCTGACGCTCTGNACGCCTGAAATCATCTCCTCCGCCATAACGTATACGNCAGTANCCNGTTGCCTGAAGACCGTNAAGNNGCTGATANCCTGNNGATTCCACTTCAGTATAAGAACGNTTTANATNNTNNGCAATANNNGATTGGTANTTATTNAAATGTANAATNTCATGGCTCTGCACATCAATNTAAANACCGCCNAGCGCNTCNATNGTATCCGTCAGNCCNCCAAAACCTACNGTAACAAAATCTGTGATNTTCAAGTCCAGATTCATATTCAGCATANTNATTGCCATCTCAGGACCGCCNTTTGCATAAGCNGCATTACATTTATTATATGANTCATTACTCANATTCAGATAAGTATCACGATAAACAGATACTAANTTACATTCNCCNGTATCCTGATTNATAGAAGCAATCATAATCGTATCGCTTCTGGTTCCTTTNNNTAANGAACCTTTNGTAGAATCCACNCCNAACAANGCNATGTTNCGGTATCCAAGCATTGTTGTCGTCTGTGCTANTTCCTTNACNNNGTCNTTAATNACGATNTNNTCNTCATCAANNNCCACANNGTCNGNTATCACTNCCGNNNTTGTCANAACTCCCCAAAGAACTATNACCATAACTANCAAANCCAAAATTTCCAAGGTAAAGAAAACTATTCTTCTTCTCTTTTTCTTNGCCNTCTCCTTTTTNCTGAGTTCCCTTTTNACAGGCTTTTTNCCNGANGGTTTCTTCTTGGTTCTTTTNTCATCNTCATATGCATCTCTATTNGTCTTTGTCATATCATGTACTCCNCTGATTCCTTGTTTATGCACACGTCACAAAATANTGTTNCNACCCTTTANGATTATACTACATATTGTNACAAATGCAACAACTTTGTAACATTTTTAGCAATTTTTATAAATTCTTAAGAAATTCATGCTAACAGTCAAGTCCATTTTAGCATATGCAAAATTTATCTGCATTTATATAATAGTATTTCTTTAGTATGCATTTTTATTTATAAAGCCNTTAAATATAGTCAAAAACATAATTTTAATGTCAAAAGCCAATGTCCAGTTCTCTATATAAAAAATNTCATATTCNATCCGTCGCTTTATAGAAGTATCCCCGCGATATCCATTNATCTGNGCCCAGCCNGTAAGCCCCGGTCTNACCTGATGTTTCACCATATATCTTGGAATTTCTTCTTTAAATTTTTCTACAAACTGCGGTCTTTCCGGNCTGGGACCCACTATGCTCATATCACCTTTTAANATATTAAAAAGCTGTGGCAGCTCGTCCATGCTTGTTCTTCNAAGTAATTTACCCACTTTTGTGACACGAGGGTCATTTTTTACCGTCCAACCCTTTTTCTCCGTACTCGACTTCTGTATTTCCATCGTCCTGAACTTATACATCATAAACGGNTTATTGTGCAGACCNATTCTCTCCTGCTTGAATATGACAGGTCCTTTGCTGCTGCACTTAATAGCAATTGCTGAAATAAGCATAATAGGCGAAGAGATTACAGCGCCAATTAATGCAACCACGATATCAACAACTCTTTTAAGTATCCAGTTTAAAGTATTGGACAGAGGAACATAACGGATATTCACAACAGAAAGTCCCATCAGGTCCTCAGTATACGGTCTGCTTGGGAACAAGCTGTTATAATCAGGAATAAACTTTGTGTGTACGCCGGATTTTTCACACAGCGCCACAATTTTTTCCAAACGNTCATAATCATTCAGTGATAACGTTATGGCAATCTCATCCAGCTTATTCTCAGGCAGTATATANANNAGATTATCNATNGANCCNATAACCTTGACNCCTTTATATACCGCTCCTCTGGGTACCGAATCATCCAGAATGCCNCGTACGACATAGCCCCACTGCGGATTGGAATTAATTCTTTTTATATANTCTTNCGCNGCCCTNGNATAACCGACCAGCAGAATATATTTCAGATTAAAGCCCTTATTTCTGAAATGCTGAAGCGTAAGTCTTANAATAGAACGATATATGGTGCTAAAGGCNATATTTGAAATATAAAATATGCCCATCATACCACGCGAGAAATCCATCTGCTTAACTGCATACATTCCCACCATAAGCATGATGACTCCCACCGTATTGGCCTGAATGATGTTGAAAATCTCATACTTATGGGCAGTCGCTCTTTTCGGAGTATATAATTTGAAATAATAGCATAAAATTACATATCCGGGCACAATATAATAGAGCATTTCAAAATAGGTACTCTGNGAAAGCACGCCNATTGCCGGGTCTATATCAGTAAAGGGGCTTTCAAACTTCAAGTACCACGCAAGAATATATGAACCGGCAACAACAAGTGCATCCAATAAAAGATGTAATCTATTAAAATATTTCTGGTTGTCTTTAATCATATTCTGCCTCTTTCATTCGGCTCTTATGGTTACATTTTTTCTCTTATTAGAATAGTATAATACTGTTGAAATTCTTGTCAAGAAAACTTACTTAATCGTGATTATAGCTTTATGGTAATCAGCGGATTCCATAAGACCAGATATCCCATCTTGGCNGCAGCCCTGCCAAGCTCCATACTCAGNTTCCGGTATCCTTCTTCATCACANGTAATTCCTGAAACATCCGCCAGCTTTTGTTCTCCCTTTTCANAATAAGTAACNCTTGTTATTTGTTCAAACAAAGGCTGTAANGCGCTNCATACTCTCACACAGCGTATATCTACTGCCGCACAGTCCTGCATAAGCGCCGCCTTATGGGTGCTTCCTCCACTGTATTCCTTATGGACTCCTACATATAATCTTTCGCCTTTTTCATTATATATACCTGACACTATTTTACTCCGTCTATCCAGAATCCTTCCACCTATAAGCCCAACTTCCGGACGTACCGAAAATATATCTGTAAGGTATCCTATGTCGTAAAAACCAAGATGCAGCGAATGGCTGACCTGAGCATTCCATCCCCNCTTTTTGCAAAAATCTTCTAAAGCTGCCTTACCCGCTTCATACGCATATGNCTTACTTGCAGTATTTTCGGCCGTAGAATTCTCATGGCAGCGCCAATGATATAAGACTCTGGGAACATGGAGCACCATTTTATTCAGCTCTGTCACATCTTCCATATTCTTCAATGNAAGCAGTTTGTCTATGATTCTGAGTACCAGATTATAGTCTTGAGCTCCATCATANTTTTTTTGCAATTTAATCGNTTTCATCAAAGCTGCTTCTACNACCATAAAATGACAGATGTAATTATTTGACAATATTAAGTCAANATTGAAATCNTATTTCCTATTTACATCCTTATATATACGCGCAGTATTCCCACCCCTGCAATCATTTCCTTTCTCAGCTTGTGTGGTTNTGATATTGTCCGNAAACTTNTCCTCNTCGGAATAAATCAGAGTCGGTCTNCCGCCNTTTTCTTCNGCTTTATGNATAACACTTGCTATTTCATATAAAGCATCCGGNGTCAGGACNTCATCATGATCNAACAATCCNATGTAATCTCCCTCTGCCGTTTCAATTCCTACATTNGTGTTCTCAGAAATGCCTCTGTTTTCTATCAGNCGAATATAACGAATCCGTCTTTCATTATCCCTCTCCTGATATTCTGCNACAATTTCCTCTACNCCGNTGCCNGTACTGGCATCCGCTATGATAAGNTCCCATCTNTCATAGCTCTGCCNTCTGACNGAATCTATCANTTCCCGCATATATTCNGCTTTGGTTTCATAAGCCGGNACTATAATGCTNAAACGNTATGGNAGNTNTTTCCANCNGNNTCTCTGCATNNTNAGAACCTCTTNNTTNGGTTCNTCATATATATAATCCGACNTTTTTTCTTCTTCTATCCGTTCTTTTGCTGCATAGTATGCNTGACGAATTCCGTTTTTACGCAGATAATTTATGGTNTTCCTTATATTTGTNGTATTAANAATATTATTTCCCATTTTCCCCCGATAGTATAGAATCGCCCTGAACCTTCAGGACGATNCTATTNTCTGTTTTATTTCNTATAAATATGCCTTNAAATCCTCTGTAAGCTGATTAAGCTTCTCTTCTGCATCCTTTAAATCAGTTCCCTTTACACCCATGTAGAACTTAATCTTCGGCTCTGTTCCTGAAGGGCGCGCACAACACCATGAATCATTAGTTAAATCAAAGTAAAGCACATTAGACTGTGGAAGCCCTGTCTCGCCTTCCGCACCGGTCTCCGGATTCAGAGTCTTGCCTGTATCATAATCCCTGAACTCTTTCACCTTAAGCTCACCAAAGTTTTTAGGCGGATTACTCCTTAGTTTATTCATGAGTTCTTCAATCTGTTTTGCACCGTCAATACCTTTCATAGTGATAGAATACTGGCTTTCCTTGAAATAACCGTATTTTTCATATAAGGTAATCATCTGATCCCATACAGTCTTACCGTTTTTCTTACACCATGCCGCCATTTCGCAAAGGCACATTACTGCAACAATGGCGTCCTTATCCCTTGCATGAGTACCTGCAAGGCAGCCATAGCTCTCTTCCAGACCGAATACATAATTATTGGAACCTGACTGCTCGAAGAATTTAATCTGCTCTCCTATATATTTAAACCCTGTCAGCACCTCTATAAATCTTACCTTGTAATCTTCCGAAATTGCTCTTGCCATATTGGTAGTAACGATTGTCGTAACAAGCGCAGGATTCTCAGGCATTTTGCCTGTTGCGGTTCTCTCTCTTAATATGTATTCGGCAATCAGCATTCCTGACATATTTCCTGTAAAAGGCACATACTCACCGCTTTTTGTATCCAACGCATAGATGCCGAGTCTGTCAGCATCGGGGTCAGTTGCAAGTACAATATCCGCATTCTTTTCTTTTGCCAGTTTAAGCGCCAGTGTAAATGCTTTCGGGTCCTCCGGATTAGGGTATTCCAATGTAGTAAAGTCAGGATCCGGCATCTCCTGTTCCGGAACTACAAAAACATTCTTGAAACCTATTTCATCCAATATCCTTCTTACGGGCAGATTTCCGGTTCCATTGAAAGGAGAGTATACAATCTTGATATCATCTGCCACTTCCTTGATAATTTCAGGGTGAATAATCTGTTTCTTCAATTCAACCATGTACTTATCATCGATTTCTTTACCTATCACCTGATAAAGACCGGCTTCAACAGCTTCCTTTTTAGACATGGTCTTAACAGTATGATAATCCGTTACGTTGTTTACCTCTGTAATTATTTCTTTATCTCTTGGAGCAGTTACCTGTGCACCGTCTTCCCAATAACATTTATATCCATTATATTCCGGCGGATTGTGGCTTGCGGTAATAACAATTCCTGAAATACAACCCAATGTACGCAGCGCAAAGGATAACTCCGGCGTAGGTCTGAGCGAATCAAATACATAAGCCTTGATTCCGTTTGCCGCGAGACAAAGCGCTGCTTCATCAGCGAATTCAGGAGATTTTCTCCTTGAATCATAAGCAATAGCTACTCCTTTTGCTTCTCCGCCCTGCTTCTTAATATAATTTGCAAGTCCCTGCGTCGCTTTACGGACTGTATAGATATTCATCCGGTTCGTTCCAGCGCCTATTACGCCTCTGAGTCCGCCGGTACCAAATGCCAGTTCCTTATAAAAGCGGTCTTCTATTTCCTTTTCATCGCCTTTAATTCCCTGAAGTTCCTTTTTTGTGTCCTCATCAAAGTAAGAATCATCCATCCAGAATTCATATTGCTCTTTGTAACCCATCACTTTTACCTCCATATTTATAGTTATTTTTGAGTATACCACACTATTGGTTAATTTTCAAAGCAAAGTCGCTTCTGTCCAAAGAAAAATTAGGATTATAATAAGGATCTCCCGCTTCAAGGACATCCTTCCACTTTTTCCTGAAACGTTCCGACTCTTCATTATATCTTTCCGCCTTCTCACCCCGGTCATCCAGTCCTCTTGATACTGACTCATAATGATAGAGTTCCGCAAACGGAGTAAATACATTCAAATATCCCCTCTGCCGCAGTTTCAGACAAAAGTCCACATCATTTAATGAAACCGCAAAGCTCTCGTCCAGCCCGCCTACAATATCAAAAAGTGATTTTTTCACCAGAAGGCAGGCACCTGTAACTGCAGAAACATTCTGAGCATAACAGAGTCTTCCCATGTATCCCAGATTATCCCTGTGCTGTCCGTAATGGCTGTGCCCTGCGGTCCTATGCGCTCCAAGTGCAAGCACTACTCCCGCATGCTGTATAGTCTTATCCGCATAATACAACTTGGCGCCAACTGCGCCCACATCATCACGCTGGGCATACATCAGCATTTCTTCTATCCAGTTCACCGTTATGACTTGCGTATCATTATTGAGAAGAAGAAGATATTCTCCGGTTGCATTCGCCGCTCCCAGGTTATTGACTGCGGAATAGTTAAAGTTGCCCTCGAAAGTAACTACCTTTATCCTCTCATTTTCCTTAAGTTCTTCATAATAAGCAAATGTACCCTCTTCTGTACTGTTATTTTCCACCACGATAATTTCATAGTTTTCATAGGTAGATTTTTCAATAACTGATGTTATGCATCTTTTCAAATCGCTCACGTGATCCTTGTTTGCAATTATAACGGATATCTTCGGGCTGCCGATAATCTGATATCTAATCTTGAAAATCGTTTCAAACGCACGAGTGGATGTAATCTGAAAATGTTCAAAGCCATGCCGTTTAAGGTGATCGGCCACAGCGCCTTTAGCCGACTCGATAGCGTATGGTTTTGCATTTATATCCGAGGCAGTACTGCCCGGATGGCTTCGCCAGTAATACATAAGCTTCGGCACATGCACTACATTCTCCGCCCTGTCCGTAAGACGCAGAATCATATCATGATCCTGACTTCCGTCAAATCTTGAGCGGAAAAGTTCCGTACCGTCAAGAAGTTTTCTGTCAAACACACTGAAATGGCAGATATAATTATTTGCACGCAGGTTGTCCACTGCATAATCCGGCTTAAAATGCATGGTCAGCATCTGGTTTATATTGCCACTCTTAAAAGTAGTTTCATCGCAGTACAGATAATCCGCATTCTTTTCGTTGATTGCTTTAATATATTCATACAAAACGCTCGGGTGGAGAATATCGTCATGATCAAACAACCCTATATATTCTCCTGTTGAAATTGCCAGACACCGATTTGTATTGCCGGAAATCCCCTCGTTCTTATCAAGCTTTTCATAGACTATCCTGCCGCGGCCGTCTTTTTTCTGATATTCCTCCACTATATTTCTTACATAACCATGCTCCGCATCAGAACCATCCGCCAGACATAGTTCCCAGTTTTCATAAGTCTGCGCCATCACGGAGTCAATCATTTCACGCAAAAAAATCTCAGGCGTATTATATAACGGGACCAAAATACTGAATTTAATCATTCTGGGAAAACGCTGTCCCCTTTGTCTTTCCGCCTCGTCTGAATCAGGAAAGCTATGCGTCCCATAGCGCTGCATAGCCTTTTTTTCAATTTTTTTGTACTCCAATTTAGAAATGACGCCCCTTATGCTGCCGCAGTTCTTCAACCTGCTCCTTTGCCTTAATACAAAATGCATGCACCGGCGCAATGGAGCGGAAGCCTTCCAGATGGGATTGGTTTTAATCCGATTTAACTGAAAGCTCAATTCATCGCACTTCGCTTCCAGGTCAGCGACACGTCCTGCTAAATCGGCGTTTCTTAAATGCTCATTCTCATAAGCTTCTTTATAGTCCATCCTTTACCTCCAATACCCAGCTGCTCCAGTTTACAAGTTTCTGCCTTGAGCACATATCTTCTGCCATGATGCCGAAACGATAAATACCCGCAGGAATCCTGCCGCTTGGAACCTTAGCAGCGAATCCCGTCAAATCCACGTTTAGCTGATCCTTAAGATTATTCTTGATATCCTGTCTGTATCTATTCTCAACCGGAATACTTAAGACACTCTCATTCTCCTTATTTTTAAGAAGCAGTTTCTTTTTATAACATGCGTTATCTGCGCCAATGACAAAAGAATATCCCTGAAAAAAATATCCCATATCCTGCTCATCTGCCTGCACCCTTCCTTTTTCGCGCGAAACGCCATACTTCCATTTATAAATGTCCAGAGCGCACTCCATGCCTACCACAAGACACTTATCTTCTCTGGCATTTTCCACATTCTTTGTGTCAATTCGCGCTTTCGCCCACTGCATGTCCTCTAACATATGATAATCGTATTCTAAAGTATACTCTATTTCCAGTCTGTCCGTAGCCAAATATGGATGGTAAAAAGGATCCTTTCCGTATAATTCACGATGTCTTTCATAGAGAACATCCTTTTCCCGCATAAGGCGCATCTGTTTTTCCTCAGACTCTCCGTCGTGCCCCCTGCTTAAGGACTCGTGATGGTATAGAATCACGTCGTTTCTCACTATATTATAATATCCCTGCTCATAAATGGAATAACACAAATCCACATCATTAAATGCAACTGCAAGTTCCTGCGGGAAACCGTCTGCCTGATTGAAAACGCTCCTTCTGACCATAAGACAGGCTCCTGTTACCGCCAACATATTGTGGACTCCCCTGTTTTTTCCGAAATAATACGCCTCTTCATCACTCAAAAACTGCAGTTTGTGGGCAGGACCTACTCTCAAATTCGTAATACCCGCATGCTGAATGATATTGGAATCAGGATACAAAAGTTTAGCGCCTACCGCCCCTGCATATGACAACACAGCTTTTTCTGACAGTTTATCCAGCCAATCAGGCTGAATGATTTCCATATCATCATTAAGAAAAAGCAAAAGTTCCCCCTTTGATTCTTCCGCTCCCATATTACACATGATGGAAAAATTAAACGGCATCGGATTATAAATATACCGGCATCCCGAAAAACCCTTTTTTGTATAATCTGTTCTACAGTTTAACTGATTTATCCTCTCTTCAATTTTCCTTCTGTTTTCTTCTTTGCTTCCATTGTCTACCAGAATCACTTCAAAACCATGATGTGTTAAAGTTCTTTCAAGCAATGAATCCAGACATTTAAACAATGTTTCAGGATTATCCTTAGAAGGTATAATAATAGATATAAATGTCTCCTGCGCAGCAGAAGGCTGCAGCTGCTGACCGGCTGCACCTCGAAACTTAGAATATCGCATGTTATTATAAGCGGCATCCGTGCCATTTCCTATGACATGAAACAGCACCTGTGGTATATGGTAGACCGGAACAACGGACATATCATGCCCTTTCTCAAATCCGCCATGTTTTCTGATTATGTCAAATATTAACGTATACAGTTCAGCATCCGGCTTCTGCATATATGCTTCCTTTAGTGACGTTGTTCTGATTACAATCAACCCACCAAAATACGGAGCATCTAAAAATGTATCAGGCGACCAATCTGGTTTAAACCATGGTTTTTCCCGAACCTCACCGTTCCATATATCTTCATCGCCATATATCAGGCTAACATTGCCGTTTTCACGAAATACTTCATCTATCAATGGTAGCGCAATATCACTTATCTCTCCACCGTACATTGTAAAGATAATGGCATCGGTAATATATCGCTCCAAAACCAATTCTCTGTTTTCATCAAATATATCAACGGAAACAATATTATATATCTGTTTTTTTCCCCTTCTGTCCGTGACTTCTATTTGTCCAAAAGGCTCTTCCTCAGTTGCTGTTTTTTTTCTCTTTATACGAACAATATTCGAAGCAATTTTAAATTTTTCTTCCCGCGCCCTAATCCATGCGTCGTAATAAGTCAGATTTTTCTTTACTACCTCTTTTTGATAACGCTTATGCTGTCTGTTAACCAAAAGCTGTTTTACACTTTGTTTCAGAAAAACCACAGTTCGCAAGTCCTTTCTATATCCAAGTCTTTTACAAATCTTAGCCCGGTTCAATCATCTATTCCACAATGCCGACAAACCTCCGGTTTCCTTTTTATGCATATGTTCCACAGTTTCCTTCGACATTCTGCTTACCTGCATGGATACCTGAAAGAAATTCTCCTGTCGCTGCTCAATTTCGGATAATTGTATTGTGATGCCCGGGTCATCCGTGTCAAATGCATAGATACCATCTCCTATCCGAAAGCCGTTCATAGATATGCATTTGCTCTTTAATGGAATCACCGTATCATTCCATTTAATTTCCTTGAGCCATACTATACAATAGTCGCTGCACGGGTCTAGTCTAAGAGCTTTTCTGCCTGCTTTTATCTTTACACGAAATTCCTTTGCATAGGAATCTTCAGTAAATGATTCTTCTGAAAATGGATCTTCACCAAATCCCTCTTCAGTATATGAATTCTCCGCAAGTATCTTTTTTAGCGGCAGCTCATCCGGGAAGAAAGAATTCTGCTCTGAAAATCCCTCTCCCATATCTTCATAAACCTGTACTCTGCTCTTTTGCATTTCAGCAACTTTTTCTTCTATATAACTTTCCACTCTATAGATAGGTTGTCCGATTATGTCTCTGATTTCAATCATCGACCTTTTTCTTTCAGTGACATACTTCTGGAATTCCTTTTCATTATGTCTGAAATTATCGGCATCCTCCTGTGTAATATTCAGCTTACCCAAAATGAAATCAAAATCTAATTTATTTCTCTTTTCGTTTTCCAACAAATAACAATAGACAGCCCGAAATGCAATTTCTTTCGTTTCTATCTGTTTTGCAAAAGTCCATTCATAATCTATGATATGCCACTTTCCATCCGGAGAAACCAGAATATTTGAGAATATCAAATCATAGTCTGTCACCATCATATCCTCATGATAAGAAATGCATTTCAGATACTCATCAAATAACGCATGAAATTTTTCCATATTATTTTCAGCCAGACATTCATCCAGAAGTTCTTCCAAAGTCCTCCCTTCCAGATACTCAAATGCTGCATATATATCTTTATCACCGTCTTTTTGTAACTTACCCGGCGTTTCTACCAAACCACATCTATTGACAAAAAGCTTTCCGCCCATGAACCTCTCAGACAGACATTCATATGCCTGCTGCATCTGTACAATATGCTTACGCGCCGCATTGGATAACGCGTGTTTTTCTATCTGCTTTACTGTATTTCCATTGATATCGTTATGCGTAACAAGTGTTTTTATTTTATAAGCATCCGCCCTGTCATTAGAGTATTTAGCGTATTTTATCTTAAGCTCCGGACCTAAGACCATCATATAGGAGTTTGAGAACAATGGGAACTGCCCTTCCTTAATGAGTGTATCAAATACCAGTTTTTCGTCAAACATCAGCATTCTGTCTCTATCAAAATTACGAACATTCACGGCTAATTCTCCGATTTTCGGCAAACGCTCATCCGAATATAGATTAATCATAAATTTGTAATCCGGATACGGATAATACATGGACGCATCAGAAAAACCACAGTTCTTGGCTATTTTTAAAAGGCCGTCTTTAGTAAAGGTTCTGACATTGCCTCCTTTCGGATAGTCCTCCAGGCTGGCAAACCAAGTCCCAAGATGGTCCTCTTTACAACCTGCCCAATATTTTAATCCCAACTTATTCTCAATGGCTATTACAATATGACCGTCATCTTTTCTATGTTTTGAGACAATCTTCAAAAAATCTTCATATGGCTGCGCAGAATCAATATATGCCTGTCCATACTCAAATACGCCAATCAGACAGATATAGTCATAGTCACACGGCAGGTTTGATTCTATATCCTGGAAGTTACCGACATGAATCGTGACATTGTCACAATCCATATGTCTGTATGCGTTTATCATGCTCCTTTTCTTAGACAACTCTATACAGGTCACTTCGCCCGCTTTCCTTGAAAGCACTCCCGTAATCGCTCCGCAGCCCGAACCGATTTCCAATACTTTCATACTCTTGTCAATCGGAAGCCATTCCACAATATTTTCCCGCTGCAATGATAAATGGTAAAGAATCGGCCAGCTTTTTCTTTCTTCTATGATACGTTGATACTCCACTTCGGAATAATTTCTGGTAATCTCAAGCAGTTCATTCTCGATTTCACCGTCGCAATAAAAGTCCTCGCCGGGATAGTGTTCCAGGTTCAGCTTGATTTTTCCGATTTCTTCTATCACATCTTGTTTTCTGTCTTCCATACTCCACCTATTTCATTAACGTTCATTGGATATTCTGACAATATCTTCTGCGAAAAGCCCTCTGTGCCACGTAACTGAGACCATCTTTTCGGGCTCAGTGGAGTGCTTGGCGCAATGGGATTTGAACAGAAGATATTGTCAGAATATCCTCATTACCTTATATTATCTCTATCTTAGAGTTCATATCATAGAATCCTACCGTATCCTTATCTGAAATGACTGTCAGGTTCAGGACATCATATAGTCTGTGGTAGACTGTAAAATCGTCTCCTTCATATCCGGTCACGCCGAGGGAAAGAAGATATTCTCCGCCCTGAAGATTCATTTCCTGTGTAAAAATGATTTCTTTAGTATCCCCAGCTTTAACTGACTCCAAAAATGTCTTTTCAAACATCGTGTTGGTGCCTGTGATTTCTGTACCCTTGATATCCTTAATCGTAAAGGCAAAGACCGGAGCTGCGATATCCTCAGCCATTTCTACCTTCATATGAATGTGAAAACTGTCTCCCTTAAGAATCGCAGAAGACCTTTTATCATTATGATCGGTAATAAAATACTCGGTAATTACGGCCTTTTTAGAGCCATATTCCAACAGTTCCGGATTAACATTGGCGTCCCTATTAGTTGACGTTCCCGACGTTCCTGCTGCCGCCTCGCGAATCTGCTCATCATCAAGAAGGCTCTCTCCTTCATGCAAATTACTTGGATACTGCCCAACCAACACCTGTTTATATGCATCTATCATTTCTTTCGGCTCACCCTCGCCGAGCTTCACACCCTGATTTAGCAGCACGACCCTGTCACAGTATTTGCTTATACTGCTTAAATCATGGCTGACAAACACAATGGTTTTTCCCATACTTTTGAATTCTTCAAACTTGTGGTAACATTTCGCCTGAAAAAAAACATCCCCTACTGAAAGCGCTTCGTCTACAATAAGAATTTCCGGTTCAATATTGATTGCTACGGCAAAAGCCAGTCTGACGAACATACCGCTGGAATAAGTCTTTACCGGCTGATAAACATACTCCCCAATATCGGCAAATTCCAGAATATCATTCATTTTTTCGCCGATTTCTTTCTCGGAAAACCCTATCATCGTACCATTCAAATATATATTTTCAATACCGTTATATTCCATATTAAAGCCTGCACCAAGCTCTAAGAGTGCAGAAATTCGTCCATTGACCGTAACCTCTCCGCCCGTGGGGTTTAAGACACCTGTAATAATCTTTAAAATCGTAGATTTTCCTGAGCCGTTTGTTCCTATAATTCCTACGGTTTCACCTTGATGAATGGTCAGATCGACTCCCTTTAGGGCATAATGTTCAGTATGCCGCTTTTTCCTGCCAAGACCCAAGGTTTCTTTCAGTCTGTCAGAGGGCTTATTATACAGTTTGTATGCTTTTTCAAGATTTTTTACCTGTATCGCAATCTTTTCATCTTCCATATATAATCACGCCTCCCCTAGAGCACATCTGCAAAATGTACTCTCAGCTTCTTAAAAAGCAATGTTCCCAAGCAAAACAGACTGACCGTAACTATCCAGAAATAGGTAGAAGAATAAAAATGCTCCCAAAACCATACTTTTTCATAAATCGCGCTGCGATATCCATTTACAATATATACAAGCGGATTTAGCTTGAACAATGCTTTTAATGAATCGGATTCTAGCATCGAAATATCCCATAAAATCGGAGTCGCCCATATACCAATCTGCAACGCAATATTAATAATCGGCTGAAGATCTCTAAAGAAAACAACAAGCGCACAGGTAAAGTAACTCATGCCAAGCACCAGAAGAAACAGACATATACTGTAATAAAATAGTTGTAAGGTATAAATGCTGGGATAATATCCGTATCCAATCGCAACAATCAATAGAATACTGACAAAGAATATATGAATAAAGGTTGCCGCAATCACCTTGATAATAGGCAGAATACTTATATTGAACACAACCTTTTTAACCAGATAATTATATTCCAACAGAGCAGTAGTACCCTGCGTAATCGCTTCCGTAAAATAGAACCACGGCACAAGTCCGGCCGTTATGTACAGTACATAAGGCACTTCAACTCCACTTGCCACTAATTGACTCCTTGTGTCAAATACCCTGTCGAATACTATCCAATACATAATTACGGTAACAACAGGCTGTGCCATGGCCCAAATAATGCCCAGATATGAACCTGCATATCGCTTTTTAAAATCATTCTTGGAAAGCTTCCAGATCAGTCTGCGGCTTTGAAAAAGCTCAGCAGGAATCGTCGTAATACCGTCATAGAACAAAGCAAAAATAATACAGATAAATACAATCAACGCACAACCGCTGGTTTTCTTCATATTTTCTGTTGCCTGATCCGCTAACGGATTACGGTGCAATATCATCACAGCCGCTAAAATCAAACCAAGCCCCCAGAAAATAGCAATAGCTGCAGGCTTAGAAAGTAAAAAATGTTTGATTGTATTGTTAGCGTTCTTTGTTTTACGAAATCTCATTTTGTCTACGAAATCTCCCGCTTCTATTTCCGGTATTCTTTAGTAAATTCCTTGATACCGCCCCATTTTGTATCTCTCTCCGACTGAATCAGCTTCATCCCTTCTTCAATCGGCCAATCTACTCCAATATCAGGATCATTCCAAAGAATGCCGCCTTCGTCATTCGGATGGTAAAACTCCGTACATTTATAAGCAAATTCAGCATAATCCGATACAACAAGAAATCCATGTGCAAAGTTCTTCGGAACAAAAAACTGTTTCTTATTTTCCGCAGAAAGGAGTACACCATGCCATTTACCATAAGTTTTTGAACCAGGACGCAAATCTACAGCCACATCATATACCTCTCCCTGTATAACCCTGACAAGCTTATCCTGCGGATAATTAATCTGGAAATGAAGCCCTCTAAGGACTCCTTTAACAGATGCAGACTGGTTATCCTGTACGAAAATTTGATCAATCCCCGCTGCCTTAAAATCTTCATATTGATATGTTTCCATAAAATACCCTCTGGCATCTCCATGTACCTCAGGTGTAATGATTTTAAGCCCTTCTATCTCACATGTCTCTACTGTTATCTTTCCCATTTTTACTATAATCCTTTCTTAATTTTACTTTCCTGATTTTTCAAACTATTCTATCGGTACATTTCCGGTATCACCATTCACAACACCGGTATATCCGCCGGAATATGCAGAATGGTCAATTGATGTATCTATATTCATATAAGACAGATTCAAATCTACATTCGTTGAAATACCCGCTATTTCCCCTTTAGAAGTATACTGCCACATATGGTAATACCCCTCATATGTCGGCACATCAGCATACTGCGCAAGCCACGTATTATAACTTGACAGTTCATTCATATCGACCCTGTTATTCAGCCAGTTAGTAGAGCCGTAAATACCTGTAGCATATCCTGCCGAAGCAATAGTCTGAAAAAATGCCTTATGATTCCTTGTACGCTGCTCTACAGTCAGATTATCTGCCCTTCCGTTTCCTCCTGCACTCTCGCTGTCTAAGAATACCGGGTAATCCACATCATATTTTGCAATCAGGTTTATTACCATGCTTGCCTCTTCTACAGCTTCCACCTCGTTTACTGCCTGTGTAAAGAAATATACTCCTACCGGAATTCCGGCTTTAATCGCACCAACTATGTTTTCTTCATAAAGCGGGTCAATAATCAGATAACCTGTGGAGGAACCCCGGTAACCACATCGTATAATTGCAAACTCCACGCCGTCTGCTTTTACCGCCTCCCAATCAATAATCTGATTCCATTTAGAAACATCTATTCCCTTGCGGGCATTTTTTCCCGGAGTTTCGAACGCGGTATTTTCTGTACCATCTGCTTCTTCCTCAGCGCCTTTGACCTCGGTATCCTCTTTCGAAGCGTCTACATCATCTTCGGTCAGCATCATATATTCCACGCCCTCCAGAACCCTGTAATCAATATCCTGCTTTACGTTAATGGTAGTTACGGTATTGGGAATCCTATATCCGTCTGCTTCATTCAAATAAACGCTGTATTCTCCGGCACGGAGCTTATCGATATATATAATACCGTCTTCATCCGTATCCACATACTCGCCCAATCCCTGTATCGTTACAGAAAAGGGCGTACCGGTCACGAGCTTCCCCCCACTGTTCACAACCATAATACGCAAGTCCTTGGCAACGCTGCTCATAACCATGGAAACGTTTCTTCCGGAATAAGTCTCTATACTTTTATAGTGAGTATCCGGATCAAAAAAAGTTTCGTCCTGCATAAAAGCCGACAGATTATTACCAATCTGCTTATTGTCTTTATCTGCCGTATTTTCAATAGATTCAACCTTTTCAGTATTCTCATGCTGCGTATTATCGTGTATGCCAAACTTTTTCTTCAACTGATCCATGTTTGTATATACAATAACAGCAGTTATCATAATAAACATTAAAACCACAACAAATAAAGTATTTCTTAATTTTTTAGAGTCCATCCGCAACCTCTATCAGATATTTTCCGTAATTTGTCTTTACTAACGGCTCCGCAAGTCTTAAAAGCTGCTCTTTATCAATAAATCCTCTCTTATATGCAATTTCTTCCACGCAGGAAATATAAAGTCCCTGACGCTTCTGAAATGCAGCCACGAAATCTGCCGCATCTAACAATGAATCGTGATTTCCCGTATCAAGCCATGCAAAACCTCTCCCAAGAGTTTCAACCCGAAGTGTTCCCCTTCGCAGATATTCATTATTTATACTTGTAATTTCAATTTCGCCACGGGCAGAAGGTTTAACGTTCGCCGCAATTTCAACCACATCATTATCATAAAAATACAATCCCGGCACTGCATAATTACTCTTTGGATGTTCAGGCTTCTCTTCAATAGAGATGGCAATCCCATTCTCATCAAATTCTACAACACCGTATTCCCTGGGGTCCCTGACATAATAACCAAAAATCGTAGCGCCGGTCTGCCTGGACGACACCTCCCGAAGAACTTTAGAAAAACTTTGTCCATAAAAAATATTATCGCCAAGAATAAGAGCCACACTATCGTCACCTATAAACTCAGCTCCAATAATAAAAGCATCTGCAAGGCCCCTTGGGGTCTCCTGCACAGCATATTCCATCTTCAGTCCAAGCTGTTCTCCCGTTCCGAACAATTCTTTAAACACCGGCAAATCTCTCGGTGTGGAAATAATCAGGATATCCCTGATTCCGGCCAGCATTAATATTGATAACGGATAATAAATCATCGGTTTATCATACACCGGCATAATCTGTTTAGATATCGCTTTTGTCAGTGGATATAGGCGTGTTCCTGAACCGCCTGCCAGAATAATTCCCTTCATATTAAAGCTTTTCTCCTCTTATTTACTCTTCGCATTATACATTTCATCATAATATTTCTGGTAATCCCCGCTTGTAGCATTTCTCATCCAATCCTCATTTTCAAAATACCACTGAATCGTACGACGGATTCCCTCTTTAAACATCGTCTCCGGCTCCCATCCGATTTCTGCTTTAATCTTATCCGGAGCAATGGCATAGCGTCTGTCATGACCTTTTCTATCCTCAACATAGGTAATCAGTTCTTCTGTAGCAAGCTTTTTTCTCGGATCATCGTCTGATAACATTTCCTGCAGAGTATCCAGTATAATATGGAGAATCTCTATATTCTGTTTCTCATTATGACCGCCTATATTGTATGTTTCAAACAATCTTCCCTTTTCCTGAACCATATCAATTGCCTTTGCATGGTCCTCTACATACAACCAGTCACGGACATTTTTACCGTCTCCATATACCGGAAGCTTCTTTCCCTGTAAAGCATTATTGATAACAAGCGGTATAAATTTCTCCGGGAACTGATAAGGTCCGTAATTATTGGAACAATTCGTAATATTGGCCGGAAAATGGTAAGTATCCATATAGGATCTTACTAACATATCAGAGCTTGCCTTGCTTGCAGAATACGGGCTATGCGGTGCATATGGAGTCGTCTCATAGAAATAGCCTCCATCTTCTTCCAGCGAACCGTA
>JAAUZS010000027.1 GCA_014804495.1 Lachnospiraceae bacterium
TTTTTAATGACGAAAATGCTAATACACCTGAAAATTCACAGCGCTATTTTACAATAGAGTGTAAATGCTTGTCGTCAAGTACGGAAGAACAAAATTATGTGGAAAAAGGAATAAACCGCTTTGTTTTAGATGAATGGGGATATGGTAGGAATGAAAAAAGCGGTATGATGGTGGCATATATGAAAGACAAAGATACGGATAAACATTTGTGTCAGATAAATAAGCATAACGATAAATATGCATATCCGTTACTAATTATCTGTTCCAGTGAAAATGAAGATGTGTACAGATATATCCAAAAATTTGAAACAAGGGAGTTTGAACCCAAGCGTTTCAATCTGAATCATTTATGGGTGAACGTGAATAAGCAATAGGAGTACTGTTCAATTAAATATATGACAAAGCGATATAAGCTTAGCAAATGAGGTAAAATAAAATGAAATTTGATTTTGTAATAGGTAATCCACCATATCAGGATGAAACAAATGGAGAAGAACGTAATTACGCCCCTCCAGTTTACAATATGTTTCTGGACGAGGCATATAAAATTGCAGATGTGGTTGAAATGATTCACCCTGCAAGATTTTTATTTAATGCAGGATCAACACCAAAAGCGTGGAATGAAAAAATGCTGAATGATGACCATTTAAAAGTGTTACATTATGAACCTGATAGTAATAAAATATTCTCTGATTTGTCAACGCCAATTAAAGGCGGTGTTGCTATTACATATAGAGATAAAAATGTTAATTATGGTGCAATTCAGGCATTTACACAATTTCCTGAATTAAATTCTATTACACATAAAGTAACGAGCAGTCAGTTCTTTCAGAGTTTATCAGATATTGTTTTTTCAAGAACGGCTTATAGGTTGACAGATATTATGCATAAGGAAAATCCAAGTGCTATAACCAAGTTGAGCAATGGACATGCCTATGATATGTCATCTAATATTTTTCAACGACTGCCGGATATTTTCTATAGTGAACAGCCAAATGATGGTAAAGAGTATCTTCGGATTCTTGGTAGAGATAATAATCAAAGAATTTATAAATATATCAGAAAAGATTATGTAAATGAAGTGAAGAATCTATATTCTTTTAAAGTTTATGTTGCACAGGCAAATGGTAGCGGACAATTTGGTGAGGCTTTAAGTCAGCCAATCATTGAAAGACCGGGAGTTGGTGCAACGGAAACATTTATTAGTATTGGAAATTTTGATACACTTTTAGAAGCGGAAGCGTTAGAAAAATATATTAGAACGAAGTTTTTGAGAGCATTACTGAGTGTATTAAAAGTAACGCAAAATGGTAATAAGCCAGTTTGGAGAATGATTCCTTTACAGGATTTTACAACTTCTTCTGACATCAACTGGTTAGCCACTATAGCGGATATAGACAAGCAGCTTTATAAAAAATACAATCTAACTGATGAAGAAATTAACTTCATTGAAACCAAAGTAAAGGAGATGGCGTAATGGCAGAGATAAAAATTAAGACAGCCAAGCGGGTTGTTCCTATGATTTACGCATACACCACTCCTGAAATTGCAAGGCATGACGGTTGGACAAAAATAGGATATACGGAACAGGCAGTAGAAAAACGCCTAAAACAGCAGGCGCACACAATCGACGTTATTTACCATGAAGAATGGAAAGGAAATGCTGTTTATGATGATGGCTCTGGTGAGATTTTCAGTGATAAAGATTTCCATGTATATTTAAGGAAATTAGGCATTGAAAATAACAGGGAAAACGAATGGTTTCACATAGACGGAACAGAATCACAGAAAAGATTTTTTGAATTTCGCTCCAACCGTGGTATCGTAAAAAGCGAAGATACTGTGATTCCATACACTTTAAGAAATGAACAAGAAATGGCAGTGCTGCAGACAGAAGAATATTTTAAATCAGGTAGAGGGAGAGAATTCCTTTGGAATGCGAAGCCGAGATTTGGAAAGACACTGTCTGTTTATGAATTGTGCCAGAAATTAGAAGCGGAAAACATACTGATTGTCACAAACCGTCCGGCAATCGCTAATTCATGGTATTCAGATTATGCGAAGTTTCTTGGAACGCAGTCAGGATATCAGTTTGTCAGCAATACAGATTCTCTAAAAGGGAAGTCGTTGGTTATTTCACGAGAAGATTATGTAAAGGTCAATTCGGTTTCAGACAATCCGTATTGCTGCATTGAATTTGTCAGTTTACAGGACTTGAAAGGCTCCGTGTATTTTGGCGGCGATTATGATAAGTTAAAAGAAGTTGCGGATATGGAATGGGACTTATTGGTTATTGATGAAGCACACGAAGGCGTAGATACCTATAAAACAGATGTAGCATTCGACCATATCAAGAGAAAGTTTACATTACACTTGTCGGGAACACCTTTTAAAGCACTCGCAAATGATAAATTTCCAGATAATGCAATTTTTAATTGGACATATGCGGACGAGCAGTTGGCAAAGCGTGATTGGAATTCTCCAGAAGGAGATGAGAATCCATATGCGACATTGCCACAGCTAAACATGTTCACTTACCAGATGTCAGAGGTTATCAAGGATGAATTAGAACAGGGAATTGAGATTCAGGGTGAAACGGAAGAATATGCTTTTGACTTGAACCTTTTCTTTGAAACGAAAAATGGACAGTTTGTGCATGAGAGTTCAGTAGATAAATTTTTGGATGCTATGACAACGCAGTCTAAGTTTCCTTTTTCCACGGAAGAATTGCGAAATGAACTGAAACATACATTTTGGCTTTTGAATCGTGTGGACAGTGCAAAGGCGTTGGCGAAGAAACTGGAACAACATCCGATATTTGGTGAGTATAAAATTATACTTGCTGCCGGAGATGGGGTAATGGACAGCGCAGGATTAGATTCTGAGGAAGAAAGCAAAAAATCCTTTGATAAAGTGGTAGCTGCTGTTAAAAACTATGAGAAAACAATTACTTTGTCTGTTGGACAATTGACAACAGGCGTTACAATACCGGAATGGACAGCGGTACTTATGCTGAGTAATATGAAAAGTCCATCTTTATATATGCAGGCGGCATTCAGAGCACAGAATCCATGTCTGTTTTCTCAGAATGGCGAGTTTTATCGTAAGAAAAACGCCTATGTATTTGACTTTGATCCGGCTCGTACATTGATGATATTTGAGGAATTTGCAAATGATTTATCTGCAAAAACTTCTGATGGGCGTGGAGATGCAAGAACACGAAAAGAAAATGTAAAGGAACTGCTGAATTTCTTTCCGGTTATTGGCGAGGACGAGAACGGGGAAATGGTGGAACTGGATGCAGAAAAAGTGCTGTCTATACCACGAAAAATCCGTTCTCAGGAAGTGGTGCGTAGAGGATTTATGAGTGATTTCCTGTTCCAAAATATTTCCCATGTATTCCATGCGCCGCAGGAAGTGATAGATATTATAACATCTTTTGCACCTGTTCAGGAACCGGGTAAGAAAGCGGATATTACACCTGATACATCAGAGAAGCTTTCATTAGATGGCAATGGAGAAGTATCTTTGGAAGAAGGATATGTGATTGGAAGGTCAGCGGAGCTGTTTGGAGAAAAGATATACGAGAGTATCCCATACATGCTGAATGATGCGATATCGGATATCAACATGGCACAAGATTCAGCGGAATATTCGGCTGAAAAATTGAAACAGACACTACATACAGAAGCGGTTAAAACCATTATTGATACAGCAAAAGAGGAATATGCTTCAGATATGAGAAGTTCTACCCGCAATCAGATAGAACGTAAGTTGAAAGAAGAAACTGATTCACTTGTCAATAAGGCATTTGGCAATTATAAAATTGAAGCAAATACCATTGAAAAAGAAAGACAGGATGCTCTGGACAACTGCGTTGCGGAGAACAAGAGCGAGGAAGAAGTGAATCGGGAATTCAACAAGCGGCAAGAGGAGGCAGCATCAAAATTACAGGAAACATTAAATACATCTATCAGTGACTTTGTAAAGTCTGCTAGTGAAGATGTCGTAAGAACTATAGAAACAAGTAAAAAGGAACGTGAGAAAAAGGGAATTGAAGATTCTGTAAGGGATCATCTGAGAGGCTTTTCCAGAACAATTCCGTCGTTTCTTATGGCATATGGAACAGCGGAAACAACCCTTGAAAACTTTGATGCTATTATTCCGGACGAGGTTTTTGAAGAAGTTACGAGTATATCTCTTGCGCAGTTTAGGTTTTTATGGGATGGCGGTTCGTACATTAACGAACAGACTGGAGAAGAGGAAATGTTTGAAGGAAAGCTGTTTGATTCCGTTGTGTTCAATGATTCTGTAAAAGAGTTTCTGAACTTGAAGAAAAAACTTGCAGATTATTTCGATGAAAACAGTACAGAGGATATTTTTGACTATATTCCCCCTCAGAAAACAAACCAGATTTTTACACCTAAGTGGGTGGTTAAAGAAATGGTTGATAAGCTGGAGGAAGAAAATCCAGGATGTTTCGATATGTCGGATAAGACCTTTATTGATTTGTATATGAAATCGGGACTTTATATTACGGAGATTGTGAAAAGACTCTATCAGAGCAATATTATGAAAGAAAAGTTTACGAAGAAAGAGGAACGACTTCGGCATATTTTTGAGAAACAGGTGTATGGTCTTGCACCTACGGAGATTATTTATAGAATCGCGACGAATTATATTCTTGGGTTTGATGAGAATGTAGTAATTACGAAACATAATTTCCGCCAGGTGGACGCTTTAGAGTATGCTAAAAATGGAACTTTAGAAGAAATGTTGGATGAGATTTATAAGGAGTGAGACATGCCAAGAGCAAAAAAAGAATCAGTGCCTATATCGGCAAGAATAGAAAAAAGAACATTTGAACGTCTTGAAAAGTTCTGTGATGATTCAGGACTTGGAAAGACGGTGACGCTGGAGAGGGCGTTGAATTTATATATGGATGATTATTATGGAAAACTCGGGCAATCAATTATTGAGCACAGATAGAGAGTGTTTCATTTAAATTGTTTTTAATAGGGGAATCTGGTAAAAATATGGATAGAAGCATTGAAATGGAGAAAAGTAAAATGATAATTAAGAGTATAGGGTTAAAAAATTACAGATGTTTTGAAGATATCGAGATAGATTTCCATGAGAAACTGACGGTAATCGTTGGGGATAATGGTTCTGGAAAGACTTCTATTCTTGAAGGTTTGGCTGTTTCTCTAGGAACAATGTTCATAGGATTGGATGGGCGGGTTGGTGTAAGCATCAACAAAAAGGATGCTAGATTAAAAGCATATTTGATGGGAGCGTTTGAGGATGTACAGCCGCAGTATCCGGTAGAAATAACTGCTACAGGTGAAATAGATGGACAAAAGATTACATGGAAGCGCTCTTTAAATGGAGAAAATGGCAGTACAACTGTAAAAGATGCAAAAGATATGACGGATATTGCAAAAGGCTACCAACAACGCATGCGGGATGGAGATACAACACTGATACTTCCTATCATTGCATATTATGGAACTGGACGCTTGTGGGACTATCATAGAGAAAAGAAAATCGACACGTTTAAAAACAGCGCAAAAACAAATGGCTATATTGACAGTCTGGATGGAACAGCAAATATTAAACTGATGATGAATTGGTTCAAAAAGAAAACACTCCAAAAAATGCAAAGGCGTTCAGAAGGATTGAGAGAGTTCGTGGAGCTTTTGGTTGTCTATCGGGCAATGTCAAAGTGTTATGAACGTGTTACGGGATACAAAGATGTATCTTTTGGTTATAATCTGGATACGAATGAGATTGAATGTTACTATATTAATGAGGATAAGCTTAAAATGAGTATTCCGTTGTCACAGATGAGTGATGGATACAAAAGTACAATTAGTCTGATAGCGGACATTGCCTATCGAATGGCTGTATTAAATCCACAGATGGGAATTGACGTAATTGATAAAACAGATGGAGTGATTCTGATTGATGAGGTGGATTTGCATTTGCATCCGGCATGGCAGCATCGTATTCTTGGAGATTTACAGGAGATTTTCCCAAGAGTTCAGTTTATTGTTACAACTCATGCACCGGCAGTGATAAGCAGCGCAAAGAGTGAGAACCTTGTGATATTAAAGGATTATGAGGTGATAGATGCAGATGCCGAGATTTATGGAAATGATGTAAATTCTATTCTGAAAGATATTATGGGAGTATCGGAACGCAATCCAGTCATTGCAAGTATGTTTAATCAATTTTATTCATTGTTGAATGACGGGCAATACGATGAGGCGGAAAAGATCTTGGATGAGATTGATGGACAGCGAGATTATCATGATAAGGAAGTAGCAGCTGACAGAGTGAAGTTAAAACTCGAGAGAATCCGGGGAGGGTATAAATGATTGAGATCAAAAAAGGAATTGAACCGGATGGATTAAAAGAATTAAGAGAAGATCCCATGTTAAGAAGACTTTCGCCCAAAGAAATGTTTGCAGAGTTGAAGAATCCATTGAAAGCACAGGTTATTGAGAGCCTGCGACATGAGCAGGGACAGCTTTGCGTATATTGCATGAGTAGGATTCCGAGGGAAGATAAAGACCCAGGCATAGCAGGAACAACAATAGAGCATTTAATACCTGTTGAACCGGAAGATGGGCGTAATGTAGGACAGGCGTTGGATTATAATAATCTGTTTGCAGTCTGTCATGGAAATGTAAAAAAGCGTATGAAAGGGATTCGCAGAGTCAGAACAACGGATGATTTGACTTGTGACAAGCACCGTGGGAATACNGAGTTTCGAAAAATTGATCCATGTAATGAAGAAACATTGCAAACAATTTTTTATTCTATAGATGGNAGGATTGGTGCATNGGATCCGGATGTGCAGTTTGATTTAGTGAATACATTAAATTTGAANTGTNCATCTTCGCCTCTAATTGCAGAGCGGAAAGCAGCTTTAGATGCATTGATNGATGAAATCGGGAAAGTGGAAGAAAAACATCTACATATGTATTGCATGGAAATGCTGAATGCATTTCTGGATGAGAGGGATCCTAAAACGCCTTATGNTGGAATTTTAATTTGGTATTTGCGAACGATGGTACGGCAATTGGCATAGAACTATAACAGAGAAGTAAGAATATGAATTCAAGTCTGTGCTTCTGAAATTTCTTTCATTGCCAGTAAAAATGTGATACAATATTTATTATTTATCAGAAAGGACANAAAAAAATGAAAAATTTAGACTCAAGAATANCNGAAGTAATANCCTANCTGTCAAAACANGACTTGTCAAACATGCCNGTAGGAAAATATCAGGTCGATGATGATTTTTATTACATGGTACAGGAATATACCACAAAATCGGAAGCAGACTGCCGCTTGGAATCTCATCAGAAGTATATCGACATCCAGTGGATTATCAGCGGTACGGAGAGAATCGACTGCGTAAGCGTGGGTGGACTAACAGTAAAGGAAGAATATAATCCTGACAAGGATGTCGCTTTCTGGAATGAACCNTCTGAAATGATGAGATGCGTACTGAATGCCGGAAGCTANGCCGTTCTTTTTCCGAATGATGCGCATAANCCATGTATTGCGGTGGGAACGCCTGAACAAGTAAGAAAGGTTGTTGCAAAAGTAAAGATGGTGTAGTATTATATTCTCATATCTACTTTTTGTGTAATCAGACAGGCTCAGGGTATGGGCAAATGGAGGATGAAAAATGGTAAGTGAAACTTATGTAGAATGTCTCGTCGCGAAGAAATCGTCTTTTNTATTACGTTTGCTAAAAACCCTGCTTATCATGTTTGCGGTAATCTTTTTAATACTTGGAATGATTTCTACGCTTTCTATTGCGGGACTAATAATAGCAATTGTNTTAGGCGTAGGCGCTTATTTTGCNCATATGTATGCAGATATTGAATATGAGTACTTGTATCTGGATAAGGAAATCAGTATAGATAGGGTAATGGCTAAGAGCAGGAGAAAGAGAATCGCTTCTTATGATGTAGAGCGTATGGAGATTATTGCGCCGGTGAAGTCCTATCGTCTGGATTCGTACAAGAATCGTGAAATGAAGACTATAGATTACAGCTCCGGAGTGGTAGAGCAGCCGGATAAAAGATATATGATGGTCTATGAGGGGAACACGAAGATTTTCCTCGAACCGAGCGCGGAAATGATTAAGGCGATTCAAATGGTGGCTCCGCGAAAAGTATTTACAGATTAATGAATGACAATAGAAAGTCTGATANGTATACTTTCTATTGTAAATGAGAAGTATACTGTCAGTTATATAGCTGGCAGTACTTTTATATATACACATAAATAATAATAAAAAACAGGAGGAGAAAAAATGGGTCAGATTATTGGAGAAGGAATTACTTTTGACGACGTACTTTTAGTACCGAGCTATTCTCAGGTTATTCCGAATCAGGTGGATTTAACAACATGGCTTACTAAAAAAATTAAACTGAACATTCCTATGATGAGTGCCGGCATGGATACGGTGACTGAGCACAGGATGGCAATCGCGATGGCTAGACAGGGCGGAATCGGCATCATTCATAAAAATATGTCGATTGAAGCACAGGCAGAAGAAGTTGACAAAGTAAAACGCTCCGAGAATGGCGTTATTACAGACCCTTTTTCTTTGACTCCCAATCATACTTTGGCNGATGCAGATGCATTGATGGCTAAATTCAGAATCTCAGGAGTACCTATCACGGAAGGCAGGAAGCTGGTAGGTATCATCACAAACCGTGATTTGAAGTTCGAAAAAGATTTCACCAAAAAAATTAAAGAATCCATGACTTCTGAAGGGCTGATAACGGCTAAAGAAGGCATAACTCTGGAGGAAGCTAAGCAGATACTGGCACGCGCCAGAAAAGAGAAACTNCCTATCGTAGATGACGATTATAATCTGGTAGGATTGATTACAATTAAGGATATTGAAAAAACAATAAAATACCCGCTTTCNGCAAAAGACGAGCAGGGAAGNCTTTTGTGCGGTGCGGGAGTAGGTATTACGGCGAACGTATTGGACAGAGTCGGCGCTCTGATCGACGCAAAAGTCGATGTAATCGTATTGGATTCCGCGCATGGTCATTCAGAGAATGTGCTTAAATGTTTAAGAATGATTAAGGAAAAATATCCTGATATTCAGGTTATTGCAGGAAATGTAGCGACAGGAGAAGCTACGAAAGCATTGATTGATGCTGGAGCGGATGCNGTAAAGGTCGGAATCGGNCCNGGNTCTATCTGTACNACCCGNGTNGTAGCAGGNATCGGNGTACCNCAGATTACNGCNATTATGGACTGNTATGNNGTNGCAAGGGATTATGGAATTCCGATAATTGCAGACGGAGGTATTAAGTATTCCGGAGATATGACTAAGGCTATAGCTGCAGGCGGCAATGTATGTATGATGGGCAGCATCTTCGCGGGCTGTGATGAGAGCCCGGGAACTTTTGAATTATATCAGGGAAGAAAATATAAGGTATATCGTGGCATGGGTTCCATTGCAGCGATGGAGAACGGAAGCAAAGACAGATATTTCCAGACGGACGCACGTAAGCTGGTTCCGGAAGGAGTAGAAGGTCGTGTCGCATATAAGGGAACCGTAGAAGATACGGTATTCCAGCTGATGGGTGGAATCCGCTCAGGTATGGGATATTGCGGAACAAAGACGATAGAAGAACTGAAACAGAACGGTAAATTCGTCAAGATTTCTGCCGCGGCGTTGAAGGAAAGTCATCCGCATGATATTCATATCACCAAGGAAGCGCCTAACTACAGTGTGGACGAATAGATGAAAGGAGTATGGGTATTAATATGGATAAATTATCATTGGCGCAGGAATTATCGTCAAATACATATCCGGGCCGGGGTATCGTAATCGGGAAATCCGCAGATGGAAAATATGCGGTAACCGCGTATTTTATTATGGGCAGGAGTACTAATAGCAGAAACCGGATTTTTGTAGAAGACGGAGAAGGAATCCGCACGCAGGCGTATGACCCCGCTAAGCTGGAAGACCCAAGCCTTGTAATATATGCGCCTGTAAGGGTGCTGGGTAACAAGACAATAGTGACTAACGGTGACCAGACAGATACGATTTATGAAATGATGGACAAGCAGCAGACTTTTGAACAGTCGCTACGGACCAGAACTTATGAACCTGACGGTCCCAACTACACGCCTCGTATTTCAGGAATCATGCATATAGAAAACGGAAGCTATAATTATGCAATGTCTATTCTGAAAAGCAATAACGGCAATCCTGATGCATGTAATCGTTATACTTTCGCTTATGAGAATCCGGTTGCGGGAGAGGGGCATTTTATACATACCTATATGGGTGATGGAAATCCGCTGCCGAGTTTTGAGGGAGAGCCGACATGGGTTGGCATAGAGGGCGACATTGACACATTTACGAAGATGATATGGGATAATCTGAATGAGGAAAATAAGGTGTCGCTGTTTGTAAGGTATATAGATATTGAGAGCGGAAAATATGAGACACGCATCGTCAATAAAAATGTGTAATTTGACTTAGAGAAAGGAAAAAATTTATATATGAACGAATTGGAACTGAAATACGGCTGTAATCCGAACCAGAAACCGTCAAAGATTTTTATGGAAGACGGAAGTGACCTGCCGATAAAAGTGTTAAACGGTAAACCCGGATATATTAATTTTCTGGATGCATTTAACGGCTGGCAGCTGGTGAATGAATTGAAGAAAGCAACAGGACTTCCCGCAGCAACTTCTTTTAAGCACGTGTCGCCCGCAGGGGCAGCGGTAGGGCTTCCGCTTACGGAAATTGAGAAGAAGATATATTGGGTGGATGATTTGGATATGGAATTCACACCGCTTGCCAATGCATATGCAAGGGCGCGCGGAGCAGACAGGATGTCTTCATTTGGTGATTTTATTGCATTATCGGATGTGTGTGATGTGGCAACTGCCAAGATAATCAAAAGAGAAGTTTCAGACGGCGTAATTGCTCCCGGATATGACGCAGAAGCACTGGAAATATTAAAAGCAAAGAAAAAGGGCGGTTATAATGTCATAGAAATTGACCCTGATTATGTTCCGGCGCCGATTGAGGTTAAACAGGTGTATGGTATAAGCTTTGAACAGGGTAGGAATGAATTAAAGATTGACGATGAATTTTTTAGCAATGTCGTAACAGAGAATAAAGAAATTCCGGAGCAGGCAAAGATAGACCTTGCAATCGCCATGATTACCCTGAAATATACGCAGTCTAATTCGGTCTGCTATGTAAAAGGGGGTCAGGCAATAGGAATCGGCGCAGGGCAGCAGTCAAGAATCCATTGTACGAGGCTGGCAGGCTCTAAGGCTGACAACTGGTTTTTACGCCAGTCACCGAAAGTATTGGGTCTGCAGTTCGTAGACGGAATCGGACGGGCAGACAGAGATAATTCCATTGATTTATATATTGGTGAAGATGATATGGACGTGTTGGCGGAAGGCGCATGGCAGAATATTTTCAAAGTAAAGCCCGAGCGTTTTACCAGAGAAGAAAAACGTGCATGGCTTGATGGAATGAGCGATGTTGCGCTTGGTTCAGATGCATTCTTCCCATTTGGCGACAATATTGAGCGCGCTCACAGAAGCGGAGTAAAATATGTAGCGCAGCCGGGCGGTTCCGTGAGGGATGATAATGTAATTGAGACCTGCAATAAATACGGAATGGCAATGTGCTTTACAGGAATCAGATTGTTCCATCATTAATTAGAAGGTTAAAGATAGAAGGGAGTTTTAAAATAGCATGCGTTATTTTAGAGCTTCCTTTTTATATTCCGTCCCCCATTGCTTCATGGCATCTAAAATCGGGCGCATGGATTCTCCCAGTTCGCTCAGGGCATACTCCACACGAGGTGGTACTTCGGGATAAACCGTTCTGGTAATAATGCCATCTTCTTCCATAGTTCGCAGGGAATCCGTCAATACTTTCTGGCTGATTCCATCTAAACTCTTTTTTAATTCATTAAAACGCCATGGGCGTTCAAGAAGGTTTCGCATAATTAACAGTTTCCATTTACTTCCAATAATAGACACTGTAGTAGCAACCGGACATTCGGGTAATTCGTCTTTGGTTTTCATAAGGCGCTTCCTTTCAAAAGTTACTTTTTTATACTCACATTACAATTATAGTGTAGCATTCAGAATAAGGCAATAGCGGAAGGGTGGTTATAAAAAAGTAACCATGTAATAAAAAAGTGCGTACTTTTTTGAATTTATTTTTCCCGCTAAAATATACTTGTCACAATACAATATAATCAATAGAAGGAAAATAAGGAGGAATGAGTTATGGCATTATCAAATGTTGCAGAATTTGCAGGAAAAGCAAGCGCGTGTGGCGCATCTGAACCGGAGAACAAGCCGGCTACTTGTGGAAGCGCATGCGGTGCAGCCGATGAAAACAAGGAAGAAAAGCCAAGTGCCTGCGGAAGTGCATGCGGCGCAGGTGAGAAATAGAACTTGAGCTAAATAAACAAAAATGGGGCGTCTCTGCTTCGCAATGAGCCCCGTTTTTGTTTATTTAGTCCAAGTTCGTACCTATGATAAGAGGTATCAGTTGCCTAAATAATCACTTATGATTCGAAAGGATTATCTTTTATGAAACCTTATTTTGCTTTTCAATGGCATATTACGGATTATTGTGACCAGAGATGTAAACACTGCTATATTTTTTCAGAGGGAAAATGCAGTGAACTGTTATCTATGAGCTTGGATGACATGAAAAAGGTCATTTCAAATATAGAGGATATGTGTAGTAAGATGAACCGGACGCCTTATTTTTACATTACAGGAGGCGACCCTATTCTGCATCCGAGTTTTTGGGATTTAATGGATATTATAAAATCAAAAGGTTATAAATTTACCATAATGGGGAATCCCTTTCACCTAACAGACGAGGTGTGCAGGCGGCTAAAGGGGAGCGGATGTGAGAAATATCAGATGTCTATTGACGGTATGAGGGAAACCCATGATTATTTCAGAAAGTCAGGTTCTTTCGATTGTACGTTAGAGAAGATAGCAGTTATCAGGAATGCAGGAATTAAGTGCGCAATCATGTCTACCGTATCGGGAATGAACATAGAGGAAATGCCTGATGTGGTTGATTTAGTCGTAAAGCATAAAGTAGACATTTTTGCCTTTGGAAGATACTGCCCCACCGGTGACGATAAGAATACCGGAATTGAGCCGTTTGCCTATCGGGATTTTCTGGATAGAATGTGGAATAAATACGAAGCATATAAAGAACAGGGAGTGAACACTTATTTCAATCTGAAAGACCATTTGTGGACACTTTACCTTTTCGAAAAGGGAATTTTCAAAATTCCTGAATATGCGAAAAAGGATATGGTGTATGACGGCTGTCACTGTGGCATATGCCATATGACAATTTTACCGAATGGCGATGTATATGCTTGCCGTAGATTTGAGAGTAAAGTCGGAAATGTGTTTGATGAGAAGCTTTATGATATATTTATTACTAAGGAAGAAATCTATCGTGATTATGAAAAATTTGAAAAGTGCAATAAATGTGAACTCAGGGGATTCTGCCGGGGTTGCCCTGCCGTAACCTATGGAACAAGCGGAGACTTTTACGGAGTGGACCCGCAGTGTTGGAAAGTGTAAAGAGTGTGAGATAAGCATGGAGGCAAATACGATGACAAATGCAGTCTTAGAAAATATAATGACAAGAAGGACAATCCGCCGCTTTCTTGATAAACAGATTCAAGAGGAAGAATTACAGGCGGTATTAGACGCAGGTCTGTATGCTCCAAGCGCCGGGGGTAGACAAGGAGTGTTATTTGTGGTATCACAGAATAAAGAGATCAACGAAAAATTGGGGAAGATTAAAAGAAGCAATTCAACGGTAAAGATGTCAACGGATACTGTATACATATCAAAGGAGCAGCCCAGCATCGCAGATGACCCTGATATTGTAAATGCTTTCTATGATGCCCCTGCGGTCATTACTTTATTTGTGCCGAAAAACTTTTTATATGGACCTTATGACGCAAGTGCGGCGGCTGAGAATATGCTTCTTGCAGCACATTCTATTGGTTTGGGTGGATGTTATATCGGATCTGCATGGGAGTCTTTTGCAGACCCGTTCGGTCAGGAAGTTTTGAAAAAATGGAATATCCGTACAGATTATTACGCTGCCCTGCATGTTCTGTTGGGTTATCCTAAAGACGAACAGATGCCTAAAGGAAAGGCGCGAAAAGACGGACGAATTATCAGAGTTTGAGGTAAAATGTTAGGAGGATTTGAACATGCTTCTTAGAATGCCGGAACGAATATCAAATAAGGATTCACATCATGCTGACAAAATTCAGAAGCTCAAGCATGTAATAGACCAAGCGGAAACCATAGTTATCGGTGCAGGTGCAGGACTTTCCACCGCGGCGGGGTTTGTATATACAGGAGAAAGGTTACAAACCTATTTTAGCGACTTTGCTTCAAAATATCATTTCAAAGATATGTATTCGGGAGGTTTTTATCCATATGAAACCTTAAACGAGCATTGGGCATATTGGAGCAGATATATCTATATAAACCGTTATATGAATCCGCCCAAGCCGTTGTATCAGGAAATATACGAGTTGGTAAAGGATAAGGATTATTTTGTGCTCACAACCAACGTAGACCACTGCTTCCAGAAAGCAGGATTTGATAAAAAGCGATTATATTATACGCAGGGTGATTACGGGCTGTTTCAGTGCAGCGAGCCTTGCCATGACAAAACCTATGACAACGTGGAGATAATCTGTGAAATGGTAAAAGCGCAGGGCTGGCAAATCGGAGAGGATTACAGTTTGTATCTACCTGATAATGCTAAAGTCAAAATGACTGTGCCTGATGACCTTATACCTCGCTGCCCGAAGTGCGGGAAACCTATGAGTATGAACCTTCGTGCAGATGATACTTTTGTGCAGGACGAGGGCTGGTATAAGGCGGCAGAGCGGTATGAGCTATTCCTGAGGCGGCATCAAAACACTGAAATTCTGTTTTTAGAGCTGGGTGTGGGGTATAATACACCGGGTATTATCAAATATCCTTTTTGGAATATGGTACATGATTGGGATAATGCAACATATGCCTGCATTAATTATGGTGATGCAGGTTGTCCCAGAGAGATTGCACATCAATCCATTTGTATTGATGGGGATATAGGGGAAGTGCTCGGCTGTTTCTAAAATGTTTTGATAACTTACTACGGGAAATTGCAACAATTATCAAAAGTCCGTAGTGAGGGAACTAATTAATTTGCACTTAAAGCATAATGACTTTCAAAAGTTTAAATTAATTCGAGTTTTGAAAATAGATATATTGTATATTCTTCTGCATTAGTGATATAATTCTATTAGTTTCAAAAAAATAAAAAAATTATACTTTTGAAAGTGAATGAATTCATGAAAATAATTTTGAGAAAACGATATTTGGATAGAATGATTGAGTTAAAGGATACTCCGGACATAAAGATTATTACAGGAATCAGACGTTCTGGGAAATCTCAGCTGATGCAGGCCTATGCAGCATACTTGCGGAATCAGTATGAGAATGTCAATATTATTTTTGTTGACTATATGGATTTAGCATTTGAGAAAATCAAAGAGTATCATGCGCTCCATAATTATATAGAAGAGCGATATCAGGAGGGAAAAGCAAATTATGTTTTTGTAGATGAGGTACAAATGTGTCCCGGGTTCGAGTTGGCTATTAACAGTCTGTATGCAAAAGGAAAATATGACATTTATCTTACTGGATCAAATGCCTTTTTATTAAGCTCGGATCTGGCAACACTTTTTACCGGAAGATATATTGCAGTTTCAGTATTTCCTTTCAGCTTTGCAGAGTATTGTGAATATTATGGTGATATAAAAGATATAGAGAGGCTTTTTGAAGAATATTCTGTGAATGGTGGGTTGGCAGGCTCTTATGCATATCGGACAGAAACAGATCGGACAAATTATATTAAAGAAGTTTATGCAACAATTGTAACCAGAGATCTGGTACAGAAGTATAATCTTTCGGATACTATGGTACTACAGCGGCTCGGTGAATTTCTGATGGATAATGTCAGCAATTTAACTTCTCCAAATAAGGTTAGCAACATCTTGTCATCAAATATGCTTACAACCAATCATATCACAGTTGGAAAGTATATCAGGTATTTGTGCAATGCTTTCGTCTTTTATGATGTTAAGAGATATGATATCCGGGGAAAGAAGTATCTGGAATCACTGGATAAGTTTTACCTGTGCGATATAGGCATCCGCTATGCGGTACTGGGCAGCAGAAATATGGACTATGGACGCATATATGAAAATATTNTNTGCATCGAACTTCTGAGAAGAGGCTTTGAAGTATATGTGGGAAAGCTATATCAGAAAGAAATAGATTTTGTGGCGCAGTACGGAAGTGAAAAAATATATATTCAGGTCAGCGACAATATTAACAATGAAGACACGTTCAAGCGGGAAATTGCCCCTCTTTTAAGCATACGGGACGCATATCCTAAGAAAGTAATTGCCAGAACAAGGCATCCGAAATACACATATGAAGGGATTGAAATATGTGATATTGCTGAATGGTTGCTGGAGAAGTAAGGTGTATAAATAATTTCATAGTACAAAAACCCGGAATAACTTACGTTACGCCGGGTTCCTTAAATTACAATTTATTTTATGATATATTAGTATACCATAGCCTTTTCTTCGCCATTCAACACTCTCAGNCCGCCCTGAACCAGAGCAAGNAGCTCGTCTTCNCCNGGATATACTGTCATTGGAGCAATCCAGCCTGCTCTTTCTTTCAGCCCTTCNACAACNACCTTGTCATAAGCAATACCGCCGGTTACNATNATCTGGTCGATTTTTCCTTTTAATACACAGGCCATGGANCCGATATCTTTTGCAACCTGNGTAATAAACGCTTCGCGAACCTCAGCTGCCTTTGCGTCGCCGCCTTGTACCATCTTTTCTACATCACGCATATCGTTTGTACCNCAGTATGCGTTAAAACCACCGTTGCCTACGAATTTTTTATATACTTCTTTCTCTGTATATTGACCGGAGAAACACATCTTAATCAAAGCACCGCTGGGAACTGCGCCTGCTCTTTCGGGAGAGAATGCGCCGTCTCCGTCTAAGGCATTGAATACGTCAATTACTTTACCCTGATTGTGTGCGCCTACGGAAACACCGCCGCCCATGTGAACAACTATAAGGTTCATGGAGTCATATGCCTTGCCGGTCTCTTTGGCATAGCGTTTNGCAACTGCNTTCTGATTCAATGCATGGAATACGCTGGTTCTTGGTAATTCCGGAACGCCGGAGTATCTGGAAACAGGNGCCAATTCGTCTACTACTACGGGGTCTACGATGTAGGAAGGAACGCCGATGGAATCACCGATTTCTCTTGCCAGTATTCCGCCCAGATTGGAAGCGTGCTGACCCTGTTTACCAATTTTTAAATCTTCAAGCAAATCATCGCTTACTTCATAAGTACCGCCGGGAATCGGCTTTAACATACCGCCGCGTCCGACTACCATATTCAGGGAGTTGATATCAAAGTTTTTCTCTTTTAACAGATTAACAATAATATCTTTTCTGAAATCNTTCTGGTCNACGATAGAAGCNTANTGTGCGATTTCCTCAGTAGAGTGTCTCAATGTTTCNTCNAATAACAGNGTCTCATCTTCAAAAACACCGATTTTGGTAGANGTAGAACCGGGATTGATTATCAAACTTTTAACTGCCATTTATTTTTCCGCCTTTCTGNNATTTGCCATTTATATAATTNNTNNTTATATNTATATTTAATAGCTTAATAAATATTTTTAAGACTTTGACATAGCCTCCGCTACAACTGCTCCAAGTGCAATAGAGTTCACCTTGGTCTCGAAATCATCCGAACGTGAAGTTAAAATAACAGGTGCTTTTGTACCGGTCAGAATATTTCCGTTTTTAACCTTGGCTGTGTGAACAAGGCATTTGTATACAAGATTTCCGGCGTGGATATCAGGGAAGAGAAGAATATCTGCATCTCCGACAATCTTTCTGCCTTCTGCGCCTTTGTGTTTTGCAGCCTCAGGGTCAATGGCAAGGTCTAAGGAAAGCGGTCCGTCTACGACACAGCCTGTAATTTTGCCTTCTTCGCACATTTTGGTAAGTTCCTCAGCTTCCACTGTAACAGGCATCTTAGGATTTACGACTTCTACCGCCGCAAGCGGTGCAACCTTCGGATTGGGGATGCCGCAGGCATGGCAGACTTCAACCGTATTCTCAATAATATGTACCTTTTCTTCCAGAGTAGGATAGGTCAGGAAGGCAACATCCGATAAGAATAAAAGATGATCAATTCCTTCAATTTCAAATACGCATACGTGAGATAATGTTTTGCCTGTTCTTAAACCAACTTCTTTGTCCAATACGCTCTTTAAGAAGGATTTGGTATCAATCAGACCCTTCATATACATGTCTGCTTTTCCGGTGTGTACCAGCTCTACAGCTTTCAGTGCTGCAGTATAGTTGTCCTTTTCATCAATGATTTCAAATCCGCTTACATCCATATTGATAGAAGCTGCTACTTCTTTAATCTTGTCCTCATCGCCTACCAGAATTGCTTCTGCAATATTACGCTCTTTAGCGGCTTTTACAGCCTCCAAAACCGCGCTGTCCTGTGCGACTGCTACAGCGACCTTTTTGACGCTGCATTCAGATACCTTAGATAATAAGTCATCAAAACTCTTGCTCATTTTTTCCTCCATCCCGAAGCATTCGACTTTACACTTCGCTATTCTTTTTTATATGTCATGTTTAAATAGTACATATAGTATACAAAAAAATATTATCACTTCTTCTGTGAAAAATCAAATATTTCCAGCAATTGTTTTATTGACATACTTCCCAAATCGCCGTCATCTCGGGTACGGACAGAAACGCTGTTGGTTTTAACCTCCTTCTCGCCGACTACAAGCATATAAGGTACTTTTTCCATCTGCGCCGTTCTTATTTTGTATCCTATTTTTTCAGCCCTTCCGTCCATTTCACAGCGTAAGCCTTCTTTTTTCAGGGTCATCTCGATTTCTCTTGCGTAATCGTTAAATTTATCTGAAATCGGCAGTACCTTTACCTGAACTGGCGAAAGCCATAATGGGAATTTCCCGGCATAATGTTCTATAAGAATGCCTATAAACCGTTCGATTGAACCGAATACAACCCTGTGTATCATAATGGGGCGGTGCTTTTTTCCATCTTCTCCGATATACTCTGCTTCAAAACGCTGCGGCAGCTGAAAATCCAGCTGAATTGTTCCGCACTGCCATGTTCTTCCGATAGAATCTTCCAAGTGAAAATCAATCTTCGGACCATAAAATGCGCCATCACCTTCGTTTATGACATAGGGCAGCTTCAGATCATCTAATGCACTTTTTAAACCGTTTGTTGCCATTTCCCAGTCTTCATCACTTCCGATGGAATTTTCTGGCCTTGTGGACAGCTCTACATGATACTTAAATCCAAAATCGGAATAAACCTCATCTATCAGGCGGACAACACCTTTTATCTCATCCGGTATCTGTTCCGGAGTCATAAATATATGGGCGTCATCCTGTGTACAACAGCGAACGCGCATAAGACCATGAAGTGTGCCGGATTTTTCATTTCTGTGTATTATCCCCAGTTCACCAATACGCATAGGAAATTCACGATACGAATGCGGTTCCATCTTATATACGAGCATACCGCCCGGACAGTTCATGGGTTTTATGGCAAAATCTGTCTCATCAATTACGGTTGTATACATATTTTCCCTGTAATGTTCCCAATGTCCTGATGTTTCCCAAAGCTGACGGTTCAGCATAATTGGAGTTGATATTTCCATATACCCTTCTCTTGTGTGCAGTTTTCTCCAATAGTCAATCAGCAAATTCTTTAATATGAGTCCCTTTGGTAGAAAGAAAGGAAATCCCGGACCTTCGTCAAATAACGCAAACAAACCTAATTCTTTTCCTAATTTTCTGTGGTCTCTCTTTTTTGCTTCTTCTAATCGGTTTAAATATTCTTCAAGCATACTTTCACTCGGAAATGATGTGCCGTAAATTCTGGTAAGCATTTTATTCTTTTCATCACCGCGCCAGTATGCTCCGGCAACGGACAACAGCTTAAATGCTTTGATGGCGCTGGTGTATGCCACATGAGGACCGGCACACATCTCTAGGTATTCGCCCTGCATATAAAAACTGATTTCCTCATCTTCCGGCAGTTCATTTAACATTTCAATTTTATATGTTTCGTTTCTTTCTTTCATAGCCTGAATTGCTTTAGGATGGTCTGATGTAAAGTGTTTGAGCTGTAAATTTTCTTTGACGATTTTTTTCATTTCAGCTTCAATTTCCTCAAAGTGCTCTTCCGAAAAACGGAATGTAAAGTCAAAATCATAGTAAAAACCGTCTGCAATGGCAGGACCTATTGCACATTTAGTATCAGGATACAGTCTTTTTACTGCCTGCGCCAGAATATGTGCAGTAGTATGCCTGAATGCGTTTCTCCCTAATTCTTCCTCAAAGCTTGCTTCCCTAATGGAACCGTCTTTCATTTTGATTTTCATTTTTCTTTTCCTCCAAATAAAATTTTTATATAACATAAGAAAAGCACTCTTAAAGATACTTACAATGTATCTTTAAGGGTGCTTATTGCACGGTTCCACCTCAATTTTTCACTTCAGATTCCAACAAATCCTAACCTTTAACGCAGGTGTACGGTAATACTTACTCTACTTTCAGTATTACAGCTTGGGAATGGTTTTCACATACAACCCACATAAGCATCTTCCACCAAATAATGCTCTCTCTGTCTGCGATTAATATGCTACTTGTTTCCGTCATCGCTTTTTCTCATGTTATATTGTAGAATATAATATCATTCAAAAAATTAATTGTCAATAAAAACAGTTGTAATTTTATTGTATTCAGGCTTAAAATACAACTTATATCAAAACTTTCTCTAAGGAGATGTGCTATCATACTCTTGGCAAGGAGGAAAAAGATTTGTTTGAGTGGAATGAGACAGTACAGAAAATGATATATTGGATAGAAGCACATTTGACTGAAAATCCTTCTCTTTTGGAAATGTCAAATGAGATTGGATATTCGCCATATTATTGCTCCAATCGTTTTCATGAAATCGTAGGAATGACTTTAAAGAGCTATATTGCCGGCAGACGGCTTGCCATGGCTGCTTTGGAAATCCGGGATACGGATGAGCGTATTCTCGATATAGCTGTAAAGTATGGATATTCTTCACAGGAGGCTCTGACGAGGGCTTTTATGAGTGCTTTCGGATGTACACCGGCTGCATATCGGAAAAATCCCGTTCCTATTGCGCTTTCCAACTTAAAGGTCGTTTTTTTCCCTGAACATTATATGAGTAAAGGAGAACCTACTATGAG
>JAAUZS010000028.1 GCA_014804495.1 Lachnospiraceae bacterium
GATACTGACGACAGAGGAATCATGGATTTATCTGGAGATAACAAGCTGGGGTGTACAGATAACAGGAAAAGATGATGCAGGCGGGATTAGATTTTGGCTGGATAAGGAGTATTTTATCGACACGCCGCTCTGGCATTATATGGAGCCAGGTTTTTATCCGTAATTGGATAGATGATACCAGAATAAGTAAGATGGCAGTTTGGTATGGCAACATGGCGGATGTGATTGTATAATAAATATGAAAAGGCAGGCGAGCAGGATGAAGAGAGATAAATTCGTTAAAATAATGATTGTAGTATTGTGTATCGGATTATTGATACTAAAACCTAATATTATGGATAAAATTGGTAAACAGAAAATATATGGATTAATTGAAGTGCCTGCAATTCATGGATGTAATGATACATGGGAATGGATGAGTGAATTGGAAACGTTTGGCGCCCTTACAGTGTATTACAAAGAATGGTATCTGAGGGATGATGTATTATTTATATTCTTGCTTTTTTTCGATGATAGCAATAATTTCGATATATCTACCGCAGTAAATTTATCTGAATCGGACAAAGTAATAATGTATCTGGGTGCGGAATATGATTACAAAGAAAAGAAACTGACATATAATCCAGTGTATATCGTGCAGGGAGAATCGGATAATAAAGAGGAATATGCAGATGAAAAAAGTATTGATGAATGCTTGAATAAATACGGCTTAACAAGACAAGACGTGAAAGAATATCAGGAGTATGCAATTTACGATGTCATAGTAAAAACATGGACAAATGCACATATAACGCAATGGTACTGGTTTGAGAGCTTGAAGTTGAAAATGTGCAGGGTGGAGGACAATACGTTTCATTTTGAAGATTGAAGAAATGATATAAACTACATTATTATTGATAGCTATTTAGATTCAGCAAATCCGAATAGCTTTTTTTGCTTTTTGAAGAAAAATTCATTTAATTTAATAGATATGATGCAAAAATGATGCAAGCACGATTTAAAATATAAATTATGGAAGAATAAATGAAGCCTACAGCTTTTGTGAAATTTTGATAGGGAGGTTTAAAACCGTCATGAAAAAAGGAATTATTGTAGGTTTTACCGGAATGCTTTTGCTCGTTTTTTTTATAGGATATATAATGATTCATTCAGAAAAGGCAGATAATGTTTTACTGCCAAAATTAGAGGGAATGCTTGAAAATAATTTTTTTGAGAATGTCGGACGTATTGAATATATTAATTTAATAAATGCAGAGATAGTTGATTCCGTAGATATATATGACACCCTGAACAGTAACATCTTCGGAAAGGACATGCTTTCATGGTTCAGCAATGAAACAAAACAGAAAATTGAGGACTATGCCGAGTCGGTCAAAGGTGATTTTATAGAAGTATGGAAAGAAGACAGTATAGTTCCGAAGGGATTGGTAATTGAGTTAGAGAATATGATTTATCAGTCGCTTGACAGCAGCGTGAATAGATATAACTGGGAGGAAATACAGCAAAGCATTTATTTTGAAACCATGAAAAATCTTGGTGAGGAGAAGTATCACCCGGATATGGAAGAGATGAAAAGGCTGTTCCCAGAGTTGAATGATGCTGGTTTGAATCTTGATTCTGTTTATGATGCATACCGGAAAGTATACGGGGAATATTGTTTTGATTTGTTTCATATACCTACGCCTGATAGTGACAATTATGTTTTTGCAACAAGTTTGGGAGGAACGGCAGGTATTTGCGAGATTTACTTGACGAAACTGGTAAATGGAGAGTTTGAGACAATAAGTTATTTTGAAACACAGAATGCCGGATATGGTAGTGTAATTCAATATGAGGGTGAATTTTATTACATTTTCTTGCAGAATAATTATAACCTAAAAATTTATGACGGGGTTCGTATCTACAAGTTGGGAGAGAATATGGCATATGAAAATCTCCAGATAAAGTATCTTCCCTATGATTTTGTCTGGAAGAACCTATATAATACGTCCGAAGGTAAGAAATGGGATAGCTATGTCAAGAGCATACAGGAAGAAATAACATCGGATGAATATCTGGACAATGGAACGGATGGAAGCGGGTGGAAAGTGTATTTTGGAGATGAAGAGGAAGTAGTAGAAGAGTTTATCGTGCCTGAAAATGAAAAGAGATATTCCGTCAACGAGTATTATAAAATAGATTTTACGAATACAGGTATTCCCATATATATGAGAAAGTCGAGTTTCGAACCATCCAACACGGATTCGGTATGGCATTTACAAAGTCGTTTCTATATACGGAATCAACAGGATGACTCTATTGTGACGTTGCAGAACATGGAGCTTAATTCTGCCATACCTAATAGTAAGAATCCGGTATTAGTGCAGATGTGGTTTAAGGAAATGGAAGGGAAAGTTTATACATTCTGTCTGTACCATGTGTCGGATTACAATTATATGCTGAATGTGGTCAGATTAGAAGGAAATGAAGTAAACCGTATACGGACGGATATTTTGTCGCCGCAAAGACATTTTGTTTTAACAGAGGGAGAAAGATTTTTTTATTAGTTATGCAGAATGGTGATATGGATAAAGAGTTGGATGAAAAGGTACACAAAAGAGAGGCATTTTTCATTTGGGAGGAATTTATCATGAAAAATCAATTTATAAAAGTATATAAATGTATATTACCAGTAGTTATTATCGGTATTTCTATTATCATTTGCACCGCCTGCTGCAAAGAAGATGAAGAACAGAAGATGATGGCATCAGTTTTAGGAGCTGGATATATAAATGACGATTGGAATAACGGAATGCAGATTCTCAATGTCAGACTTGCAGAGGAGTGGGAGACGCTCAAGGAACAGCCGGATAATTTGACAGAGGATGATGGCGAAGTAGTAAATGCGAATGAGGAAAGTACAGAAGATAATACGGCAGTATCTCAAACGGACGAAGAAGGTAAAGAAGATGAGTGGGATGTTGACTTTGAAGTTATAAGAGATGGATATATATATTACGAACAACGGAATGAAATAGATATTTATTATCCGCAGCTTATTGGTTTTAATGATTCTGCGAAAGAAGAGCGGATTAACGCGTTGATTGCAGAAGATGTAAAGAAAATAATAGGAGATAAAAACAAGGATGGCGATAATACTCTATATTGCATTAGCTTGGACTATGAAATAAAATTTTTGAATGAACGAATAATCAGTATTCTCTATAAGGGAATGTATGGCTATATCATGCCGGGGCATGGACTGAATGCGAAAGCGATAACGACTACAATAGATATAGAGGAAGAAAAAGTAATTACTTTAAAAGATGTGGTTACCGATTTTTCAGAACTGAGTGATATGTTAATGGCAGATGAATTTGAACACGTTACAATGTGGGAAGGGTCAACAGGAGGGTGTCAGATCAGTTGGATATTTAAATCAGGGGAAGTATTGGAAGAAAACTTGAGGGAGACATATCAGCAATGGTATACGGATGGTAATAATTTTGTAGTCATTACCGAGAATACGAGGGCAGATTATAACGAATATTCCATAAGTAACGAGTCAGTTAAACATATATTGGATGAAGATTTTTTAGGAAAACTGGAAAAATTGTATAGTCATTCATCAGAAGAGGAATACATAGAAGAACATGGAAAGATAATGCAATGCCTTGAAGAGCAAGGGGCGACAATTGTCCACCATGGGCATATTTCTATGTAAGCGAGGATTTTGACGAAGTTCTCTGGAATGACATAGCAGCAGGAAAAGATAGTGAGTATCCGGTATTATATCTGGATGAGTGGAGGAATTCGGATTTTTACCCTAAATTGGATAAGTGATGCCAGAACGAGGAAGATAACAGTTTAGTATGGCAACATAGCGAATTTGGTTGTATAATAAAAATGATATTTTGCTCTGCCAAAACAATAATTAGGAAGCCGGGGTGAGCTGCATTTGATGCTCTATCATGCAAGTAATGAAATAGTGGAATTTCCGGAAGTGCGAAAAACTAAGTATACAAAAGATTTTTCGTGGGGATTTTATTGTACAACTGATTTTGAACAGGCAGTGAGATGGGCTAATCGTGGAGAAGGTAATCCAATTATCAATTACTATTCCTATGAACCCAATAATGAATTGTCTATTTTGAAATTTGATAATATGACAGACGAATGGTTAGATTTCATTGCCAGATGCCGAAGTGGAGAAACTCATCAATATGATATCGTAGAGGGACCGATGGCAAATGACACTGTATGGAACTATGTGAATGATTTTCTTTCAGACAGGATTAGCCGAAAGCAGTTTTGGGCATTGGCAGAATTCAGATATCCAACACATCAGATAAGTTTTCATACACTATCGGCGCTTAATTGTTTAGCCTTTGACAGGAGTGAGATTGTTTATGACCGAAAAAGAAAAAAATGATTTTTTTTATGTTTGTTCATTGATTGAATATATTGCCCGCCAAACAAAAAACAGGCGTGGCGTTATTGTTGAAGCTTTGGGGAAAGACGGAATTGAAAAACAGTTATATGATGCAGAAGTAAATCATTGTCTTTCGTTTGAGCAAGTGAGCGACGAGGTAATTGAGCATTATAAAATACAGAATGGTGATTTTGATACGATTACGGACTGTAAGTATACAGTTCCGGGTTTTATGGATATTGGGAAGTTATATAGTATCATGATTGAAGATTGTGCTCAACCGGGAAAAGAAGTGGATGAACTGCTGAAAATATTTTCTTCATTTATAAGTGACAAAATATCAGACTTTCAAACAGATATTTATTACCAGAATCCCAGCTATTTGGAATGTTCTTATGAGGCGGGATATTTGTTGGATTAAGAAAAAATATAAATAAATAATTATTGATAGCTATTTGGATTTAGAAAATCCGAATGGCTTTTTTAATTTTTATAGGAAAAGCCGTTAAATTAATAAATATGATGCAAAAATGATGCAATATTGCTTTAGAATATAAAATGTGGAAGGAATATTTTCCTGAATTTGATTTTTATTGGGCTGGATAGGGATACATATTTGTAGAGCAGGATTCTGCTGTCATCATCATGAGGAGAAAAGATGAATGGAAAGAAAACAATAAAAAATTTAAAAAAACTTTACATACTTATACTTTGCAGTTTACTGTTCCTATTCGGATGTGGTGTATCAGATAAGCCAATACAATATGAGGAAAACGATATTTCAATTGAGGAGCCGGAGGAAGAAACTGCCAATTATTCCGATGAAAAGCAGAAAGAATTTGAGATAGTGAATACATATGAAGATTGTGAAAAGTACAGTTCACTTTTGAAAAAAGCATGGATTGTGGACGATGCTGAAGAGTTGCATGAAGGTTTTGAATTTATTATTACCAGAGTAAATAATGAAGAAATAGAAGGTTATATTGTAATCAGTGACGCCATCACATGGTATTGGAGTAACAGCGAACTTGGGAGCAGACTATGCAAACCGTTTAAGGGTACTATAACAGGGAATCAGGCAAATTGTGTGTTCGAATATGAGGAATGTCAAGTAGAAGCTGTATTTATGTTTTATGAAAATGATAGGATAGAGGCATCGATTAAGTGTGAAAAACTGGATATCAATGAGGGGTATCGGTTCCGCCCGTACAATTTGTCAGATGAACAACTGCATGATGATATATCTTCAACACCGGTCTTTTTTGAGGCATGGGGAGAAGTAAATCTGGTTTCTGCGACATCTGATAGCCGTCACTCCATACCGGAGTTTTTTATAACGAATAGTAACGGGGATATTTTATATCAGGAAAATTGTATGAATGGTTTTGTCTTTTGGGATGTCTTTGTGGAAGATATTAATCAGGATGGCAGGCTGGATATATGGACGGTGATATGTGGTGAACTTTCCCCTGAAGGCGGAAGGATGGTAGACATATTTTATCAGGCGGAAAATGGATATTTTTATGATGAGCAGAAACAAAGTGAGGAGATGCCGGAAGAATACTACGGAGAGTATAGGGTTATGCAGTTTTGCCCCACAGAAGATTATGATGAGATAAGTGAACAAGTGCTGACACAGCAGGAAGTAGAAGAGATGTTGGGAAAGGAGATTGTAATTCAGGACGGGCCTTTTGTATCTTATGATTCGGAGAGGCGTACAGGTACGAGAGAGGACCGCGGCTTGTCCTCAAATGACAGTATGATAGCGGAGTATCGTGATACATATGCAGAGTATACATGGCGCCTAGCTTCACCGGATATTCTTATTAATAATTCATATCCTGATGAGAAACTGCGGGACGCGGTTGGTGAGGAATACTATGATAAAATCAACGGTGTATTTTACAATATTTATTTGGGCTGGCAGCAGTTTTATACATTAGAAGGTGAGGAGAAGCTGATTATGCATTCCATGCTGACCGGGCAGAATTTTATTTTGGAAAGGTAGAAGAATAATGAACAAAAAGAAACGTTTTATACTTTTTATTCAAATAGCAGGAAGTACAATTGGTATATTGTTAGAGTTATTTATATTTATAAAAATTATAGACCGAATCGGACCGGACCGCCCTGTTCAAAATGTCTTTGATGAAATGATAGTTAATGATGCCAGAGCATTGAGAAATTCGTCGAACATTTGTAATGTTGAAAATCATAGACCACATGAAAGTTATATGCGTATGGAATATAAAGACATTGATGAGAACATTTCTTCCGGCATATGGATTTACTTTAGTGATAGTTCGGGACTTACAAAGGCTGCGCCTTTATACATATCATTTGTAGCAAATGATGAAGCAGAAAATGAGTCGGAAGTTATTACTTTTGCCTACTATGAAAGAGTTAATAAGCTATATATTTATAGCTGGTATAGTATAGATGAAAGGAAACCGATGCCTTTGGAAGAACTGGAATCCTATAAAGACTATCTTCTGTATGACATAATAATTGGCAGCTATCTGGATAATGGAAGAAGCCGCTTTTCTATGGATAATCTGGGAGAATTTGAAATTATAGACTACCTTATGCCATATGAATACTGCGGTATGCCGGACAGGGAGGTGAGCAGTACAGAAGTGAACGAACAAGGAGTAAGCTATATTACTTGGATGGATAATAATAACATGCTATGTATACAACAGAAGGCTCAGCAAGAGGTTCAGTATGACGACGAAAGATTAGTTCATATGGTCTTAGGTGATATTCCATTTATGCTTACGGATGAAATATTCGGGCGGTATACCGGGACTTCGCGCTTTGTAGTGCAGATAGATGGGAAGGACTGTGAACTGTCAGAACTGATAGAGATAAATGATGATTTTATTGAATGGATAAAGAGCAGTGGACAGGCAGAAGGTAACCTGCAGAGGATATCTCCGGACAGAGAAACGGGCTGTATAAAGACACAACAGATGCTTCAGAACTTTCCGGAAGAACAGATGCAGATTGTGCTGGAGAACTGTGAATTTTATATAGAGCCGGGATATCTGCATGTCCGTTTTCCCTATTGGGATTATGAACTTAGGGAACCAGGATTCGTAATGAATGGAAATGACTTATGGAGAGGATGGCTGACGATGAAGACGGATGATATAGAAGGGTTTTTGAAGGTGAAAAAATGGTAAAAAAGAAAAGTTTTTGGATATCTGCCTGTATTATTGCTGCGTTATTAATTGCTTTGACGGTGGGGATTGGTATATTTGTATATAAGGGCAGAAGCAATACAGATATTAGAAATGTTTTTGATGAAATGATAGCAAAGAGATATAAAGTCATGGAAGATGCGGAGCACGTCACGGCTGGAGGATATGATGCTATTTGTATGCTATGGACTGTAAAAGAGGGAACGCCACTTAGGATAGGAATCATTTACAGCATGGAATATAAGAAACTGTACATCTATGGCGATGCCTGTATGCCGGAAGAAATACATGATATGAGTTATCAGGAATATTTTGAAGAATGCCTAAAGGAGTATGGAATCACATGGGAAGAAGTAGAGGACAGTAAGGAAGATTTTATATGTAAATATATACTGGGGACGTGGTTCACGGAATATGAAAGCGGTTATACCAAGGACAGGCTGGGGGAGCTGGAAGTGCTGGATTTCCTGATGCCATACGAATACTGCGGTAAAGACAATAGCGAGTGGATTACTGTGACGGAAACTGTAGAAGAAGGATATAGAGGGGTCTTTGACGGAAAAGTACAGTATACCGCATGGGATGTAGGGAATTTTTTGTGCAGACAAACGCAGAAGAGCCGGGATTATGGTTACCATGGCATCATGGAACGGATAGAAGCGGATATAAATGGGTTCAATACGGTGAGTGAGGATATAAAAGTAAAATGGTATTGTAAATCGAATAGGCAGTATGAAGATGAGCAGGAATACGATTCTTTAGCTGATGTTTTTTATTTAGAATGCCATGAGTTTGTAGACTGGCTGCAGGCTGGCGGAGAAGTGAAAGGAAATCTGACTAAGCTGGCCTATACTAGGGAAGAGGGGGAAGCTAAAACCCGGGAAATGCTGAAGCAGTGTTCGGGAAGTAAATTATTCCGTAATCTGGAAGTGGCAGACTATTATATAGCGGGAAATGAGCTGAACATACGGCTTGCTTATTATGATTATGAAACGGAAAATCCTGATTGGGTAGAGAATGGAAAAGGTGAGTTATGGCAGGGTTGGATAACTGTGAAGATAGATGATATCAGGGAGTTTTTGAGAGGTTATGGTTTTTATATAGAACGACCGGAAAACTGGAACGTAAGCGATACAGATGGGTTAGGATATCTATATAAAGATTATGATTATTATGATTACCTTGAAAAGTATTATCATGTATTGGAATATAGTATCACTACCGTACCTAGGGACGATTATTACAATACAGTTTTAGAAGAATACTTAAAAGAAGATATAGAATTGAATGAAGAGATAAGGAAAGAGCATCCGGAACAAAGTAAGCTAATTATAGATTATCATCAGTTTGATTTTAATGATGACGGTATTGAAGACTATTTGGTATGTATGTATAAGTCATACAAGAGCAAGTCTAAAAATCTCGTTAGAATATATATACAGGAAAAAAATGGTACATTACGTTGCGTTTTTGAGGGCAGGATTCACTTGTATGACTACGATATGCGATATAGTCATGTTCCTATGACGGTATTGGAAGAAAAAACGGGAGGTTATTATATACTAGCGCTGCCAGAGGCAGAAACTCTATTACGATACAATGAGGAAAGTGGAGAATATGAATACTATGAAAGGGAAGATTAATCGTGAAAACTCGATTGAGAAAAAGCTATAGAAGGATATTACCAGCCGTTATAGCCAGTATTGTTATTATCATTTGCACCGCCTGCGGCAAAGAAAATAATGAACCGAAGATTACGGCAACAGTTTTGGGAGCTGGACATATAAATGACAACTGGAAAAATCTAGTACAGAATCTTAATGCCCAGCTTTTCGAAGAATGGGCGCAATTAACAACTCTGGAAGAAACTTACGGCAGGATGTACATAGAGCAGATAGACGAGCTTGACGGAATTACTATGAAAGTATCTTCCGTGACAGCGGAAGGTGCAACCATTGTCTGCACAAACAGTACAGATAAAGAGATTGTTTTCGGAGATGACTATGAGCTGCAGTTATGGAAGGATGGAGAGCGGGAAAACGGAGTGTGGAAGCAGGGCGAATGGCATCAGGTAAAGTATACTATTGACGATGCGGCTTTTGATGCTATTGGATATTCGTTGTTGCCTGATATGTCGCTCGACTGGGATGTGAACTGGACATATTTCCACGGTACTTTGCCTGCCGGACATTACCGCATTACAAAATCTGCTTTAGATGTTTGTGAAACGGGAGACGTTATAAAATATAATCTGGCAGCGGAGTTTGATGTGCTAAGTGATGAAAAAAGCAAAGAATTGAATGCGGAAAATGAAAAAGCATTTTATAAAAAAGCAGAATCGTTCGGTCTGGATAAAACGAAAGCAGAAAGCTATTTCCGGATGATTTGTAATGACAAAGTGATTCAGAATGATGTTGCTGAATTCAGGGGATTTGTCATGGATGATTTTGACCAAAATGGTCAAGAGGATATTGCAATCATGGTAAAGGCATATAACTCACATTGTTATGGGACAGGCTATGTTTATTTTTATATGAATGGTGATAATCCATACCGCTTTTATGATGAAGATTTTGCTTTTGGACGTGATTTATATGTATTTGGTACAGATTTGGATAATGATGGGTATACAGAACTTGTATTTGGAGCAGCGGGAACAGGATGTGGAGGATCAGGCGACTGGTATAACAGGATATTGAAGTATAAGAATAATAGCTTGGAAAAAATGGAGATACCGACTGAGGAAACGCAAGGTTTTATTGATGTTGTGATTACAAAAGATGAAAAAGAGAATACCTACATATCCTATTGTGAGTATCTGGATGATGAAATTGTGTTTGAGACATACAATCCGGATATAGAGGAGTATGGCGGAGTAGGAAGTAACTATAGAGGGTTTTACGATGTACAGTGCNTGGCGTATGAGGACAGATACGCGATTCAGGCATCTGTGTATCTTTACGGGTGTGGACACTCAGACTGCGTGGGAGAAGCAAAGTTTCTGATTGTGTGGGATGAAGATGGAAGCAGCCATTTTGAGAAATGGTGGATAGAGCCCCACTATCATGAAAGAGGATAGTTCAGGAATTAAGGCGTTTTGCTATTTACATATTATTACAGAAAAATTGTATTTGATAATTAAATAGACTTTGAATTTCTGCTGTGATATACTTATATTGTAGCAATAAAAGCCACAATATAGAAAGCAGGTGATTGCATGACTGAAAAAGAGATGATTAAAGTTTCTATTGAAGAGTTTTCCAGACTTCAAAATTATATGATTGCATCAGAAAAAGATTCGGCTGGTTATAAGCTTATGAAAGACCGTTATATTGAATTGAAAGTCATCTTGACTTCTTTTGGTATCAATCTCACAGATATTGATAAAATCAAAGAATAATATCATATAATCAATAATTAAAAAACAAGGTGTAAAGTCTGTTAAATTTAAGATTTTACACCTTTGACCATTAATATAATAAAAATTTAGATGAACAATGGCTATGAGGAACTTCCTACTCAGAAAGGAGCAGAATCATGAAAAAGAAAGTAGTCAAAAGCTTGCAATGCATAGCATTAAGCAGTTTCCTTCTGTTACAGACTGTTGCCTGCGGCAAACAGGATATGGGCAGCACGGATACGGTTGGAGACATTGTATCGGAAGAAAGCACGGATGCTGTGCAGGACGGTACACAAAATGAGGAACAGGAGGAACTCCAAGATATGGCAGCAGTGGGTAATTACGAATTTATTCCGGTATCCTCTGATTTGAAGCCGGTAGATTATGATGCGAAAGTACTGGCAAATCGGAATGAGGATGGAAGCAAAAAGTACGTTAATAGCGATGTTGCGTCTACCATCTGTTATGATAATCTTTCACTGGGATATTTAACAGAGACGGATATTACCTATACGCTGGAGCTTGTGGAAGAGAATGGCATAGATAGTATAGAGCTGTCAGCGGTTGACGAAGATTACAATTCTATTGCAGTGGAAGATTTGGCAGATTGGGACAGTGAGAATAACACACTGACAGCGAATCAGGAGGCGAAACAGAACGGTACTGTTTTCCTTGATCTGATAAGCGGCGGTGAAGTTGTATATACCGTGAATGTACGGGTAGTATCTGCATATCCTGAGAATCCAAACTATGATTTCAATACGGAAACCGTGGCAAATGGAGAATTTGAATTTTTATGGGATAGTAATTCGGATGGAGAAACTGACGAGAATTGTAATGTACATGACCCATCGCTTACGGAAGTAGAGATTGATGGAATCAGATATTACTATATGGTACAGACCGGCTGGGAAGGCGGAAATATAATACGCCGTTCCAAAGACTTGATGCATTGGGAATATCTTGGCAAGACAACTGCCGCTGATACACAGGCAAGCGGTTGGACACAGGTGAATGACTGGATGTTAAAGGATGTAGCGAACTGCCAGTTTTGGGCAGCTGATTTGGTTCCTGCCTCTTACGGTGGTTACTGGCTGTATACTTGTATTGTGAATTCTGCTTATGATGAGGAGAATCATGACCGGGTATGTATTGCTTTGGCATGGACGCCGACGTTGGAATCGAAATCTTTCCAATATGTAGGCTGTATATTGCAGTCTATAAGCGATTATGCACAGGATGCATTATATTATAATATCGTAGCGCTTGACCCTCAGGTAGTATATGATGCAGCCGGAAACATGTATCTGACCTATGGCTCTTTTGGCGCAGGTATTTATATGCTTGAGTTGGACAGTGAGACAGGTCTTCGTAAAGACGGACAGACGGAGTGGCTGGACGAGGACACTATTAATACCTATATGGAAGAAGCAAGGTCAACGGCAATCGGCGATAGCCATCCTTATTATGGTAAGCATCTGACTTATTGTGCAGAGGGAAGCGTCATATCCCATCAGTATGATGTGAAAATGGTATCGGAAGATGGCGAAATAATTGAAACTTATGATGACTATTATTATCTGATGACTTGTCTTGGCGTATTGTCCAGAAATTATGTGCTTTTTACAGCCAAGAGTGACC
>JAAUZS010000029.1 GCA_014804495.1 Lachnospiraceae bacterium
CTCTTATGTCGCGGATCAGAAAAAGGACTATGCGAGAAATGGATTTTATGCTTTTCCTATAGTACATTGGGTGATGATGGGGATAGTATTTGCAGAAATATATTTCATATTTGATGACGTATTTGAAAATATACCCCAAGCAGTGTCATTTATTGCGGCGATTACAGCCTCCATACTGATTACAGCCGGAGTACATTTCATTGCTAAACTAAAGAACTGACTTTATTCAAGCGATAAAACAGAACAGTAGGGCTGGTTTTGCCAGCCCTTGAAGTCAGTTATTATTAATCAACTCATTTTGTTTTATAAGTTCAGATATTAAACATAGTTAATCACAATATCCGGATAATCCCTATATCCTTCATGCACTTTCGTGATTTCCAAGTGTCTGTTTCCGTCGGTCTTAAACAGGTATTCATTATAAGCGCCGTCACGATAGGCAAAATCTTCCCCATTATCATTATAATGCGTATATGAGCCTGCACCCGGATATACCTCCAGAATCAGCTCAGGGTTTTCGATTTCTCCCACATACATCTGCGCTGGGGCTTTTGGCAGAATCGTACCTGCTTTGACGAAGATCGGGCATACATCTAAAGGCGCGTCAATAATGTAAAACTGATTGCCCTGATACTTGGTATGACTTGTATAGTCATACCAGACTCCCTCGGGCAGATACACCATACGTTTTCTGACACCTTGTTCTACTACGGGTGCTACAAGCAGGTGTTCTCCTACTAAAAACTCGTCATTCAGGTTTCTGACATTTTCGTCATTTTCATAATGAAGAACAAGAGGTCTGATAATAGGCATACCGGTCTGCTCGCTCTCCCTGCATAAATCATAAAAATACGGCAGCAGACTATAGCGCAGCTCTACATATTTTCTATATATATCAAGAACCTCTTCCCCGAACAGCCAAGGTTCCTGATTCATACTGCCTTTAGCACAATGGTTGCGGAACAGTGGCGAAAAGCAGCCGACCTCTACCCAGCGCGCCATAAGTTCGGGTGTGGTATCTGCCCCGAAACCGCCGATATCGGTTCCCATAAAAGGAATGCCTGAAAGTCCGAGATTGCACTGCTGCGTAATCGCCATGCGCAGATGCGTCCAGAGACTCTGGTTATCGCCGGTCCAGACCGTTGTATATTTCTGGGAGCCGCTATAGCAGGCTCTTGTAATTACGAAGGGTCTTTTGCCGGTAAGATTCTTCCAGCCTTCATATGTGGCTTTCGCCATATTATGACCGTAAACATTGTGTATCTCTGCGTGGGTGGAAGCCTTATCTTCGTCAGTAAAAATTATATCGTCCGGAAGCGGACCGTTGAAGCTTGCCGGCTCGTTCATGTCATTCCATATGCCGCTTACTCCTAAATCGGTATAAAAATTCAGATGTTCTCCCCACCATTTCCGAACATCGGGATTGCCAAAATCAGGATATACCGCATCACCGGGCCAGACTGCATTTACATAAATGCTGCCGTCCGGAGACTTTGCAAAATAATCATTTTCTACGCCTTCTTCGTACATATAATAATCTTTTTCAACTTTGACACCCGGGTCGATAATCGTAACGGCCTTGATGCCCTGTTCCTTTAAGTCAGAAATCAGCTTATGGGGATCTGAGAAACGCTCTGTATCCCATGTAAACACTTTATAATGACTCATATAGTCAATATCGAAATGCAGTGCATCACAGGGAATGCGGCATTCTTGGAATTTAGCCGCTAAGCTTCGGAATGTTTCTTCACTGTCATAGCCCCAGCGGGATTGGTGATAGCCCAGAGTCCACTTTTGAGGCATGGGCATGCGCCCTGTCAGATAGGTATAACCGCTTACGATTTCAGGCATGTTTTCGCCACAGATAAAGTAATAGTCCAGATTGCCGTCATCACTTCCGAAGCTATAGTAATTGTCGTTTTCCTTGCCGAAGTTAAAGTAGCTTTTGAAGGTATTGTCATAAAAAATACCGTACACGCCTTTTTCCTTTAATGTGATAAAGAAGGGGACGCTTTTATAAAGGGATTTAAAACTGTCCTCATGAGGGTCCGGAATGTCGCTGTTCCAGTTCTCATATTCATAATAACGCTTGTTCAGAACTCCGGTCTTATCTCCGAGTCCATAGATACAGTCGCCTTTATCCAGCTTTTTAACGCATTGAACAGGATAATTCTGATTTCCCGCCGTATCTAAATTATGTCCTTCCTGCTTGATGAATTCAATAAATGACTCCTGAAGTTCAAAGCGCGGGATACGCTGACCGCGATAGTCCGCACAGAGAAGAGTCTCTTCATTACCGTATTTACTATAGAAATCAATTTTAAAGTCATCATATATTTTACATATTAAGCTTTCCGTAGACAGAACCAGATGGTCAGCCTCTTTGCTTAATGAAAATGAAGTTGGAAGTTCCTTGTCACCTTCGACAGCCTTAGAACGGTGAACCGTCGAAGTCAATGGTACGAATACATTGACTATTTTATCCGTTAGGACTTGCAGCTGTACATTCTGTTTTTCATATTGCAGAGTGATGGTCTGATTTTTTTGACTGTAATTTAATAAAGCTCCAAACATAGCGGTTTCCTTTCTGTTATATATTTAGATAACTGCAAAAACATCATCTAAGTTATAGTGAATGAAATATAACATAAAGAGTAAGGAAATTCAACAATTATTTAGCACAAGATTTTGATTTATGCGATTATTCGTATTCAGTTCTAATCGTGAATTGTTCCGGGAGATTAAAAATGCCTGTTTTCAAGAATATTGGGTAAAAATATTCATTTGTTAAGCGTTCAAAAGAAAGCCATTCAAAGTCATGTATATGGCAGCCTTCTTGAAGTGTAAACCGTTCTCCTTTTTCTAAAAGATCAGTTTCCGAGATGTCTATTAAAAAATAAATACAGATTTCATGGTAATTCAGTTTATCGACATCCTCAGTGAAAAAGCTCTGGTTCAGCCATATTGGGCGAATGATTTTAGGAGAGATATTCAGTTCTTCTTCTACTTCTCGAATAACCGCATGTTCAGCAGTCTCGCCCATTTGAACTCTGCCGCCGGGCAAATAATAGTATGGGGAACGCTCGTCATGCATTGCAAGGATTTTGTTATCGGAGATGATTATAGCGCAAACTCTGTAATTAAACTTTTCATTTTCTAAAACAAATGATATATCCATGTCTCTTATCCTTTCAATCCCAGATTTTAAATTGTTGCGGCTAAAGTATATTACAAATGCGCGCGACAGTCAACCTTGCTTGACTGCAATTGCATCAAATAGTATCATAAAATATATAGGGGGATTATAATCTTGATGCGGTAGAAGAAATTTTTATTTATATCAATGCGTCCTCCGCAAGCGGCAAATCTTACTTAGTAACAAGGGAAGATACAGAATATTTTACCGCGGCACAGTAGATTTGGACTATGACCCGGTTAGAAATTTAAAGGCATTTTTATATAGTAAATGAACTCATCATCTCTCTTATACTCAGTATATCCCAGTTTTTGATAAAAAGCATTTGTACGAATGTTCCAGGCAGGCGTATCAAGATACAATTCTTTTACGTCAGGAAAAATCCTTTCAATTTCCTGCATTATAAATATACCATACCCTTTTCTGAAATATTCAGGGTCTACAAATATTCTGCCTATATTAAGCTTAGGTCCATCCTTGAAAAGAATGGCGCCTCCCACAATAAGACCGTCTTCTGATAATTTATATAAATGGTTTGCTTTTGCCATCTTAACATGAAAATTTACAGACTTATATCCTGGAGGGCCTCCTTTTGAAGAGGCCCCAACCTCAATATCACTATCAAATGCGCGCTTGGAAATACTGTTTATCACCAATGCATCAGATGTACCGGCCCTTATCAATTCCATCATTTGTAATCCCCCCGTAGCTGTTTTAAGATATTTCAATTAAAATGTGAAAATGCATCAACTTTAGTAACGCCGTCAACATGAATATAAACATCCATATATGTGATTCCATTCTCTTCATATTCATGTTCAAAACAACTGACGATGTTATCCTGCTGTTTCTCTTTGAAATTATTTGCCTGAAGATATTCCATAATGAGCTTATATGCGTTAGGAATTCTTTCAAAAGGCCGTATAAAAGGCTCTTTAATGGTAATCATTGCATAGTCGGCTTCTGCATTTTCTGCGTACTCTACGCCGGGGCATTCCGTATCAAACCCTTCCGGTAAAATATAAGCGGCCACATATCCATGCATTCCGAATCTGTTTTGTTGTTCCTGTGATACAAAAGGAAAATCCCATCCTATTATTTTCGCATTCGGATTTGAAGCCTTGAGACCGCTGTTAACAGCCCATTTCTCCATATATTCATTAACATCGCTCTCAGGATTGGGAGAAATCATTACATATCTTGCCATTTTAAACGGCGCTATTCTTTTAATCAGAACATCTGAATAAATCTCGCCCTGGTCCGACAGATTTTCCTTCACAAGCGCATCCAGCTTGCATGCAAAAAGGTCGCTTATTTCAATCAGTTTTGTAAGTTCAGGAATTACTTCGTCAGACTCCCATCTTGATATAGTCTGACGCGTAACTCCCATCTTTTCTGCAAATTGTTCCTGCGTAAATTTTTTCTGCTTTCTCAAAAAACTTATATTTGCTCCTAAGCTCATGTATTTTATCTCCTTATCGTTTATAATATTCTTGTTTATTTTTCACGTTATTGTCTTTCGGCCTTCGGACAAGGTATATTATGTCACATCATGTGTATCATAACAACCAATCAGTATGTGCTCTTTTTCGGTTCTGTGTAACACATTATGTTACATGAGGTATATGTTTCAAAAATTTATAAATTATGCATATGCAACCGGCGTTTGCGTTTTAGCAATTACCAAATTCTTTATTCTTTTTGCCGTATGCCTTATAATGGCAATAAGGAGAGTAGGGTGAAAAATAGATTTTTCACCCGCAAATTTGTATGTGTACAAAGCCACATACAAATTCGCAGGTTGAGAAAGGGGCATGGGTATTTCATGAATATGAATATCATTTCTAAATACTTACAATATCTGCGTAAAAGCCACAATTACACGCAGGATGATTTAGCAAAAAGGTTAGGCATATCAAGGCAGGCAGTTTCAAAATGGGAGACAGGNNCAACAATTCCNGACTTAGANNTTTTNTTGANAATNTCTAAGTTATATAATATCACTATAAATGATATATTAGAACCNAATATACAGNCNCAGCGGATAACTGATTTNGANCAGCTATCTNCAATCCCTGAAAAGGAATTGANAGAAGTGNTAAANCAGTTNGATACTNATTCTCTNGTNANAGCTTTAATGGGNGCATCNCCNGAAANNAATAGTTTNTGTGAAANANTGTTTCCCGATNTNGATTTTNAAATGNCAAGAAANANTATNGGCAGNNTNAGNATNGAANCTGTNGAGGANATGCAGAACCAAATNATTGCNATGGTAAATTTTCAATCACTGCCTTAATTCTTCTGACNCCNGCAGAAGAAGACTGCTCCTTTACNATNCTGAATTTTCCTAANCATCCNGTGTTNTCNACATGAGGACCTCCGCAAACTTCTCTGCTCCANACTTTNCCTTCGGCATCNTGNATTGTGTATACNTTTACAATATCCGGNTANTTNTCCCAGAAGTTCCCNCTGATACCGTTNTCTNTNGCCTCCGTTTTAGGNATTTCTGAAAACGAAACAATTGCTTTAGAGGAAATTGCATCATTTACAAATTTTTCTACCTCCGATAATTGCGCTGTCGTAAGTTTTTCATCGTGNTTGAANTCAAAACGTAATCTCTCCGCAGTGATATTACTTCCTTTTTGTATAACATGGTCGCCAAGAACATGCCGCAAACCTGCAAGTAACAGATGCGCCACTGTATGGAGCGCCGTGGTTTCCGCCGATTGGTCAGCTAATCCTCCTTTGAATTTACCGGCAGCAGCCGTTCGGCTCATTTGGGCATGTTTCATTGCCGCTTCAGCATAGGACTCCTTTTCCTCCATNATATATCCGCTNTCAGNNANNANNTCTTCTGTNAATTCAAGCGGAAAACCATACGTTTCATAAAAATAAAACGCATCCGCTCCCGTAACTTTTCCTTTGTTTTTAAGATGCTTGCGGATTTCTATTTCTCCCTGCTGCAAGGTTTTGTGGAATAGCTTTTCTTCNTTGNNGATGATTTCCAGAACANTCTTCTTGTTTGCAATCAAATCTTCGTATGCCGTTGCTTCATCAATATAAACCTCAGCCAATTCCGCCACAAAACTTCCCTGTATTCCGATTTTTCTGCCTGCACGGATTGCCCTTCTTAACAGTCTTCTGGTTATATATCCGGCGTCACTGTTGGCAGGTTCTGCGCCATCATTAATCAAAAAAGCAGCAGCACGCACATGATCTAAAATGATTCGAAACGACTTTAAATCATCTGTATATTCTTTGCCGCTTAATTCAACTAATTTTTGTTTAGCATTTAAGAAGAATGCTGTGTNGTAGATATCCCGGTCACCGTTTACTGCCATTACAACCCGTTCAAGTCCGCCGCCGTAATCAATATTGGGATTTTTCATTTTNACAAANCCGGNATNNTCTTTTTTGTAACACATAAATACATTGTTACCGATTTCCAGAAATCTTTCACTGTCTGAAGCCGGATGGTCCAGAGAATCCCCATCCGGTTCAAAATCATAAAACATCTCATTATCCGGNCCTCCGGNTTCGCCGACAGGCATATNAAAAGGACTTCCTACCCGGCTCCACCAGTTTTCCTTTTCACCGTATAANAATATTCTGCCGCCTCTGGAGGTTCCGTATTTGTATGGTTCTTCTTCTACAATAGGNTCAATGCCGACAGATTTGAATTTCTCTGACCAGAGTCTGACTGCTTCCGTATCTCTCTCAATATTCAGTTCNTCACTTCCTTTAAANGCACTGATATACAGTCTGTGNGGGTCAATTCCCAATTCATTNACCTGCCAATCCCAAATAGCGTCAATCTGCTTTTTCTTATAGTCATCCGCATTTGCCCNGAATTCCCAACGACCTATCATTTCGAAAAAAGTCAAATGNGACATGTCGCCNACTTCNTCGATATCCACNGTTCTTAAGCACTTCTGNACNTCCGTTATCTCATTNCCTATCGGGTGCTTTTCGCCCAGNAAATANGGAACCATAGGCTGCATTCCGCTTCCTGTAAAAAGTGTTGAAGGGTCATTTTCCGGCAATAAGCTTGCGGAAGGTACTTGGCTGGCTCCTATTCTTTNCATATAGCCAACAAATGATTTTCTTAATTGATCCGGTGTCATATTTTCCACTCCTTTATGATATTTTTCCAAAACAAAAAGCCCTAAGCTGACTACTTATCAACTTAGGGCGAACTTTCATGTCCGTGTTACCACCTAATTTCAGATTTCTCTGCACTCTGTCAATACGGGATTTCTCCGATATTGCTTCCTACGTTAACGGGGGAACTCCGTTGAAGCCTACTAAGATTCTCTGTTCGGTTCACAGCTCAGAGGCTGCTTCAATACCGGTTCAATAAAGATTCGCACCAACCATCTTCTCTCTGTAATATCCCTGATATTTACTATTCCTCATCAAAGCCTTTTTGTTTTGAATTAGTGAGAGTATAGCACTGTGGATATCGAAAGTCAAGCATTTGTTTTTCCATTCCTCACCCTAGTGACAATTAAAATCATTTATGCTATAATGCCTCAAAAGTGGAAAGAAGCGCGACTATGAAAAAGATACTTATCGTTGATGATGACATGCATATAGGAAATATGCTCGAAGAAACCCTCATAAAAGAAGGATATGGCGTTACCCGTGCATATTCAGGAACAGAAGCCTTATATGTTCTTTCTAATCAGAAGCCCGACCTCGTGCTGCTTGACCTGATGCTGCCGGGACTAAACGGAGAAGATGTGCTTCCCAAGATAAAAGGCATACCTGTCATCGTAGTCAGCGCCAAAGTTGACGTTGATGATAAAGTAGCTTCACTGCTTGGCGGCGCAGTTGACTATGTGACTAAACCATTCAGCACCAAAGAGTTATTGGCAAGAATTGCCGTACAGCTTCGCCTTGCGGAGAATAGTTCCACGTCTTCTGTTTTAACATTTGATGATATTACGCTGAATACAGATTCCCATATAATTACGGTAGGCACGGTTGAAATCAAACTTACCAGAACAGAATATGCAATCTTAAGACTGCTTATGCTGAATCCTGAGCAGGTCATTACGAAATCGCTGCTGCTGGAGCGTATCAGTGAAGATACCCCGGACTGCACTGAAACTTCCCTGAAAATGCATGTCAGCAATTTACGAAAGAAGCTCAGGGATGTAAATAGTAAAGACTATATAGAGGCAGTCTGGGGGATTGGCTTCAAAATGCGGATTAAATAAATCTTTGCCATTTCTTTACTGTTTTCTTTACCGCTTCCTTTACTGTTATCCTGTAGAATGCTAACATCATAAAAATGGAGGTTATCTATATGGATTATGTTCTTAAAACAAATTCTTTGAGCAAAAGCTATAAGAATTTCAAAGCGTTGAACGGGTTATCTATGAATGTTCCCAAAGGGGCAATCTATGGTTTCGTCGGAAAAAACGGAGCAGGCAAGACTACGCTTATAAGGCTGATTTGCGGTCTGCAGGAGCCTACATCCGGCGAATACACTCTGTACGGAAGAAAAAACACCGATAAGGATATAGCTAAATCGCGCAGAAGAGTGGGCGGCGTAGTGGAAACTCCGTCAATCTATCTTGATATGACGGCAGTGGACAATCTTAAGCAGCAGTATCTTATTCTGGGACTTCCGTCTTTTGACGGAATTGATGATATCCTTAAGCTGGTCGGGCTGGAAGGAACAGGAAAGAAGAAAGCGAAAAACTTTTCTCTCGGCATGCGTCAGAGATTGGGAATCGCCATAGCGCTTGTAGGCGACCCTGACTTTTTGATATTGGATGAGCCTGTAAACGGGCTTGACCCACAGGGCATCATAGAGATGCGCGAACTTATACTAAGGCTTAACAGAGAAAAACAGATTACGGTTTTGATATCAAGCCATATTCTCGACGAGCTTTCCAAATTTGCAACATACTACGGCTTTATCGATAACGGACATATTATAAAAGAGATGAGCGCAAAAGAGCTGGAAGACGCCTGCCGGAAATGCGTGAGGATGGAGGTAAGCGATACAAAAGCCCTTGCGCGTGTTCTGGATAAAATGAATATTGAATATAAGATACTCTCAGACACTCAGGCTGACGTCTATGCCAAACTCAACGTTTCACAGCTTGCCAAAGCGCTTGAGGAAGAAAACTGTGAAATTACTTCCATGCAGGAGCATGATGAAAGTCTCGAAAGCTTTTATGTAAGCTTAGTGGGGAAAGAAGCAGGGGAATAATAGGTATACCTAAAGAGATATAAAACAGAAGGGAGTATATTATATATGAGTAAGTTATTAAGGGCAAATTTTACAAGACTTTGGAAAAGCAGGATATTTTATATTGGTATCCTATATACATTCGGAATAGGTTTTTTTGCATCAACGACCCCATATCGGGAATCTCTTGAGATTGAGGGCTATCATCCGCATTTTGATAATTATTTGTTTACAAACTGCATGTTCATGGCGATTGTCTGCGCAGTATTTATCGGATTATTCATAGGGACGGAATACAGTAACGGAACAATACGCAATAAGATTATAGTGGGACATACGAGGAGCGCGGTATACTTTTCAAACCTCATTGTCAGCACTGTGGCTGTGCTTATAATGCACCTTACTAACATTGCGACAATTATTTTATTAGGCGGTACGCTTGTGGGAAACAGGGAAATGCCGATTTCATATCTTTTTACGCTTGGGTTGATTAGTATTGTGACGTTGATTGCAATGTGCGCTTTTTTTCTTCTGATATCCATGCTTGTTGCCAGTAAGTCAAATGCTTTGGTTATAGCTATTATTATCTCATTTTTATTTCTTTTTAGCGCTTTGACAATAAGCAGCAGCGTTACAGCGCCTGAATATTATGAGCCGTATGCAGTCATGTATACAAATGAATCAGGCGAGATAATTGAAGAGAAAGGTGTAAAAGAAAAGAACCCACACTATATTACGGGAATAAAGCGTGAAATTTATGAGTTTTTATATGACTTCCTTCCGGGCTGTCAGATGCTGCAGGTAGCGGAGCAGGAGATTGATGCTTCAAAAAGCGGTGTGAAACTTCCTGTATATTCGCTGTTAATAGCCGTATCGACAACAGCCTGCGGAGTATTTTTCTTCAGGAGAAAAAATTTGAATTGAGAAATTCTTAAGCATTTTCAAAGTTTTGTTTCAATAACCAGAACTTAGGTAAGATAAACAAAATAAGGCGCGATTTCGCTTGCGGTGAGCACCGTTTTTGTTTATCTTACCTAAGTTCGTGACCTGCAATAACATTTCGCAATTGGATAAATAGATTTAATTTATAGGAGCGTTCATTATGGAAATCTGGTTATGGGCTGTAGTCGGTATTTTTTGGACTGCGATTGTCATTCTGGCTTTAATAATTGCTTTATTAATTATAAAAATATATCTCATGCAAAAAGCTGCCGGAGAAATAGAGGAAGCATTTACCGACAGGCTCACAACCGATACCAATACGCTGATTGATATTTCGGGCGGTGACAAATATATGCGCAGTCTGGCGAATTCTATTAATGTGCAGCTTCGAAAGATCCGCGCGGAGCGTCACCGCTTCTATCAGGGAGACATGGAGCTCAAAAATGCCGTTACCAATATATCCCACGATTTGCGCACGCCGCTTACCGCCATATGCGGATATCTGGATTTGCTTGAACAGGAAGAAAAGTCGGATGTGGTTAAGCGATACGTTGAGATAATAAGAAACCGCATAGATATACTGATACAGCTGACGGAAGAGCTTTTTCGCTACTCGATAGTAATTTCAAATGAAAACGGTGCAGTAAGTGAACCTGTTATAATCAATGAGGTTTTGGAAGAAAGCATAGCCGCATTTTACACCACTTTAAATGAACGGGGCATTACTCCTGATATCCGGATGCCGGAAGAAAAAGTAATAAGAAAACTTGACCGTTCTGCGCTGACCCGTGTGTTTTCCAATCTTATGAATAACGCCGTTAAGTATAGCGACGGTGATTTGGATATTACTTTATACGAAACAGGGGAAATCATTTTCTCCAATACGGCGTCTGGGCTTAGCGGAGTACAGGTCGCCCAGCTTTTTGATCGTTTTTATACGGTTGAGTCCGCTAGAAATTCGACGGGTCTGGGTCTGGCGATTGCCAGGACTCTGGTAGAGCAGATGAACGGCACGATATCTGCTGAATATGAGAATAACAGGCTGAGTATCCGTATTTTGATTTGAATAATCAGCCTGTGTCTTTCTTCTTATAAAGATAAAACCGTATCATTATTAAGTGATGGCAGACGGCTTACCAGCCAGCGCTTAGAATTCTTTTCTGCGCATGATTCTTATACTGATAAGGAAAGATACCATGCAGAAGGTAATCACGAACAGACATAAAATGACAGCAATGAGCATCTTATTCATTGATAAAAAAGCTTCTATAAAATGATCTATTTCGGACAGGCTAAACCATATATGCTGCGTATTGATGCGGTTTACTATGTTTTTAGATGCACCAAAAACCGCAAAAATCAAAACTGCAAATATCAACATTACAACTCCGCTCTTGTCATTTCCGAATTTCAGACGCACCGGTATCATAATCATTTGAAACAGAAGCAATACAATATATGTGGCAATTCCTCCCATCAAAATATCTGCTGCTTGATCTGGGTGTAAAACAACACAGAAGACGGATGTTAACATGAAGCCCAGAAAACTTAAAATAAACGCAATAATGTATTTCTCTTTTACATATGTGTTCCTGTTTATTGGCAGCGTCATCAGAAATACGATACTTTTGTCATTTTCATCATATGCAAGCGTATTGAGTGCCAGTAAACTGAAAATCATAGTAATATATCCGAATAAGATGGAGGAGGTGAACTCTGACTGTGAGAAAGACATAATTGCCGCCAGCACAATCGCAAATATGATAAATTTTTTGTTTAGTAATATGATTTTTGTGTCTTTTATAAGTAATCCTTTCATAATCTCTCTCCTTTTGCAATCATCAGCATAATATCATCAATATTTCCTTTTTCCACAACAATTTCACGATAATTATCCAGATAGTACTGTCTGTCTTTCGTTAGAAGTTCATAGCCGAAGGGTCTTTTATCTCTGTATAGGATATAGTGTTTATCCAATGCCTTATATTGTTCCTCATTGACCTTTAAAATAGCATAATCAGACAGAATCACGTCGGTATCCTCATGAAAAAGGATTTTACCGTTTTGCATAAAATACAGGTCATCGCATAAACCTTCCAAATCGGAGGAAATATGAGAGCTGATAAGAATCGCCCGCTCCTCTTTATTCATAAACTCGCGCATCTCGTCCAAAAGCTCGCTTCTGGCAACGGAATCCAGACCCGCAGTGGGTTCATCCAATATCAGGAGTTTTGCATCATGACTCATTGCAACCAGCAATTTAAATTTCGCCTTCATTCCTGATGAAAACTCCTTAAGAGGCTTATTCAGGGGAAGTTTATAGTACTCGCATTTTTGCAAAAACCAATCCTTGTGAAAACTGCGGTACTCCGCTTCCATAATCGGTATTACATTCTTTATGGTTAACACATTGCTGAATGTACTCTCGGCAAGGACCGCCCCTATCTGCTGTTTATCCGCAACGCTTATTTCCCTGCTGTCCTTGCCCAGAATCTCTATCGTACCGCCGTCAGTTTTAATTAAATCCAGAATCGCCTTAAACGTAGTACTTTTCCCGGCACCATTCGCACCTATGAGCCCTGTCACACACCCCTCCGCCACCTGCAACGAGCAGTCTAAACCAAAATCTTTATATTGTTTTTGTACATGGTCTAATCTTAGTATCATCCAATCACTCCTTTTTTGTAAAATCATCTTCTGCGAAACTTACAATTGCAAATACGTAGTTGTACAATATAGACAATATCATAAGCAGGTACTGTGATGCCGCCGGTCCTTAGGCTGCGTCTTTTGCAGCCTTAGTACCGCTGCGGCTGAGCGTAGCGCAAGCGTGCCTGCGTTGATTTGTCTATATTGTACAACGGCCGTCTTGCTATATCCCTACTCTTCCAGTATTATCTCAAACATCTCCCTAATTTCATCATCCTTCATGCCGCATTTTCTTCCTTCCTGAATGGCCGCTTCAAGCTTGGATTCCACTGCTTTTCTTTTTTCTTCCTGCAAAAGGTTCCGGTTTCCTTTTGCAACGAAGCTTCCTTTTCCGTGCACCGTAACGATAAAGCCTTCTGCTTCAAGGCTGTCATAGGCTTTCTTTACCGTCAGTGCGCTGATGTTTAAATCCTTGGACAGAGACCTCACTGAAGGAAGAAGAGTTTCCTCCTGTAGCCTTCCGTCCATGATCATAGCCTTAATCTGCCCAATGATTTGCTCATAAATAGGCTGCATTGATGAATTGCTTATTATAATATTCATATCTATGACCATGCTCCTTTCCCAGCCTGCAATTCTTTCAACCTTTTCACCTGTAGAAATAAGTTATATAACTCTTGGTGATAAACAGTATATAACAGTATATATCAGTTGTCAATGGGTAAATGTAAAAAATGTTGGAGACATGCAAAAACCGCCGGACAGAGCACCGCCGGCGGTTCTTCAGGTCTTATATAAAATTGCATTACGGGCTGTCAGGTCTGCGTTTGTTATCTGACAGGTATTTTCTTATCCGTATATAAAATGTGATTTACAAGCCACCCAAGCAGAAACTCTAAAAGCTGCTGCAATGACTCCTGTGGACTTTTGTCAATTTCCGATAAATCAATATTTTCAAGTTTCTGGATAAAAGCGTCATGCGCACGTTTTTGCGCCTCAAGCCCGTCATATCCGATACTCGTCATATATTCTTCCTCATCGGCGAAATGATCCTTGGTATAGTTCTTTAACAGGTCAAGTATATCCAGAATTTTATCATAGCCCGTGGCTTCATTATATGATTTTACCAGCCGGTTTGCATCTTCGACGATACGGAAAAGTTCCCGATGCTCGCAGTCAACTAATTCAATGCCGGTTAGGTAGTCATCNGTAAATTCNCAGGGATTTTCACANACCATCCATTCCTCAAGGGANGGCAGCTTTCCGATTAGAATATCGCTTCCGAGAATATGGCGGTAAAGCCATTTGACAAGNAAGTTGACTAATTCAGTCAAAACCCTGCACTGCTCGTCGCCGTTTTCAATGTTTACAAATTCATAATCGCGGATTTTTTCNCGGAAATAGTCGTGCTGCGTGCGCTGGCGNATAAGCTCAGGGTCGCGTATTTCCTTCATATGAGCCTCTTCGTGGGNAAAATGCTGTTCTGCGTAATTAGCAAGTTCCTCGATAATATCTTTCACATCCTGATAACGGTCACTGCTATAATTATCTGTGAGGATGCCTTCGGCTTTGTTTAGTAAATCAAATAGTTTCCTATGTTCATCATCAAGTTGCTTTATNCCAATCAGGCAGTCATCCGTAAAACGAAACATAATAATCCTCCTCCGAAACCATTGTTATTTAATAATGATTAGTGTATCATAAAAAAGGAAAAATTGGAATACAGACAGTAAGGCAATTCAAAACGGAGGCGCAAAAATGAGTGATTTAAAACTGGTAAGAAAATTTGAAGTAAAAGATGGTTTTTTTGGAAGATATGAGAAACTGGTNANGGATGTGGTNCTTCCTTATCAGGAGAATGCACTGAATGACCGCATTGAAGGTGCAGAGAAGAGNCACTGTATTGAGAATTTCCGTATGGCGGCGGAAAAACTGCGCACAGGAAAATGTGACGGTGAGTTTTACGGCATGGTNTTTCAGGACAGCGACGTTGCAAAGTGGCTGGAGGGTGCGGCATATTCACTGGCNCAGAATCAAAATCCGGAATTGGAGCAAAGATGTGATGATATAATAGANCTGATNGGCAGTGCACAGCATGAAGACGGTTATTTGAATACATATTTTACAGTCAAAGAACCGGATAANAGATGGACAAATCTACATGAAGCGCATGAGTTGTACTGTGCGGGACATATGATTGAGGCAGCGGTTGCNTATGCAGAGTGTACGGGGAAAACCAGACTTCTGGAGATAATGTGCGGCATGGCGGACCATATTTACAAGCATTTTATTGAAGANGGAGCNGAAGGATATCCCGGACATCCTGAGATTGAATTGGCCCTGATGCGGCTGTACCGTTGTACGAAAGAAGAGAGATACAAAGAACTGGCGCTTCACTTTATCAATGTAAGAGGTGTTGACAGCGATTATTATAAGAAGGAAAAAAGAAAGTGCGGATGGGCGGTATGGAGCAATAATGCAGATGATAAAGAGTATAATCAATGCGCAGAGCCGGTCAGGATGCAGAAAAAGGCGGTAGGCCATGCGGTAAGGGCGGTCTATCTTTATACCGGTATGGCAGATGCNGCTATGGAGACNGGGGATAACACTCTGGCAGAGGCGTGTAAGACGCTCTGGAATAATATCACTCAGAACAGAATNTATGTGACAGGCGCAATCGGTTCAGCGTATGAGGGAGAGGCTTTTACGAAAGATTATCATCTTCCGAACGATACGGCGTATGCGGAAACCTGNGCGGCTATCGGTTTAATCTTTTTTTCCAATAAAATGTTGTATCTGGAGAGAAATCGAAAGTATGCGGATGTAATGGAGCGTGCTTTGTATAATTGCGTGTTGGCAGGAATGCAGCTGGANGGTACNCGGTTTTTCTATGTGAATCCTCTCGAGGCGCTGCCGGGGATTTCAGGNGAGGCGCAGACACATAGACATGCCCTGCCCGTCAGGCCGAAGTGGTTCACTTGCGCCTGCTGTCCGCCTAATGTGGCAAGGCTCTTGTCTTCCCTGGCGGAATATGCATGGCATTTATTGCCGGACAGNCTGTTCTCTAATCTGTTTATNGGAGGAACGCTCGATCTTCGGGATACTTTCGGCGGCAGGATTACATTAGAGACGACATATCCATATGACAATAAGATTACATACCGCTTTGAACCCGAAGGGGAAACGATGTCNGTGCCGTTGGCGATTCGTATTCCCGCATGGNGNNCAGNCNCTTCCATCTGNATTAATGGNAAACCTGCGGAATNTGANATGGAAGAATCGGGATATGCATATATACACAGAGATTTCAGNGCCAATGATATNNTGACAGTGGAATTTGACATGACTGTCAGGAAAGTATATACGAGCAATAAAGTTTCCGNCAANACCGGCAAGGCGGCGATAGAGAGAGGACCTTTGATCTANTGTGNNGAAGGTGTGGACAATGANAATGATGTTCTGTCTCTTTCNTTGAAAAANGGNGGTGCGGTCACGGTCGGAGAGTACCTGTCCGATAAATTATATGGTATTCAGGAGTTGTATGCGGAAGGATACNGGGAGACNGTGTCAGANGANCTTTACAGCTATGANGCGCCNGAAGANAAGGAGTGTAAAATTACNTTGATTCCTTATTATGCCTGGGGAAANCGNGGATTGAACCAGATGAGGGTTTGGATTCCGGAGAAAAGATAAACCAATCGATGCGGTATGGACTCACTTTTATCAAAACTTCACAGGGTCTTACCCAAAACGGTCAACGGGTTTATGATAGATTTATATATGCGCTAAAGCGCGCAAGGGGTGTAAAAAATGAATGAGAAATTTTATTCGCTGCCCGAGAAAAAGCAGCAGAAGATTATAAAGGCGGGCTTTCGGGTGTTTTCTCAGAACTCATATAAGAAAAGCCCGATGAATGAGATTGCAGGCTGCGCGGGAATAAGTAAATCGCTGCTTTTCCACTATTTTCACAATAAAAAGGAATTATATCTTTTCCTATGGGATAGAGCCTGTAGAATAACCATGGAATACCTGAACGAATACGGCTGCTATGAGCCGGATGACCTTTTTGAGATGATGGAACGCGGTATGCGGGCGAAGATACACATGATGAAAAAATATCCCGATATGACGTCGTTTGTTATCAAGGCGTTTTATGAGAAAGAGCCGGAGATTAATCTGGCGGTACATGACAGCTATCGGAAATACTTTGATATTAAAGCAAAGGATGCGCTTGCGCGGATAGACACCGCTGATTTTGTCGAAGGTATTGACCTTAATATGATGTATCATGAAATGTATCTGGCTTCGGAAGGGTATCTATGGGAGATATTTCAGAGCGGTGATGAACTTGATGTGCCGAAGCTGGAAAAGGATTTCGAGGAAATGCTGAAGTTCTGGAAGAAAATTTATTTAAAAAATTGAGAAACGGAGTGAAAAGTAAATTTCTCACACACAAAAACAGCGGCAGGTTCATACAAAAACCTGCCGCATTAGAGAATGATTCATGCTTCCATTATTCAACTATAGTTCCGCCAAACGCACCAAGCAGGTACATGAATCCATAGAAACCAGCCGGTTCCAGATTTGAATAATCACTTCCGGCGGGGATGGTAAAGCTGTATTTTACCCCTTTATATGTAAAATCTGTTCTTAAGGATACATTACCTTTTTCCTTTAAAGCATCAAGCACACACTGCTGATAGCAGAGTAATTCTTTATTGTTATAAATTATGGTAGTGCCTGCTTTCGCATTCTTTATATCAGCTAAAAGATTGTTACGTACAACAACATATTTGCTGATTGGCTGACTTCCTTGGACATCTCCACAGTACATACACCTATAAGAGTCTACGCCGTCAGATGTTTCTGTAGGTTCTGTTGTTGTTACCCACTCATAATTATGTGCACACTTACTGGGATTTGTATTACCGGAATTTGTATTCGATTGGGTTACTTTGGTCAGGTTAAAAGCTCCATAAGTATACCAATCACCGTTGCCATCTTTTTTGTATATATTCCATGCCAGCATGCTTCCGGATCCGGTTATCTTGTATATCATTGCATCTGTAGCGCCGATTTCCCCGCCTCTCCATACATCATAACTCACTGTTTCTGTGGATCCCGAGTCATATTTTAATGTAATAGTACCGGATTGTATTGCATAGGGTCTTGTATTAATATAATTTCCATTCCAATAATGATCTGCATTTCCATTTTCATCAAAGATAAAAACTTGTCCTGAGCCGCTCCATGTTCCCACTACATCTTTAATCACGGCCGCATTTACATTTACCGGCACACCTATAAGCGCGATCACGCATAACGCAGCAATTACTTTTTTCAAAAATCTTTTACTTTTCATGTCTTTCTCCTTCTTTCTTTAAGAAATTTTACATAATGATTATAATCAAAACTATTGAATGATTGTTCCACTGTAAGTGGATTTTTTATGCTTGTTTCATCTTAAGCTAAGCAGGGTCTTCCCCAAAACGGTCAATGGATTTATACTATTATAAAATAAGCAGATACGGATAATGATTGCTGATAATGGGTTAAAGAAAATGAATGAGAAATTTTATTTGAAGAAGTAGAAAGGACGCTAAAATGAACGCTGTTGAGACGATATCGCTGACTAAATTTTACGGCAAGGCAAGAGGGATTACTGATATAAATCTGACTGTGCCCGAGGGCGATTTTTTTGGATTTATCGGTCCGAACGGCGCCGGTAAAAGCACTACTATCCGCATACTTACGGGGCTGATTTCCCAGACAGGCGGAACTGCTGAAGTTTTCGGGAAGGACATCCGCAGCAAAAGGACTGAAATACTCGCAGATATAGGCTATATGCCGTCCGAAGCCAATTTTTACCATGGTATGAGAGTGGGAGAGGTAATAAAATATTCCGCAAGGCTAAGAAACCGAGACTGTACACATGAAGCAGAAAGACTCTGTGAAAGACTGGACTTAGACATCAGCAGGAAAATATCTGAGCTTTCGCTTGGTAACCGCAAAAAAGTTTCCATAGTCTGTGCATTGCAGCACAGTCCTAAAATATGCATACTTGACGAGCCGACAAGCGGTCTCGACCCGCTTATGCAGCGCGAGTTTTATGCAATTTTGGAGGAGAGAAATAAACAGGGAGCAACGATTTTTCTGTCTTCACACATTCTTTCCGAGATACAGAAGTACTGCAAACGTGCTGCCGTTATCCGCGAGGGGAGACTTTTATTCTGCGATTTGGTGGAAAATCTTGTACACAGCAATGCGAAAAAGGTCGCACTGTCGGGCATTTCCGAACTGCCTAAGCTTGGCGGCATCGCGAACGTTGAGACTGACGGTGATATTATTAAATTCCTATATAGCGGAGAAATGCACGAACTTATGAACATGCTCGCAGCTTTGCCTATAACCGATGTGAGTATTACAGAACCCGATTTGGAAGAGATTTTTATGCATTATTATACGGAGAGCAAGTGAAAGGTATAAAGGTGTTAAAATGACAATTCTTAAACATGAAATAAAACAGGGACGGAATTCGCTCATTATTTGGACAGCGGTCATCGCATTTATGATGGGAGTGTGTATTATTATCTACCCGGAAATGTCCGGTCAGATGGACGGTATAGGAGATGCATTCGCGAATATGGGAGGATTTTCCGCGGCATTCGGAATGGATAAGATTAATTTTGGCGAGTTTTTGGGATTTTTCGGAGTGGAGTGTGGAAACATCCTCGGTCTTGGCGGTGCATTCTTTGCGGCATTGATTGGCATTTCGGCATTATCCAAAGAGGAGAGTGGGCACACCGCTGAATTTCTTATGACGCACCCTGTAAGCAGAAAGAAAGTTGTTACTCAGAAGTTCGTTTCAGTCATGGTGCAGATAGTTATATTGAATGTAGTTGCAATAGGAATTACTGCGCTTTCGACGATGTTTATCGGTGAAAAACCCGATATAAAGCTGCTTGCGCTGACGTTTGCGGCATACTTTATAATGCAGGTCGAGACTGCCGCGGTCTGCTTCGGCATTTCAGCGTTTATCGGCAGGAGTGGGCTTGGGATAGGTCTTGGACTGGCAGCAGCGTTCTACTTTCTGAATATTATTGCTAACCTTACCGAGAAAGCGGAGTTCCTGAAATACATCACTCCGTTCGGGTATACCGACAGCGCGGATATTATCGCAGACGGGCGCATTGAAGCAAAGTATCTGGCAGTCGGGCTTATTGTGAGCGTAATCGGGACAGCCGCAGCTTTTTGGAAGTATGGGCGGAAAGATATTTCTTGACACATTAATTGTTTTTTAAGTAATATTCCCGATACAATTGTTCCCGGTATTTGCTATCAGAAAGCGCCTGCTGAAGTTCTTCAGTTTTTCCTGCATCCATAAGAGATTTAAGCATTAGTGCAAGAGAGTCACGACCTTCTTCGTGTCCAATTTCGCGCCATTCCTCACGTTCACTCTGTATATGCTTCTCTTCATCATACTCAAAGATACTCATCGCTATCGCCTCCGCACGATTCTTAGATAAAAAGTCCGAAAGTATTCCATTTACTATACAATAATCTACAGCCTTCCTGACTGCTTCGTGAAATGGCATTTCTTTTGCAAATGTCCTGACCTGTTCCACATACTGTGCATATCCTTTTAGAAGTTGACATGCCTCTAATAATTCTTGGTTATGACCTAAATTAATATTATAAACAACTACGGTTAGGTCCAAAGCTGGCTGTTCCTGCTTCTTCTCAAAAGCATCTGAGAGTTTCAGTATCTGTTGCTCAGGTTGGAAATCTGTACCGTTATAAAATACCACAAATTTTGGCGCAGGAATCAGGACAATTGACTTGCTATACAGGTTCTTGTCTTTAGTTCTGCCCTGTAGAATACTGGTCACATAGAACAGATCTCTTAGTGGCATATTGGGATTAAATGTAGACTGATGCTCATAAAGCAACAGTTCAAAGTCAAACACAAAAGAAATGTCGTTCTTATAATTCAAATAGACTGCATTTTCCAGTGTGGTGATTTCCAAGCTGTCTTCGTCCGTGTAGGTAGTTGCATTCAGTGCATTATAAAGACTCAAAAGATTTTCTTTTTCTTTGAATAACATTCGGAATACGGTGTCTTTGTAGTTGCGTTGTACATTTGTTTCGCTCATAAATATCCTCCTTAATGGTATGGTAAATCTTTTCCAAATAGGATAGATTACCAATACAGGAGAATCGTTTCAAATCCTCCTGCTTTGTGTTAATGTTATTTGGAATCAAAGCATGGATTTTCTGAAACTTAGAATATGATAGAAACTGCTAATCTGATTTTATAGAAAATATGCTTTTTATTACTATAACATTTTTTTGACGGAATAATCAATACATTTTTATCAAAAATAATAAAAATCATATATAATATTAAAAATACTACCATATATCCCTCATGGTAGTATTTACTTTTTTATACGAAATGCCTTATATTGTTTAAAACACAGACCACATTCGGTTATGTGGTAATAAACGAAAAGGAGATTACGATATGAAAAGAAAAAATTTATTCATCATTTATCTGTCAGAGTTTTTGGTTTTGGCTGTGGGCTATGTACTTCTGGCAGTTCAGGGAAACAATCTTTTTACCATGCCTGCATATGCGCTTGTTGACCCGCCTACATTGTTGTTGCTTTTCATCTTTTCGGTTCCGGTTCTGATAGGCTCCGGTTTATGGAAAGACCTGTTCCGGGTTTTTAAATCGGACCAAAGTTCACTTATCAAATTGAAAAGAACTCTGGAGGCAGTGAAACTTTTGCAGCGTCAGATTTTTTATACAGGGTGCGTCATAATCATATTGTCGGCACTCGTGACATTGTACACGACAGCGCAAAACGGATATGTCCTTGCGCCGGAACAGTTATTTGTCACAATTTTACCTGGCATATATGTGGCGGCGCTGGAGCTTCTGCTTGCGCCTTTGTATACGGTAACCAAGCTGGAAATTTTAGATTATATGGGACGTGACGAATGAAAGGATACGGAAAACAGATTCTTTTTACAGGATTTTATCTGATTATGCTGTCATTCCTGCTTGTACTGCAATACTGCTATATAGACGGAATGATTCCTAAGCTTCTCGCAAGTGGAATTGCGCTGATTCTTACATTTCCATGCCTGATTTTGATGAGGAAATGGAAAGAGGCGGTTCTGACGGATTCTNATGGGGAAGAACCTGAAGCGGAGAGGGAGCTTGTATGGAAAGAGTTTTTGGAATGTCTGTCCGAATACTCGCTTACAAGGCGGGAAGCAGAGGTGGCATGGNTTATATANNGGAAATATACCAATGCGCANATNGGAGAGGANCTTTTTATTTCCGAGACGACCGTAAAAAAACANGCCGGNCATATTTACGAGAAAATGTCTGTAAACGGAAGAAATGAACTGATAAAAACTATTGATGACAAATGGGAGGAACTGTCGTGAAGGAAAAAATTAAATGGGGATTAAAAGCGGGGAGTGCGGTTATCGTTTTTTTAATCAGCGATATTCTGCTTTCGGAGATTTATGCGTTTTTATTAATGAATCTGGATATGGAGGAACATTTGATAAGGACTTTCTATCAAACAGGCAGCGATTTGATTACCTTACTTGCGGCATTTCCGATTTTTATCCTTGTGATGAGAATCTGGGGNAAATTGNCGAGNTTNCATNTGAAAGGNNCAGNNTCNCTTNCNCNNNGAAACTATCTGNTATATGCNGTACTGGCTATTATACCNATGNTGTTNTTAGCGGNNATAGAAATANTNCTGATTNGTCANGGGCAGATTNCACNNGAAGATATAATCAGCNTTACGCCGGNAAATNTGATNTATACTCTNNTGTTTAGCTGCGTTCTCCTTCCGATTATGGAAGAAATTATGTTCAGGGGAATATTGCTTCATAAGCTTTTGCCTCTTGGCACACGCTACGCGATTCTTATGACAACATGTTATTTTGTCATTATACATTATAATAATCCGGTAAATATGCTTTTAGCGCTTACAACGGGGCTTGTTCTTACCCATATGGCGGTAAAAACCAAGGGGATTCTGCCAACAATAATTTTTCATATAGGAATTAACTTGTTAGGGCAGGTTGTTTTACCGCTATGCATAAGGCTGCCGCACTAAGTAAATCAGTGCGGCACTCACTGCTTTGACTTGATTCATTTTCTTAATGATAAGAAAACCAGGGACTAAAATACTCTTCNGGTATAGGNTCAGGCATGGGGCTTTNCTNATACTCATTGGGGCGNGAGGAATAAACCTGAACGGTAAAACGGTATGANCTGCCGGGCTCATGNGACATGAAAGCAGCCGGCATAGAAATTCCTCCGTACCCTTTCTCTATTATACCGTATTTTGTCCATGTATTATTCATCACGTAATTACCGTCTTTATCATAGAAAGTTACATTGAAACTGTCATAATCTTCATAATCGTCAATGTTGTCCCATGTAGCATAATAAAGTCTGGAATTGTCCACTTCATATATTTTCCATTGAAGCCCTGTTGGCGTCGGAAGCGGAGGCGCCGATTCGCCCGTGTATACAAAAGCGTCAGACACTGTATACGGGCTGTCTGCATATTGTATGCCGTCGCCGACAGCGGATAATGTAAAATAATAAACACCGTTTTCTGCAAATTCCTGTGAAACATTCCAATTAATGATTTCCTGATAGTGTTCGGTAGAAACGTTAACTCTTATCAAATCCTCAAAATACCAGTCGTCGTCATCGGGGGCTGGCGGAGTTTCGGTATCTCTTCTATATAATCTTAAAGAAAACTGATATTCGTTCCCAATACCTGATTCCTTCACATTATCCCATTCCGCAATCCCTGTATCGCTCTTCCAATGAGGATTTTCCGGAGCGGGCAGGACTGTCAGGTTAGTGCCGCTGCCGCTGTTATGTGATTGTATTAGTATGTTATAATCAGGCAGCCTCATCGCGAAGAAGCCTATGATACCAAGTAAACAGAGCGCTGCAATACCGCATAGTACATTCCGACCTGTATGGAAAAAAGCGCGTCTTACCTGCTGTACAGACTGATATCGCTTATCCGGGTCCAGATTCATGCATTTACGGATTATCTTTTTATAGCGTTTTCCCCAAAGTTTATTTTCCAGAAAGCATTCCAGTGTTGCCCCCAGGGCATAAATATCCGTTCTCTCGTCGGTCTGGGAGAAACCATACTGCTCCGGCGGGGCAAAACCTTTAGTGCCCAATAATTTCGTATCCTGTTCCTTGTCTGCCTTAGGGCTGCGGGCAGCGTCAAAGTCAATGAGATATACCTGCTCATCCTCTGTAATGAGGATATTGGATGGCTTAATATCGCGGTGGATTATCCCGTTTTCATGCAGGAATTCCAGAACGGAGCATAGCTGCCTGACAACATGAAGAAATTGTTTCTTGGATAAATCTCTGGAAATTAAAGACTGCGCCTCTATATATTCTTCAATAACTGTCGTAGAATCATCAGAAACGATAACTTCATACAGTTTAGGAAGGCAGGGATGCGGATGGCTTTGCAGCATTTGATAAACGAGATGTTGTCCGGTTAATTTCTTTTGGACATATAACTGTGTTCCCGCTTTTTCACGTACCAGAAGCACAGTACTTTTTTCAGTCTGCTTTATCAGTTTTATTTCCTCGTATTTCATGATTCTTTGTCCTCGCCGGTAGTCTGTACAT
>JAAUZS010000030.1 GCA_014804495.1 Lachnospiraceae bacterium
AAGAAATGATACAAAGAAATATCGAAGAATTTTCAAGACTTCAAAAGTATATGATTTTAACGCAAGATAAAGAATCGGCTGCTTATAAAGAAATGTATGAAAGATACGTTGATTTAAAGGCAATACTTACAGCATCCGGCGTCAATGTGACAGAGCTTGACAGGGTAAAAGCATAAAATAAATATTAATATAATTAAAGGGTGTGAATCTTATTGAATTTCCAAATTAGATTTACACTCTTTTGTGAATCCAAAAAGACTTTTATATATTGTACCACTAAAATAAAAATACATTCAGAAAAGAGATGAACAAAATGGCATCTTGGATCATACACTTAAGAGTTGCACAACAGCTATACCAACAGCTGAAAATCGAACAGATTGATACATTTATCCTTGGAAATATTGCACCTGACAGCGGTGTCCCGACAGAAGACGGCTCCGGGTTTATTCCTGATGCCGCCGTTTCGCACTTTCGTTCGTTAGATGAAAACGGAATCAAGGACATACATGAAGACCAGTTTATCCGTCAATACTTTACACCGGCACATCGTCTATCATACAGCAAAAAGGAAGACACCTTCTTTCTCGGCTATCTGACACACCTGCTCACAGATAAAATCTGGGCAAGAGAAATCGCCTATTCTGCAAAGGACAAGCTTAATGCGTTATTTAATTCCAACCGCGAAATGTTTTGGCAGACGATCAAGAAGGACTGGTACGACCTCGATTTTATGTATCTGAAATCCACCCCCTCGTTTGAGGCTTTCCGTATTTATCGTGAAATCAAGGATATTAAAAATACATATATCGATTTTTTCTCGGAAAATGCTTTTGAAGAACGCAGACAGTTTATTTTGGATTTTTATACAAATGGTGCTGCTAATATTGTAGAACACGATACTTACCTGTCAAAGGCGGAACTGGACCGTTTTGTCAATTCTGCCGCTGATGAAATTATGGATTTTCTCAATTCCACTCTAAATCTCTCCTAATTGTTATACTTGATATTTTACTGAATTTAGAGTATAATAATCATGATTCAGTAATTTTTTCAGGAGGCGGCAATATGTTTATCGGACGAAAATCAGAGCTTGCTTTGCTTGAAAAAATGTATCAAAAAGAAGGGTTTCAGTTTCTTGTTTTGTATGGCCGCAGACGTGTAGGAAAGACCTCGCTTCTATGTGAATTTGCAAAAAAATACAAATCAATTTTCTTTTCGGCTCAGGAAAAAAACGATGCTCTCAATCTTGAAGATTTTTCAAAAACCGTGCAAAAGCATTTTAGTGAAAACTATTTTGGAACTTTTTCCGACTGGCAAACGGCTTTTCAATATCTCGGTGACAGGGCTTCAGGCGAAAGGCTCATTCTGATAATCGACGAATTTCCGTTTATAGCCGGAGAAAATCCCTCAATAAAAAGCATATTGCAGCATACGATTGACCACAACTTTAAAGAAAAAAATATTTTTCTTATTCTTTGCGGTTCAAGCGTAAGCTTTATGGAAAATGAAATTATGGGATACAAAAGCCCTTTATACGGTCGTTCAACAGGACAGCTTGAAGTTCTTCCGTTTGACTATTATGACAGCTCGTTATTTTTTGAAAAATATTCAAACATTGATAAACTTCTGGCATATGGCATACTGGGCGGAGTTCCCTGCTACCTTAACGCATTCAGCGACAAGATTTCAATCAAAAAAAATATTGCCGAACAGATAATTAGAACGGGCGCGTTTTTAAAGGATGAGCCGCAGTTACTGCTTAAAATGGAACTACGGGAACTTTCGGTTTATAACAGTATATTTGAGGCAATTGCAGACGGCGCAAGCAGATTAAATGACATATCATTAAAAATTCATGAAGAAAGCCAAAAATGTTCAAAATATATAAATACCTTGCGTTCAATAAAACTGATTGAACGTATTACGCCCAGCGGCGATGATGAATCCTCAAAAAAAAGCTTGTACAAAATTGCAGATAATTATTTTTCATTTTGGTATAAATTTATTTTTTCAAATATGAGCTATTATGAGCTTTTGGATGCTAATGAAGCGGCAGAGGAAATTGCAGGCGAATTGCCTGATTATATGGGTAATATATTTGAAAACATCTGCCTCCAATATATGCTCAGACTTGCAAAAAACAAAAAGCTTCCTTTTGTTCCATACAGTATCGGCAGATGGTGGGGTGCAAATCCTATAACTAAAAAACAGGACGATATAGATATTTTAGCGCTTAATAAAAATGGTGATGCCGCAATTTTCTGTGAATGCAAATTCAGGAATTCAGCGTTTGATATGAAAGAATATGATGATTTGATTTGCGCTTCTAACATATTTACAAAACCCGAAAAACGATATTATTATCTGTTCAGTAAGGGCGGTTACACAAAAGCGGTTTGCGAACGGGCAAAAGAAGACGGTACGGTATTGGTTTCAATTGATGATTTATTTGACGACAATGTAATATGAAAGTACTCACAGGTTAAGAAAGGGTATAGTTATTATTATGAACATTATGAAAAAAAGACTGTTATATACTGCTGCATTTATTGCAATTTTATGCTGTGCATGCTCTAATCAGACAGCTCCGTCAGAAGAAAACGAAATAACGGTAAATGACAGTATTTCAAATACAGAAAACGCACAAGAACCCATTGTTACAATGCTGGAAACAGATGAAGCAGTTAACCAAGATAACACTGAACAGAATACCCAGAATAATCAGGTTGCTGAAACAACAGATAGCCCCACTGCTTCACAAAGTGGCGGAAATTATGATTCCGTATCTGCACAGATTACATTTTTAACGAAAGAAGACAGTGACTTAACAGATGACGGCAATCTGCTATATACAAGCCACTGCACTTACCCAGTTGTGGAAATTGTGGGGAATGAAAGCGCTGCCGACAAAATTAATACTGATATCCAGACAGAAGTAGATGCGTTTTTAGCCGACACCTCAGTACGTGAATGGGCTAAAGAAGATTATCAGCGTTATCTATCTTATCTATCGAATGAAGGTATAAACTCCGAATATGATTTTTCAGTTGGTTACAATTACAAATACAATTATGATTTCGATATTGCCGTCACTCGCAACGACAGTAATGTCATTTCTTTTCTTATAACAATTTCATCATATTCCGGCGGAACACGCGGAGATAAACACAGCATTGGACTTAATTTTAACGCCAAAACCGGTGAGCCTATCGCGTTTTCTGAGCTTTCAGACAATGCTGAAACTTTTCATTTGGACGCGCTTGCATACCTGAAAAAAATCGCAGCTACGGATACTTATCAAAGTATCATGTGGGAAGATCCCTACATCTGGAAGGAAGACAATGATTTGGAACATGAACTTTTTCAGGATGAAAAATGGTACCTTTCCACATACGGACTGGTTTTTTTCAGTCACCCTTATTTTTATGCAGGTGAAATAGAGTTTGCCATCCCCTACTCGGCCTTGGAGGAAATGGGTTTTCAGGAAGAATATTCCTATCCCGAAAATCTGACCATAAAACTTCAAACCGAGGAAGTCTGCTCATTTGACTTAAATGGCGACGGAATAGAAGAAGAAATCCAATTTTATATCGAAGAGCCGGGAAGAGAGAACACTGACGTTCATTTTATCCTCAATGGCACTGACTACGCCTCAGCGCATGAAGAACTGGCAAGCCAGTTCTCAGCCAATGAGTACATATTCTATTGGGCGCAATGTTTCTTATATGACATGAACGCAGAAGACGATACGATAGAAATTGCCTTTCAGATGAATAATCGTGAAAACAATTACACCCCCGATACATTCCTCTATCGCTATCAAAAGAACGGATTATTTACCTTTCTTGGCACAATAGAGGGCACTGTTACCGACCCGGCTTTTTCGGCAGAAAAGCTTCTCATGCATTGAGGTTTGACCTTGATCGTATGAAAAGTCTGAAAAGCTGCTCAATCTCCTCTTTCCCCATCTTTACATCAGTGTAGAGCAAATATCCATCATCATCGTAATTTGCTCCAAGATAATTCAAATCTCCATCCCGCACATCCACAAAAGAGCTATCTTCCGGTATCAGTTCTCTTTTCAGTTTCCAATATTCACTTGTTGAAATATCAATCCACTCTTTTTCCAAATAACGCTGTGTGATCAAACACTCCTCAAGTTCGGAATCTAATAAAAACCCATCTTCATTATCATGCTGACTTTCATCGCTATCATCAAAAATACGCTCCATTGCAATTTCCTGATCCACATACAAATTTAAGATATCATAAACACAAGGAACCTGTCCTTCACTCTTTATTTCTCTTACATACCCATAAGTTCCATTATCATTCCCCACAAGCAAATACATCTCTTTCAACAAATAAACTTTCTTCTGCTCATAATCCGCAAGTATCTGTGTGTAATTAGAGATTTGCATCGGTTCGTCTCTGTCGTCTAAGATTCTCGAAATTCCGTTTCCGTCATAATAGTAAAGGGTAAAATATCCTCCCATTGAGCCCCATGAATCATGCAAAATTCCCAGTTCCGGTATATCATCAAAATTCAGGTCAAAGAGATAGTATCCCCTAATCGGGAAGTCGTGCCCATTATCGATATCTTCGTTAAGAAGAAATTCCGTGTACGCTTTTACATATTCTGGCGTGTCATCATCCCAAATATACTTTTCTTCATCTGAAGACACTTCATCCTGTGCCGCGTGCTCTATCTGCACTTGCTGCATTGCATTATCTTCCCAATCAGAATCATCCTGTACAGATGTCCTAACTGTTTGGCATGAAACCAAAAATAAACATAACACTCCGCTTAAAAGACACATACTTCTTTTCATACAATCTACTCCATCTTCCTATAGAACTTTTTCTAATATACTATTCTCTGATTTTGTCACAATACCTAAAACAACTTGGCAGCATAATTATATCACTTTCTCCATTTGCTTACTACTGTATAATATATTGGCTTCATTTACTGGACACACACTCTATTCCGGTAGTATAATTTGAAAAAGGGTTGATTTCAATACCCAGAACTTATGCAATATAAACAAAATAAGGCGCGATTTCGCTTGCGGTGAGCACCGTTTTTGTTTATATTGTATAAGTTCGTGACTTGCGATAATAGTTTCGCAATTAGCTAGACAATATATCACCAGAAAGGAGCTCACTTATAATGATAAAAAGAAGAATGAAGAAAGTCCTCGCCGTTGTCTTAGCCATGAGCGTTTTAACCGCCTGCGGCGTCAAGCAGCCTGATAACAGCGCAGACAATGTCTCTACTGAACAAAACACATATACATCATCTGAAAACGCAGCAACTCAGGAGGTTGACACATCAACCAGTGTCCTGACCAATCCGTCCGATGATGAGTCGGCAGATACAGGCAGAACACTCACCGAGCCTTTTACAAACGGCAGACCATTATTAATAAAAGGCGTTTCATATAATGATGAGATTGATGTTACGCCATGTGTGGCAACATATACGGTTGAGCCGGATTTAAGCAATATTACCAATCTGGAGCAGTTCTATATTCTCGATGACACCGCTGCCAAACTGGCAAAGAACGGTTTCGTAGTTTATGGTTCTGCCGGTCATGAATTTTTTGAAGAATACGAGCAAAACAGATATGCCAGTATCCCTAACTTCGTGACGGTTGATTCGCTTATGCATACGTATCATCTATATTTCAGTTATCTGTTAAAGAATATTGAAAAAGAGTATCTTACGGAAAACCTCACACAGCTGAGTACACGCATGCTTGAAAACAGTATGGCACAGTATGAGCTATTAAAAGGAAGCGAATGGGAAGGTCCCGCATTGCGAAACGTCGCATTTTTTACTGTAGGCGCAAAACTTCTGGATGACAACGTGATTGCGGCGGATTATGTAGACGCAGTTGTCATAAGCGAACTTGACAAGATAAACGAAGCCGCCGGTATAGATATATCCATGATAACCGACGACTATGAGGACTATTCGCAGTATAAACCCCGCGGATACTATGAAGGCGATGAAACACTGGAAAAATATTTCAAAGCAATGATGTGGTACGGAAGGATTCATTTTACACAGGAAAACGCCGACATGGACAGAAGCGCGCTCCTTATAACCAAGGCACTTGCAGATAATTGGGAGGCTTACGGTCTATGGGAATCCATATACGCGGTAACATCATTCTTTGCAGGCGCAAGCGATGACCTTGGAGCATACGAGTATGCTTCTGCGATAAACGAGGCATATGGTGATAACCTAACTGTAGAATCGCTTATAGGAAACAGTGAAGCATTTAATAAATTCCACAATCTGACAGCTAATCTTCCTGCTCCGCAGATTAACTCCATACCGATTGAAGATGGGGAGAACAATGTCATTCCGGGCTTCAGATTTATGGGTCAGCGTTTTACCATTGACGGTGCAATCATGCAGAAACTGGTTTACAGTGATGTAAAAGAAAACAGTTTCGGAGAAAAACGTATGCTTCCGGATGTGCTGGATGTACCTGCTGCTCTTGGCAGTGATACTGCACTTAGTATTTTAGCTGAAAGCGGAGCAACAGATTATGAAGGTTATATAGAGAATATGGCAAGACTCAGAACTGCCTTCTCACAGGAAAACGATACTCTATGGTCCGCAAGCTTATATGCCAACTGGCTGAACACTCTTCTTCCCCTGCTCACGCCTAAAGGCGAAGGCTATCCGATGTTTATGCAGAGTGAGGAATGGACTAAAAAGGATTTGGAATGCTTTGCAGGCAGTTTCGCAGAACTGAAACATGATACCATTCTCTATTCCAAGCAGGTAATCGCGGAAATGGGCGATGGATATGAGGAATTTGACGACAGGGGATATGTAGAGCCTGAACCGCTTGTTTATGCGAGATTTACTGCCCTTACCGAGCTTACGTCGCAGGGACTTAAAGAATATGGAATGCTGTCCGCATATGATGAAGAAAATTTATCGCGCTTGTCCCGGATATCTGAGCAACTGTTGACAATTTCCAATAAGGAGCTTATTGACGAAGTCCTGACTGATGAAGAATATGATTTTATCAAATACTACGGCGGTTATATTGAGCATTTCTGGTATGAGGCTGCAAAGGATTTAAGTGATGATGAATATGTAGCCACACAAGAGTCCCCTGCCGCCACTGTTGCAGATATCGCAACGAACCCCGCCGACGGTACAGTTCTCGAAGTCGCAACCGGTAATCCGTCATTTATATTAGTTGTAGTAAAAGTTGACGGAAAACTTAAACTTGCCAGAGGCAGCGTATATTCATTTTATCAGTTTGAGTGGCCTATGTCGGACCGGCTTACCGACAGCGAGTGGCATTATATGCTGGGGATAAAAGCCGACGAAACCGGTGAGTACAATTATGAACCTCTTCCGATTCAAAAACCTGACTGGACAACCAGCTATCGGGATGATTGAATATAGATTTTATATTAAATATTGGAATTAAGATTAAGATTTAAGATTAAGAATTATTATTCAGAATTAAGCAAAGGTATTAGTATCCGGATGAGTATTAATATTTCTAAAAATATATTAAAGATATCAAAAATATGCCTTATAATAATGGCGCTGGTATGCACCGGCGCCGTTTTATATATCATTATTAACGGCAGTGCAGAATTTCCCGAATGGGTAAAGTGGAAAAGTGAATCACTCATTGACTCTTCCGGTCAGTATGAAGTATCTTTAAAACACAAAACAGTAAACATCACATATGATAACAATATNNTATGGACGTCACCTGATAATGTGAAAGTTCAGCAGGTTTTATCCTGCGACATTGATAATGATTCTGAAGATGAACTCATACTCTTATGCTGGAGAAAAGGACATTTCGGNAGCCATAAACCATTCTGGCNGGATGAAGAAGATGAGGAAGACGATGAATGGTCGCANCATATNTTCGTATATGAGTATGGACNNGANATNGATATNNNANACGAANCAGAAATGAAAAAAATATCCGAAAGCGGCATAATGCCCCCAGCCNCTCCCGGTGAAATCCATCCAAAATGGATGTCATCATACATNGGTCAGAACGTTGCAGAAATTGCATCAAACGGCAAAGACGCGCCTGACTGCCGTCTTCTGCTGACCTCTCCTGATGGGCGGGTCAGCAGCTGGGTATGGGATTCATGGGGTTTTACTAAGGAAACCGCCGATCTGGTACACTGATTTCANCGAAAACTCNTTCGCNTCNCCTTCCAGAATTTCNACNCGTTTCTCTCCCGNATTCATATCAAAGGAATTATCCGACAGCTTCACATCNCCGTCNACGCCTTCAATCCAGACATTCTTNGCATAAGCTGCTGCCGATATTATAAGCGTATTTCCCTCTCTGCGGTATGAAAGTTCAGGGTCTTTGAATGCAAANTGCTTAGGCGCNGTAAACAGACAGGTATTCTCNGATACCACCTCTCCGNCCACGGAAAACGCATAGCTTAAGTAGACCGCAAGCTCATCATAATCAGAAAAATCCANTTTTTCAAGCCATACNCCGGAAAGAGGTTCNACTGCGACGTTTTTCTNTCCNGATAAAATAATGCTNCCGTCAGGNTCACNCAGNTCCCANGTTACTTTTCCGCTGACCNTTTCCATTGTTTCATTNGCCACATGCAGTCTTGCCGACTTCTCGATTGGTGCGGGCTGAGCGATACAATGCGGTCTTTCACTTAATTCACCCACTTCCTCACAGGAAATCATGACAGGNGCGAACGCCTTCTTTTCCGCATAATGAAGCGCCTTCCATCTNCCATAATAGTCNATGCTNGCCCATGACGCCACAGGCCAGATATCATTAAGCTGCCATACAACNGTTCCCATACATCTGCCCCTGTGCCTCCTNAAATGCTCGATTCCATAGCGAATTGCATCCGCCTGCAAAAGCTGGGANGCATACATCATCATTTCAAAATTTGCCGGATAGAGATATGTGGCGGAAAGATAATCCAGAATCTTTCCGTTTGCCGCNCGGTTTCTCTGGTGCATCTCCATGACTCTTGAAAAAATATTTCTATCCTCNGGTTCTGTAAAGCTTTCCACCGTTTTCATACACGGAAATGATTGAAAACCAAATTCGGAGAGGTAGCGGAAGAAGAACTTCCTATACTCCGTAAAAGGTTTATTTCCATGCCATACATCCCAATAGTGCGCGTCTCCCCTGTTTTCATCCCAAGGGTTATCAAAATTACCGCCTGATGACGGNGAAGACGGCCAGTAAAACGTCGCAGGGTCTTCNTCTTCCACAATTTTCGGGATAATATATTCATATAACTTGATATAATCATATTTCTGTTTAATNGAAGGCTTCCAGACTTTATCNAATGTCTGGGTCTCCATTTCATTGTTACCGCACCACAGTCCGAGACAGGCATGGTGACGTATTCTCCTGATATTATCGCGGATTTCCGCACTTACATTTCTCTCAAATTCATCATCCAGTTCATAAGATGCGCAGGCAAACATAAAATCCTGCCATACGATCAGTCCCAGTTCGTCGCAGGCATCATAAAACCAGTCATCCGGATAATATCCGCCGCCCCATACCCTGATACAGTTATGNTTAGCTTCCGCCGCATCTTTTAATAGTTTCCATGTTCTTTCTTTTGTCACTCTCGACAGAATGTTATCCTCAGGAATATANTCTGCACCCATAGCGAAAATCTTCACGCCGTTTACTTCATGGGCGAAACATTCTCCCCATTCATCCTTATCCGTATTCATNGTAATTGTACGCAGTCCGATTCGTCTTNTAAAAGTATCCAAAACACATCCGTCNTCGTCCTCTAAAACCACNTCNATAGTATATAAAGGCTGCTCTCCATAGCCGTGCGGCCACCACTTTTGCGGATTCTCAACTACGAATCTGTCCCAATCTGCACTATCCGTATCAGATGATTTTTTTCCAACCATCCTGCCCTGCGGGTCAATAAGCGTCGTTTTTAAAACAAGTCCGTCTTCCGCTGCATCGCGGTCTGACATATTCTCTATTGTGACATCACAGATAACCGTTACTCTATCCTGACATACCTTTGAATCTTCAAGTAACTCCGCGTCTGATTCGAATCCTGATTTCGTATCGNTACCCATCTGCTCCCAGTCCTGCGTTATGTAAACCTGCTCCAATCTTGCCTTTTTACCATGNAAAATTGATACTTCCCTGAAAATACCGGCNTCTGGCAGTCTCGGTCCCCAATCCCAGCCAAACATACAGTGCGACTTCCGCAAATGAGGAAAACCCTCCATACACTCCANAGANCCNCCTGTATAAAGTTTCTCATTTTCTTCCGCAATATANTTCGTGGGAGAATATATCTGCACCCTCAGGGAATTNTCCCCCTCCTTTGCCATCTCCAATATGTCGAACTCCCATATNCGGTGCATATTATCACAATGTCCCAGATATTCGTCATTAANAAAGATATCCGCCAGTGTGTCTATACCGTCGAAANGCAGCAGCAGAAANTCCTCTTCNAACTGTTCTTGCGTGATATTGAAGCTAGTCCTGAAGCCAAAATCACATTCCATCAGCTTTAATGCATCAAGCTCATTCATACGATAATACGGGTCAGGCATCAATCCCTTTTTCAATAATATTCCATATACNGAGTCCGGAATCTGTGCATCCATCCATTCATTTGAAATACCGTATATATTTTCCCCTATAATCTGCATCTGCCAATTGCGGTCCAACTTTAGTTTTTCCATAAAAATCCTCCATTCTTACTCAACCTGCGAATTTGGGCGTAAGCACAAATTTCTTATAAAGTATACTCAGATAGCCGAAAAATAGCAACCGCTTTTTTGAAATTATTTCAATACCCGCAAATATCAGTATTTTTGAGCATTTTCAAACCTCAGCAATAAGATTTCATACTTTACAATTTCCTCAATGAATGATAAAATAAAGTGCACATATAATATTTTAAAATAAGAGTATGAAATTTACATAAGGGGGCAGTGGCACATTTATGAGGATAGAAGATTTCTGCGATATGCAAAAATTTGAAAGTATTATGAATAACTGGGCCAAATCTACAGGCTTAGCTACGGTTGCCGTTGGAGCAGACGGTAAATATATCAGTGAGTGCTACAATTTTACGGATTTTTGTATCAAACTTACCAGAGGAAGTAAAGAAGGATGCAAACGTTGTGAAAAATGTGACCGGGAAGGTAAAGGCGTTTATAACTGTCATGCGGGACTCGTTGATTTTGGTATCCCGATTACATTAAACGACGGTACGGTTCTTGGAAGCGTAATCGGAGGACAGGTACTTCCACAGGAGCCTGATGAAGGCTATTTTCGAACCACTGCAAGAGAACTCGGCATTGACGAAGACCAGTATATCAGCGCCTTACATAAAGTTTCCATAAAAACAATGGAAGAAATAGAATCATCTGCCAATCTTCTTGGTGATGTTATTAATATGTTTGTCCGTTCCAGCTATCATGAAAGCCAGAACAATAGCATTTTGTCCAAGCTTAAAGATGGTATTGCCAAAGCTGTCGAGGAAATTGAAACAGCCAATGCAAGCACATCTCAGATAGCGGCATATAGTAAGAGACAGAATATGCTCGCTCTCAACGCCTCAATTGAGGCTGCCCGCGCGGGTGAAAGCGGAAGAGGATTTGCAGTAGTTGCTACGGAAGTGCAGAAGCTCGCAGCCAGCATGGCGGAAACCAGCAAGGAAATTGATTCCAAACTGTCGAACCTCACTGTTACCATTAAAGGTCTGAATATAGTATAAGCAAGGAATTTTCATTCATGAAAGAAAAAAGGAAAAGAACGCCCAAACAGATAGCGGCGCTCGTTTGTGTAATTATTTTATTATGTATGTATATTTTCACATTCATTGTTGCCTGTCTGGACTTTCCTAATTCAGAAAAGCTGTTTGGAGTATGCCTTCTCACTACTATCGGACTGCCGATATTACTATGGATATACATCCAGCTCTATACTATAACAAAGAAAAAGCGAAGTGAAAATGAGCAGTAGAAAATGCGTTTAACGCTTTCTACTGCTCACATCTTTTTACTATTTTACATATTTCTTTAAAGTTTCTCTTACAGCTCCCACTCCTGCTGTAAGCTCGTTAAGATAATCGACAACCATTCCCGCCATTCCGGCTTCATATAGATTTACTCCGAAAATCTTTTCATTGGAAAGAATGCTCTTCAGCTTATCATCATCTATTTTGTCTCCGAATTTTATCCCTTCCATATACGGGCACACTGTAGAAAGCAGCGGGTCAGGACTTAATTCAAATTTTTCTCCATCATCATTTATTCCCATCAGATAACGCAGCCACCCTGCAAATACCAGCGGAATCAGTTTCAGTTCCCTCACATCCAGCTTATCCGACGCCTGATATGCCTTAATTGTCTCACCATAACGGATTGCCAGTTTTTGAGATGTATCTGTAGCAATACGCTGCGGGGTATCCGGCATAAAAGGATTGGGAATACGCACATTTAGGACGGTATCGATAAACTCTTTCGGGTCTATGATACCCGGATTAACTACTACAGGCAGCCCCTCCGTATAGCCTATGATTTCTACAAGCCTGCGCAGCTGCACATCCTTCATCTCTTCGGAAATCTTGTCATATCCGAGCAGACA
>JAAUZS010000031.1 GCA_014804495.1 Lachnospiraceae bacterium
TTTAATATTACTATATATAGTATAAAGAAGGAAGGTAAGAAAATGAAAAAAGTATATCCTGTAATATTTACACCACTAAACGATGAAAAGGATACTGTATTGGTAGAAGTTCCTGATATGAAAATATTGACAGAAGGTTATGGGATGATAGATGCTATATATATGGCAAGAGATGCAATAGGTCTAAAAGGAATAAGCAGGGAAGACGATGGAAAGCATATTCCGGAACCAAGCGAGTTGAGTGTTGTTGATGCATCAAAAGGAACATTTGCGGAAGATGGTAAAGGCTATGTTTCCTTGGTAGATATTGACTTTGTAGAGTATCGCCGCAGGGTGGATAATAAAACAGTGCGCAGGAATGTCACAATACCTAATTGGTTAAATCAGGAAGCGGAAAAAGCACATCTTAACGTTTCCAGAGTGTTGCAAGAAGCACTTATGGCAAAGCTGAATGTATCGAGATAATTGTATAAAATAATGCAATTTAAATTTACAATAAACGCAATTAGCTTAAAATAGAGTAAAAGAGGGCATTGTATAGAAATATGCAGTGCCTTATTGAATTAACCTTGTTTAAATACGTACCACATAAATTTTTTAAATAATGAAAGGGGTATGCTCAATGAAAAATCTTCTTAGATTAACAGATATGCAGCCAAGCGATATATATAAAATATTTAATATTGCCGACGAAATCAACGCCGGAAAATATAGTGATTTTCTTAAGGGAAAAAGTGTAGTATTATTTTTTCCTAATTCAAGTATTAGGACGAGAGTAACCTTTGAGAAGGGAATATATTTATTAGGAGGTCAGCCTATATTATTTCCAGTTGAGACGTTAGATAAGAAGGAAGATTTAAGAGATGTGTGCGGATATTTAAATAATTGGGCGGGTATTATTGTTGTTCGGCATAAAGATATAAATTTGATTGAAAAACTTGCGATGTATTCTCGAGTTCCGGTTATTAATGCAATGACTGATATCAATCACCCTTGTGAAATATTGTCGGACATGTACTCATTATCAAAGGTAAGAAATAATTTTATAGAGGATAAATATTTGTTTTGTGGAAAACCCGGGAATATTGGTCTTGCATGGAAAGAGGCTTCTGAAGTCATGGGATTTGATTTGTCACAATGCTGCGGTGCAGGATATGAGATGGAAAGTGTGAAAGTATATCATGATATAAAAGAAGCAGTCAAAGGAAAAGACATAATATGTACAGATTCTTTGCCGTCAGAAGCATTAAAAGACTTTAAGGAATGTCAGGTGACCTCAGAAATAATGGATATGGCGAATCCAAATGCCGTCTTAAATCCCTGCCCGCCATTTTATAGAGGCGAGGAAGTATCTGAGGAAGTGATGGAATCGGAATATTTTGTTGGATATGAATTTAAAAAGAATTTATTAACAGTTCAACAGGCAATAATGTTGTATTGCTTATTAGATTAATGTTAATAAGTTTGTATTAATTAGGCTAAAGCAGTCAGAAAGTTCATCGGGCTCATAATCCGAAAATCTTTATTTGACATAGTAAAATATTTAGGTAAAATATTAATAGATGGGAGGTTATTTATGGCTACGATAAAAGAGATTGCTGAGATGGTTGGTGTATCAAGTGCTGCTGTATCAAGGGTGCTCAATTATGATGAAGGAATATCGGTTAGTCAGGAAACGAGAACCGCCATCTTTGCCGCTGCTGAAAAAATTGGTTATAAAAAACGTGTGATTTATCCCAAAATAAGCAATGTTTCATTGTTGTATTTTACGGAGCATGAGGATGAATTGGAGGACATTTTTTATCAGAATATCAAGGACGAGCTTTTGGTACAGGCTGAAAAAATGAATATTCACTTGAGCGTGTTTACAAGAAAGGATGGGATGGATTCCATACCTAAAGATATCAATGCCTTTGTTGCTATTGGATGGCTGAACAGAAAAGAAATCAATGATTTATATAAAATATGTCAGAAAGGCGTATTTATAGGAACATCTCCAGATGAAAAACTTTTTGATGCAGTCAGGCCCAACATGAGTTCTTTTGTTACGCAGATAGTGGATTATTTTATGGAGAAAGGGCATAAGACTATTGGATTTATCGGGGGGTCTGATCGTAATATTGATACAGGAGAACCATCGATGGATATTAGAGAATGGGCATTTAGACAGAGCACGGCATATTATCAATGCCTTAACGAAGATTTTATCCTGATTTCAGAAAAATTCACCGTATCTGAAGGATACCGGTTAGGCAAGAAAATGGTACAAATGAAGGAATTTCCAACGGCGCTCTGCATAGCAAGTGATACGTTAGCAGTTGGGGTGCTGCAGGCATTAAATGAAGATGGGATACAGATACCGGACCAGATTGCAGTATTCAGCATCAATGACGCAAGCATTGCAAAATATGTTTCGCCGCCGCTTACGACGATTCACATCGATATTTCGATTCTCTGTGAAACCGCACTGGAATTATTAAGGAATCAGGTGCTTAATGGCGGAAGTGTAACAAAATCCGTATTTGTGAATGGGAGCGCTGTTTTCAGGCATAGCTGTTAAAACTAATGGAATAGGAATTGTATGAAAAATGCAGTATTCATTTACTGCATTTTTTTGTGCAAAATTACTAAAACTGTCTCTATCGAATCATGCACATAGTAAAAAAAGATATGGGTTATTGACATGGATGTTATGAGATGATACAATTCACATAAAGTAAATAATTTATCTTTATAAGAATAAATTATTGACCTTATAAACAGGTAAAGGAGATTAAAACTATGAAAAAGAAAATGATATCATTTTTAATGGCGATGTGTATGACAGTAGCGCTTGCAGGATGTGGGAATTCAGAAAGTGTGAGTTCAGGCAGTACTTCCGTTGCAAAGGCACAAGCTGATGAAAATGGAAACTATGTTGTAAACGGAAGTTTCGAAGAGGCTGACTTTACAGGATGGAATGTCACGAACATAGATGATGTCACAGAAGAACTTGACATTTACACGCGTGATACCGACTGCTATGAAGGACTTCAGTCGCTTCATTTCTATTCAGGCTCAAATGATATTAATTTTACTGCAGAACAGACAATATCGGGATTGGACGAAGGGTCATACAAACTGACTGGCCATATTCAGGGCGATACCGCTGGTGATAATAATGCCTCGATTTATTTTTATGCAATTGTAGGTGGGGAGGAAATAAAGGCAGACGCTTCCCTGAATGGCTATGTGAATTGGTATACAGCGGAATTATCAGGGCTTAATGTGACAGATGGGGAAATCACCATTGGCGTCAGCGTTACGATAGCTCCTGGCGGTTGGGGAACGATTGACGACATTACATTAGTAAAGGAGTAATTAATGCAGTTTATTAAGGGAATGGATGTATCCATGATAAAAGCCCTGGAATCTTTTGGAGCATCCTATTATATAGGCGGTCAAAAAGAAGATCTGTTCCATATTCTAAAGAAATGCGGTGCCAATATGATTAGACTTCGCATATGGCCTGACCCCTATGATGAGAGCGGAGAGCCTTACGGCGGAGGGATAAACGATTTGCAGACAACAATTGAACTTGCTGATCGTGCGTTAGGCAGTGGGTTACCGTACTTGCTGGATTTTCATTATAGTGACTTCTGGGCAGATCCTGCCAAACAGGTGAAGCCCAAGGCATGGAGAAATCTGGAGGGGAAGAATTTGGAGACAGCAGTTTATTTACATACTGTGGATACTTTAAAAGCCTTAAAAAACCGAAAGCTGTCTCCGAAAATGGTACAGGTAGGGAATGAGATTACAAAAGGGATGCTTTGGCCTGATGGTCATACCGATAATACGGAAACAATGGCTGCGCTCTTAAAAGCTGGAATAAAAGGCGTGAGAGAAGAATGTCCTGATGTAAAAATAATACTCCATCTTGATTTTGGGACAGATAATAAGATGTATAGGCAGTGGTTTGATAATGTACTACCGTTTGATTTGGATTTTGATGCGATAGGAATGTCATATTATCCGCATTGGAATGGCAGTATGGCTCTTCTTCTTGATAATATGAACGATGTGAGCAGCAGATATGATAAAGATGTAATTGTCCTGGAAACTTCGATTGGATATACTACTGATACGCTTGGATGCCGGGGAGTTGTTTTTTCCGAGAAAGAGGAAAAAGCGACCGGATATCCGGCAACGGCAGAAGGGCAGGAAGCATTTCTCAGGGATCTATATGCTACAGTTAGAAGTGTGAATAATAACAGAGGTATAGGTGTTTTTTACTGGGAGCCGGCGTGGCTTCCAATCCCTGATTGTACATGGGCAAACCGGAATGGCTGTGTGTATATGAACGATAAGGTAGAGGCCGGAAATTCAATGGCAAATCAATCACTATTTGATGTAAATGGAAATGTAAATAAAGCTTTGTTAAATTTAAAAAATATGTAAGGAGGTTGCATAATGAAAAAGAAAATAATATCAGCGTTAATGGTGTGTGCATCTGTCATTTTCATGCTTTCAGGATGCGGTTCATCCAAAGGGGCGGATACGAAGCTTATCATATGGACCAATATGGATGTTGAGACAGACACTATCCAAAAGTATGCTGATGAATGGGGGGCGGTAAATGGATATGAGGTCGATGTCATCCACCAGTCCCCATCTGTTCAACAGTTTGCACAGGCAATAAACAGTGATGATGGTCCTGATGCAATTGTCGGGATACCCAATGACCAACTTGCCGATTATGTTAACGCCGGACTGACTGCGGAAGTACCTGCAGAACTTTATAGTGACAGTGATTTCTCGGACGCTGCAATTCAAGCATGCTATGTAGAGGGCGTCAGATATGCAGCACCACTTTCCGTTGAGACGACAGCGTTATTTTATAATACAGAACTTGTATCAAAGGTTCCTGCCACATGGGAGGATTTGGTGGAGCATGCGGAAGCAGACGGCGGCTTACAGTTCGATGCTACAAGCATTTATTATGACCTTGGATTTGTAAGGGCATGCGGTGGATACATTTTCAAGTATGAAAATGGCGCATATGATGTTACAGATATCGGTTTAGCAAACACTGGTGCCAAACAGGCATATAACTTCATTAATGACCTATGTAATCAATACAATTTGCTTTCGGCAGATGTTACGGCAGATATAGCCAGAAGCAATTTCCAAAATGGGCAGACTGCATATTACATTGGCGGTCCATGGGATATAGACGGTTTTACATCTGCGGGAACGTCTTTTGCTATAGTGGAGATGCCGACTTTCAATGGGCAGCCTTTTGTCACTCCGGTGGGAACACAGGTGAGCTTTGTGAGCAATAAGAGCAACAATCAGGATAAGGCATGGGAATTTATTATGTACTTAATTGATAATGGAGCAATGGGAATGTATGAGGCAGGAGATCGAATTCCTGCAAAACTATCAGATCAGGAAAATGAAAAAATACAAATTGATGAAAATGCAACGACATTCATAGCTCAGATAAATAATGGGGAACCAATGCCCACAGTATCAGAGATGGGACAGCTCTGGAGTATTCACACGAACAATATCAGATCTATGTGGACGGGGGAACTTACTCCGCAGGAAGCGGCAGAAAATATGGTAAGGCAGCTTGAAGAAGCAGTCGAGCTGATGAATTCAGGAAAGTAGTGATATTATGAAAAAAAAGAATAATNCAAGGGCATACGCCTATCTGTTGCCNGCGCTGATATCCATACTTGTTGTGACGTGTCTGCCAATCCTGTATACAATTGTGATTTCCTTTACAAATTACAATATGTATCACCTGAATGACTTCACGTTCGTTGGATTGGATAACTACCTGACGGTATTTACCGGCAGTATAAAGAATGTCTTTTTTCCGGTGCTTGGCTGGACAGTATGCTTTGCTGTTATAAGTACGGCCGGTTCATATACAATGGGACTCATCTTGGCAATTCTTTTGAATAANCCGCATATGAAGGAGTCGAGAATTTACAGGGCGGTGCTTATTGTTCCATGGGCGCTGCCGTCCACTATAGCGATACTTGCATGGCANGGTTTGCTAAATGAACAATATGGTGGAATTAATAACCTGCTTCATGNTATAGGGATAGCATGGAATGTTCCGTGGCTTACAAACTCATTTTGGGCGCGCACCGGAATCATAATCGTCAATGTGTGGCTCGGGTTTCCTTACATGATGAACGTGTGCCTTGGAGGGTTACAGGCGATTTCTGCTGATTATTATGAAGCCGCAAGGATGGATGGGGCATCAAAATTTCAGTGTTTTAGGAGTATAACTTTGCCTATGGTGACAAGGCTTTCCATACCGCTTGTGATATCGACATTTGCATCGAATTTTAATAATTTCGGCAACATATTCATGATTACACAAGGTGGACCTGCGAGAGTGGATAACCAGTTTGCAGGCTATACGGATATTCTTGCAAGTACAACATACAAGATGACCACATGGTCGAACAGGTATGAGCTTTCAGCAACCTTCAGCGTGTTGATTTTTATCATAGTAGGTACATTCACGTTGATTAATATGCACTTATCCGGTTCTTTCAAGGAGGTGGACTAAGAATGAAATANAGGGAAAAATTGTCTCCCTCTGATATCAGGAGCTTGTGGGCAAGCCGAGTGGTAATTTGGTTTACAATGATTGCTGTTATTTTTCCGGCGCTGTGGATTGTCATGTCATCTTTTTCTGCCGGAGACAGNTTCTTTTTATCTTCATTGTTTCCGGAAAAATTGAGTACGGAGCATTATATTAAGTTATTCAAGGAAACTAATTATACTGTTTGGGTATGGAATTCATTGAAGCTTTGCTTNATTGTGGCGTTTATTCAACTGGCGCTTACTTCTCTGGCGGCATATGCGTTTGCAAGGCTTCGATTTACAGGAAGAAAGTATGGCCTTATGTCACTGCTCATACTTCAGGTGTTTCCTAATAGCATGGCAGTTGCAGGTTACTATATCCTTATATATAAGTTTGGTCTTGTTGACAGTAATATTGCTCTTATTTTTGTATTGGCNGGAGGNAGCGCATTTAATATATGGCTTNTAAAATCATATATTGACGGGATTCCTATTGAACTTGATGAAGCNGCNATGGTGGATGGGGCAAATNAGTTTCAGGTNTTTTACAGGATAGTNCTTCCGTTNGCNATGCCTCAGCTGGCAGTGCTGTTTCTGTTTTCTTTTATAGCGACATACAGTGAATATGTGATAACTTCCATATTCCTACAGACACCGGGAAAGATGACGTTGGCATTGGGGCTGCAGTCCTTTATNAGTGANCAGTTCGCTGCGCATTGGACATTGTTCTCNGCNGCTGCTGTCATTTCGTCNCTGCCNGTNATGNTTGTNTTTATGTGTTTGCANNGGTTCATTCAGAATGGTCTGGTAGCCGGAGGGGTTAAGGGCTGACCATCCAGATAAAATATTAACTTAGCACACGAAAGGAGAAGNTATGAAAAGTATGAAGAAGANAGNTTTTNTTACGACGGCAGTTGCTATAANGNTTGTAGCAATACAACTGTTTTCNGGTNTGACAGCTTATGCTCACACAAATACNGGAGCAGTTNATACNGACAATTTTATCAGAGGCGTTGATATTTCNACTCTTGATATGTTGGAGGATTTAGGCGCAAAGTATTATCAAAATGGGGCTGAAAAGGATGCTCTTACAATTTTGCATAACAATGGTGCAAANTATGTACGTNTGAAACTTTGGGTAGATCCGTATGATGAATATGGAAATGCATATGGAGGCGGAAATAATGATTATGCTACTACACTTGCCNTNGCAAAAAGAGCTAAAANNCAAGGAATGGGAATCCTTATTGATTTTCACCTGAGTGANTTNTGGGCTGATCCNGCTAATCAGATTAAGCCTAAGAGCTGGGAAGATTTANCATTTTCTGAACTTAAGACTACGCTATATAATTACATGAAAGATACATTGAATGATTTTGCTTCGGATGGAATTGTTCCGGATATGGTTCAGGTAGGAAATGAGATTTCAGCNGGTATCCTATATGATGATGGTAAAGTGGGGGATGGGAATAATGATTTTTCTAACCTTGCGGAACTTTTGGAGTCTGCAATTTCAGGTGTAAGGGNTTCAGCTGCTTCAAACACNAAGATTATTCTTCATTTNGATCAGGGNGGNCAGAATTCNTTGTATACATGGTATTTTGGCNGATTNNTGNNNGCATCACCNAANCTTGATTTTGATGTTTTTGGNCTTTCCTATTACCCNATGTGGCACGGNACTATGGATGGATTACANTATAANCTGAATTANNTGGCTNCGACATATNACAAGGAGGTTTGNATTGTTGAAACAGCATATGCATGGACAACAGNNGATGGTGATGGCNTAGGCAATGTATTTATTAGTGGAGATGATATAACATGTGGATANCCTGCTACTGTNGAAGGTCAGTTTGAATTTATGAANGANCTTGAATCAATCATTNTTAATGTTCCCAATGATAAAGGAATAGGNTATTTCTATTGGGAACCGGAATGGGTTCCNGTTGNNGGTGGTACTTATGCATCTGATGCAGGAGTCGCATACAAAAACGATACTGTTACACCAAGTAACACATGGGATAATATGACNTTGTTTGATTTTTCGGGCAATGCGCTTTCCTCTNTNAAAATATTGAATCAGCCCANGGAAAATATTCTTTCTAACATTAGNTTTGAGNNTGATAATGCAATCACAGCAACACCGACAGGNTGGAATGTTTGGCTNGATAGTTCAACAAGCAGCGATNCGGTTAAGACAGAATACGGAAATGCTTACGATGGCAATTATAAATTAACCTTCTGGGATGANGAAGATTATAGCTGTTCCATTTATAAAACNTTTACCAATATTCCGAATGGTACATACCAGTTCNCTATATGGGCAATGACTAACGGAGATCAGGATATTCTGCAGCTTTATGCAAAAAACTATGGCGGAAGTGAACTGAATACAACAATTACAACAAGTGATATTAATTGGAATATCTATTCAATTGATGAGATTGTTGTGACAAATAATACGTTAGAAATAGGTGTGTATACAGTTGCAGGTGCAAACGATTGGTGCAATCTGGATATGGCTATTCTTAGAAAAGTTGATTAAAATATTCACCATTGAAGAATAAAATGTGTATTATTTAAAAATGAGGCTGAAATCCAATAAAGTAAAAGGATTTCAGCCTTTTATTTATATCCGCCATTTTATTAAGGTGAGGAAGCAATAATGATATATTGCTTATTCCACTGATTTTTGATAAGCTTATTAATAAGCAATTAATGATTTTTACGAGGGAGGTAGTTATTAATGTACAAATCGGATTTGGAAGCAATGGTAGGAATGAATGAATCAATATTATGGAGAGGTAAGCCGGATAAAAAATGTTTTATATTGGAAAGTATATTTAATCCGATGCTTCCTTTTGCACTTATCTGGGCGATAATTGATTTGGCAGTTGTTGGTTTTACATTTAGCGCCAGCGGCGGAATGCTTATGTTTATACTGCCGTTTATGTTGATGCATTTGATGCCGGTCTGGATTTATATCGGTGGTGTGATTATGTCTTTTAGAAAACATAGGAATACGGAATATATTATTACTGATAAAGGAATCTATGTTTCCGGCGGAATATTTGCATATAAATATGAGATGAAGCCGTTTACAGATCTTTCTCATATCAATATCCACAGAGGGATTTTTGACCAGTGGCTGGGAGTGGGTGATGTGGTAACAGTATGCTCGCATACAGGATACAGCTCCAGTAGTTCGCATTCCCATTCATCCCATGGATTGACAATTTGTGATATTCCGGATTATCAGCAGGTATTTGCCATGGTTAAACAATTACAGACCGACATTTATGCTGATACTCAGTATCCAAATGACTTACGTCCGGGCGAGAATCATGGATATCAGACACAGTATAGGGGCAGGAACTGAAAATTAATTAGCGGAAGGGAATATGGAAGTGATGGAGAACGTGTTAAACCTGTTTCGGAAAGAGACGGCTGAGTGGTTTCAAAATACGCTTGGAGAGCCTACACCGGTACAGAAGGAGGCTTGGCCGCTTATTGCAGAAGGAAAGCATACATTGGTATCGGCTCCTACGGGAACAGGTAAAACACTTTCGGCATTTCTTGTGTTTTTAGACCGTATGAAGCGGCAGGCTGAAGAGGGGACTTTGAAGCAGGAGCTCCAGCTGATTTATGTTTCTCCTCTTAAATCCTTAGCGGCTGACATACGGGAGAATCTAAACCGTCCGTTAACAGGAATAAGTGCTGATGAGGAGATTACGGTAGGAATCAGGACAGGCGATACAACTACTGCTGAGAGACAGCGGATGGTGAGAAAACCGCCCCATATTTTGATTATTACGCCGGAGTCCTTATATTTAATGCTGACAAGTAAGACAGGGCATAATGTCTTGACGACGGCTAAGGCTGTCATTCTGGATGAGCTGCATGCCCTGATTGATACGAAAAGAGGCGCGCATCTGATGCTTTCTATTGCGCGCCTCGATTTGCTGTGTGGACAGCCTTTGCAGCGTATAGGTTTGTCCGCTACTATTGAACCATTGGATATGGCGGCGGAATATTTGGCTCCGGAAGAGGTGGGAATTGCAGCGCCCAAAATGAATAAAAAGGTGGAGCTGAATATACTCAGTCCATATGCAGATGCAGGTAAGGGCAGGCAAAAGGACCCTATATGGGAAGAACTGGGAAAACTGGTATATAAGTATTGTCAGGGAAACCGCAGTGTAATCGCGTTCGTAGAGGGAAGAAGGTATGCGGAAAAACTGTCATACTATGTAAATATTCTGGGCGGAGATGGCTTTGCCAGAGTACACCACGGCAGTTTGTCCAAAGAGCAACGGCATGAGACGGAGCTGGCTCTGAGGGAGGGACGGCTTAGATTGCTGTGCGCCACTTCCTCTATGGAGTTGGGGATAGATGTGGGCGAGATAGACCAGGTACTGCAGGTTGGATGTCCGCGCACGATATCGGGAACGATGCAGAGATTGGGACGTGCCGGTCACAATCCGGGGAGGACAAGCATTATGTATCTTTTTCCCAGAACTGCATCGGAATGTGTATCATGCGGCATGACAGCACAGCTTGCAAGGCAGGGCGGCGTGGAGCATTTGAATCCGCCTTCGGAATGTCTGGATGTGCTTGCCCAGCACTTGGTTTCCATGGCGGCATTCAGGAGCTATGAACTGTCAGAGGTGATGGAGATTCTGCCACGGGCATGGTCTTTCCGTAATCTTGGTAAGGATGATGTAAAAGCGGTTCTTGGTATGCTGGCGGGGGATTATGAGCATGACAGGGACATTCCGGCGCGTCCCAGAATTTTGTATGACAGAATACATGAAAGAGTGGAAGGAGACGGTTACAGCAGGATGCTTGCCGTTTCGGCAGGAGGAACGATTCCTGATAAAGGGCTTTATTCTGTGAAGACGGAAGACGGAGTAAAGCTCGGTGAGGTAGATGAGGAATTTGTCTATGAATCCCGAAAAGGTGACAGGTTTATTCTCGGTGCTTTTGCGTGGAGAGTATTGAATATCAGCCGCGATACGGTAACCGTGACTCAGGCTCCGACAGAGGGTGCCAGACTTCCTTTCTGGCATGGAGAAATCAAGGGTAGAGATAAGCGGACCGGAGAGTCGTTCGGACGCATTCTTCACTCTTTGCAGGAGGCATATGAAGACGGAAGGCTTATGGAGGCTTTGGGAGAACTGGGGCTGGATGAAGCTGCGGCTCATCTTGCCTGCGGATATCTGGAGCGGCAGATTAAGTCAACCGGAAGCCTGCCGGACCATAGGACTATTATAGTAGAGCATTTTAGAGATTCTTCCGGTAACAGTCAATTAATGATACATTCCGTATTTGGAAGGCGGATTAATGCACCATTGGCACTCCTTGCGGCAAATGCAGCGAGAGAGCAGCTTGATATGGAAATCGGATGTGTGGATGAGGAAGACGGAATTTTATTGTATTCCTATGGGAATCGAGCATTGCCGGAAGGAATATTACAAAGAATAGAGCCAGACACAAGCAGTAGACTGTTGGAGATTTTACTGCCGGCGACACCACTCTTTAATATGGCGTTCCGGTATAACAGCGGACGTGCATTGATGATGGGAGTTAAGAATAACGGACGGCACCCATTATGGATGCAACGGCTGCGGAGCTCTGAGATGCTCGAGCAGGTGGTAAAAGAAAAAGAGCATCCCCTGATTCGTGAGACAACACGGGAATGTATGCAGGAATTATGGGACGCAGAAGGGGTGAGGAATCTTTTACACGATATCCGTTCCGGTGCCATTGAGATAAGAGAGGTTTATACTGACGTGCCATCCCCGATGTCACTTCCGCTACAGTGGGTGCAGGAAGCGGCAGTAATGTATGATTATGCGCCGACGCCACGGGGAATCCATGGGGCAGTGGAGGAAGAATTAAAGAAGCAAAAAGAATTACTGCAGCCGGATGCGCAGGAGCTTATGCAAGTGCAGAAACGTGAAAAGCTTCCTAAGGATATGAACCAGCTTCATTCTCTTTTGATGACAGAAGGCGATTTGGCAGCAGGAGAACTGGATATTCCAGCAGATTGGCTGGACGGTTTGGCGAAAGACGGCAGGGTGCTGTATCTTGAGCAGGGCTTGTGGATTGCTGCTGAACAGGAAGAAGAGTATACAGAAGCATTGGGAGAAAATGAAGCAGTAGCCGGGCAGACGGAAAAGCACGATAGTAAAAGCGGTAGAAACAATATGCTGCCAAATGAAGCCAGCCTTCACATAGTCAGGCGTATGCTTCGTTACAGGGGAGCCGCTAATGCAGCACAGACAGCGGCGCGTTACAGCTGGTCAGTTGATAGGGCAGAAAGAATTTTGGAAGAGCTGTGCCGTCGGGAAGAAGCGGTGAAACAGGATGGAATATATTATCATGCAGTGTTATACCGCCGTGCCAGAGTCCGCACTCTGAAAAACCGTCGGGAAGAGATTAGCACTTGTTCCGGAGAGGCATATGCGGCGTTATTGCTTTCCGGAATAGAATCAAGCGCACCGGGAGATGAATGTCTGAGAAACTCTTTAAAGAAATATGCAGGTGTAGCGTTTCCAGCGTCTTATTGGGAAGGGATATTGCTTCCGAGGCGGGTTAAGAATTATCGGGAAGCTATGCTGGATGCTTTTCTTGCTGAAGGGGAGTTGTTCTGGCGTATGGAGTCAAATGGCGAGTTGTGCTTTAACAATCAGGAGAACATTGATTGGGATGCCGATATGAGCGAACGGCTGGAAGAGCTTAGTGAGAAGGAGCAGATCATATACGAAGCTCTTTTAAAGCGTGGCGCAAGCTTTATGCAGGCGTTAAACAATTTGCTTTCCGGTGAGTCCCCTTATGATACATTACTGTCTTTATTGGAAAAAGGATTGGTATGCGCAGACAGTTACATTCCTGTGCGGCAGTGGCTCACTAGGGAAAAAACCAGAAATGCTACAGCCAGACAGCGAGTGAATGTGCGTATAAAGGCATTGAATGCCGGTAGGTGGGATGTGATACACAATACCAGAGAGCAGTCCATAGAGGAGCGATTGGAAAGTTGCTTTGATCGCAGTCTGATTCTTTGCAGGGAAACAGCGGCTCAATGGGGGCTTGCATGGCAGGATGCATTGTCAGTACTGCGTATATGGGAGTACACCGGTCGTGCCAGAAGAGGGTATTTTGTGGAAGGCATGTCTGGCGCACAGTTTATCAGGGAAAAAGATTTTATGACAGTAGTGCGCATGCTTCAGAAACCGGAGAAAAAAACAGTCTGGGTGAATGCAGTAGATCCTGCGCAGTGCTGGGGAAAGGCATTACCCCACATGGAAGGCAGGAACTTCATGAATGTTCCGGGTACTGTAGTGGCATGCTGTGGCGGTACTCCTGCGGTAGTATTGGAGCGGCAGGGAAAGACATTGCGTGTTTTTGAGGATGGACTGCAGACAGAATGCCTTAAACTTTTTGCGGAGGAATATAAAAAAGGAAAACTCTTTCCTGCAATGAAGCGTATTGTGGTGAAAGAATACCCTGATACGGCAAGGGAAGCTCTGGCGGGTGCGGGTTTCATGAAAGAAATGCAGGATTATGTGTTGTATCGATAGTATCGCAATAGTTAGATAAATTGGGTATAAGTCTATAATATAAAAGAGGAAATCGCAAATGACTGCATTGTATTCTGTATGGCATTTATTAGTTGACGGTATGTGTGCCGTAGCAATGTTTGGGAAATTTATCCCAAATGAAGACGGTTATTTTTCTATGCTGATTTACAATTTTTGTGCGTTTGCACTACAGATGCCATTCGGCGTGTTGCTGGATGCATTGAATGCAAGAGATGGAAAGCAAAAGTTCGACTTTGGTTTTCTTACTGCTGCTATTGGCGTGATATGCACTGTTGCGGGTGCTTTTACCAATCCGGTTATATTAGGAATCGGGAATGCGCTTTTTCATATAGGCGGAGGTGTGGGAACAATCCACGACAACTCTGGCGCAGAAAAGAACAAAATAAATAACAAACTGATTGTAAGACTTGGTATATTTGTGGCACCGGGAGCAATAGGACTGTATTTAGGAACGCTGCTTGCCAATTCGGGTATGTCAGATGACAAATTACTGTGTACAAGTATAGGCATGCTGTTGTGTGTAATTGTGTCATGGTTTGCTCTGACGCATGGGCGTAAGACGGGTACAGATGAAGAGAATATTGTTGTAAAAACAGTTGAAGATGAAAAAGATGTTGTTGCAGAGTTGGCTACAGATGAAGAAGATATTGTTGCAGACTTGGCTGCAAGTTCAGACACTGCCATAACAAGGAATAGATATGGAATCGCGGCAATCTGTTTGATTGTTGTAGTTTTACGCTCGTATATCGGTATGTCAGTTGGATTTTCATGGAAAACAGGAGTATTGGCAGGACTGCTTGCTGTACTTGCTTTGGCATGTGGGAAAACAGCCGGTGGTTTTTTGGCGGCACGGTACGGTTTATATAGGACTGCGATAGTTTCTTTGGCTCTGGCGGCAGTATGTTATTTATTCTCTTTCGTCATGCCGGTTGGTTTGGCGGCGCTTTTTCTGTTTAACATGACTATGCCGATTACGCTATATTGGGTAATATGCGCATTCCCACGGATGCCGGGCTTTGCGTTCGGAATTTTGACATTTGCATTGTTTTTGGGATTTCTTCCAAAGTATATGGGAATTGAAATCGCAATAGGCGGAAACATTATCGGCTGCGTGGGTAGTATACTCTCGCTGTTGCTGATTTCCGTGGGTCTTTGGAAAAGGAGAATACAGTGATAAAATATCTGCTTGAGATGTTTTTGATTTCTTTAATATTGACGATTACCATAGAGCTTATAGTGATATGGTTGTTCTCGCGGATAAGTCGCTCCACGTCGTTCATACATAAGAAGCAAGGTGTTTTTTTGGTGGTTCTTGTCAATGTGCTGACAAATCCGCCTGCNGTTTTAATATGTTGGATNGNANGTCTGTATCTGNNAAATGTGCCGGCGATGATAGTGCAGNTTTTGACAGAGGCAGTAGTGGTAGTAGTGGAGGCATGGNTTTACCATATATTTGCTAAGGAGAAACAATGGGANATACNTAATCCTGNCATNNTGTCGTGNGTNGCGAATATTTGCTCATGGTTGTGTGGAATTGCTTTGATGGCAGTNAGAAATATNTTNNTATAAGGAGGAGCTTATGAAAAAANNNANTTGTTTATTGGGNATGATGACCTGCTTTTTGTTTTGTACGATTTCGGTAAATGCGGATTTAATATGGGAGCCACAGGATGGCTTTTATGAAAAGCACAGTTCTGAATGTACACATGTAAACAGGCAGTTTATTGCNGATGGNCCTGATGGTGTGGTGATTTTGTATAAAAGTCCGGAATCAGCTGAGGAAACTGCGAGATGGGAAAACGGATATCAGACATGGATTAGCTTTACTTATGAAGATGAGCAGGGAATTGTGTGGGGATTTCCTTCTGAGTNGGATGAGAAGAGCGGATGGGTACCGATGGAATACATGAAGGTGGTTTATGATTCGATTTCGTTTATGGAGGAGCATAGCAGCCAGATTGAGAAACGGGATGGATTTTTGGATGAAAGCTATAAGGACGATATAATTTATTTATGGAAATATCCGGGTTCNGATGGTGGCAGCAGCGTAAATATGCAGAATTGGGAGCATATGCCCGATTATAGTTCTGTTTATGTAGATGAAGAAGGACGTAGTTGGGGATATGTCGGATANTTTTATGGTTACAGAGGCTTATGGATATGTCTGGATNATCCGACAGCNGAATACNAGGAACTATATCCTAATGGCGCTCNGCAGTATGGAGNAGAAGATGATNAAGAAATCAAANNAGGAGAAATTCAGGCAACGGAAAATCTGAGTACGGAGCGGATTAAACCACAGACAAATCAAAGGACAATCGTTGTTATGATTGTGTTGGTGGCGGCAGTCGTGCTGGTTACCATAGCATTGCTTGTTATGTTAAAGAAACGGAAATAGGATTTGGTCAAGGAGTATTTCATACAGAAAATTAGTAAAACAGCGATTGACAAACAAGTCATTTTGTTATATAAAGTAAACATACCGTTGGTATGTAATGGGGGAAAAGAATTTGGCGCGAAATAAATATCCGGAAGAAACGGTGAACCTTATACTTGAGACTGCTACAAGACTTTTTATTAGTAAGGGTTATGAGCATGCCTCAATTCAGGATATTATAAATAATCTTGGAGGTCTTAGCAAAGGTGCAATTTATCATCATTTTAAGTCCAAAGAAGAAATCTTGGTTGCAGTAATAAACCGTATGTCGGAGGAATCTAATAAGCTGCTTTCAAATATAAAAAATCGTACTGATATGACGGGTAAGGAGAAGTTGAAAAAGNTTATGACTGATTCTATAAACCGTTCTGTTCATGATAAAATCTTTGCTGCTGCGCCGAATTTGGGAGACAGTCCTGCATTAGTATTCAGTATATTAAAAGGCACTATAGATTATACCACACCGGAGTATGTACTTCCTATTATAAAGCAAGGCATAGAAGACGGCTCGATTCAGACAGAATACCCTGTCGAACTTGCAGAGCTTATAATGCTGGTTGGTAATATTTGGCTTAATCCGATGATTTTTGATGATAGTCCCGAAGATATATATAAGAAATGCATAGTATACGATAAAATGTTAAGGGCTTTCGGACTGGACATTATTGATGAAAGTATATTTGAGCGTTTTCGNTCACTTGCCGGATTGTATCAACAAAATAAGTAAGACATATTTTCTGTCCTTAACGGGACAGAAAAAAATTGTATATATACATACCGACGGTTGGTATTATAAGAAAGGATAGGAAAATTTATATGAAAAAACTTTTTAAACGTGATTTTACAATGGTGGTGATAGGTCAGATTATCTCGCTTTTTGGCAACGCCATCCTGCGCTTTGCCTTGCCGCTTTATCTGTTGAGGGAAACAGAATCTTCCGCTCTTTTTGGAGCGGTGACAGCGTGTTCTTTTATTCCGATGGTAATTCTTTCGTTTTTAGGCGGAGTAATTGCAGACCGAAAAAATAAGCGTGATATTATGGTGGTATTGGATTTTTACACAGCAGTAGTTATAATGGCATTTGGCTTTGCTTTAGGGAAATTACCGTTAGTTCCGCTTATGATTGCCATACTTATGATTTTATATGGCATATCGGGAATATATCAGCCTACTGTTCAGGCGAGCATTCCGTTGCTTGCGGAAGAGGAAACGCTTATGCTTGGTAATGCGGTTATTAATTCTATTGGCACTCTTGCCGGTCTGGCAGGTCCCATTATTGGCGGCATTCTTTTTGGAGCCTTTGGAATAGGACCTATATTGCTTATAAGTACAGTGTGTTTTATTTTTTCAGCTATAATGGAGATTTTTATTCATATTCCTTATATAAAAAATCATGATGAAAAAAGTGTTTTTAGTGTAGTGGCAGCTGATCTGACAGAGAGTATTGATTTTGTAAAAAATGGAAGACCAATTTTTCTTTCGGTTTTGGGAATTATTGCTTTGTTTAATTTAGTTTTGTCGGCAGCAATGATTGTCGGCATTCCTATAATGATTGTTCAAGTGCTGGAAATGTCGGATGCTGCTTTGGGCATTGCACAGGGAGCAATGGGGTTTGGAGGTCTTGCGGGAGGAATTCTTGCTGGTGCAGCAGCGGATAAATTGAAAATTAAAAACGGATATTTAACCCTTGTGGCATGTTCGCTTGCAGCTTTTTTAATGGGTATTTCAATTTTTGAGGCAATACCTCAAGGTATCGGATATATAATGATAACAGGAGCAAGTTTCGGAGCGATGTGCGCTTCCACAATGTTTAGTGTCTCAATGCTGACAGCGGTTCAACGGAATACTCCGGCGCATTTGCTGGGGAAAATAATGGCGGTTATCATCGCTGTTTCAAGCTGTTCCCAGCCAATAGGGCAGGCGGCATACGGAATATTATTCGATATTCTTGCCGATAAACCATATGTGGTTATGCTTGCCGCCGCCGTAGCCGCAATGTATATATCTATGCGTTCCAAAAAAATTTTTGTTGAATTGGATAAAACTTTACTGTAATAATAAAGCCCTCAAATTGAGTAGTAAATCATCTTAAAACTACTTGATTTGAGGGTTTTTATGTGCTACTTTTACATTATTGTAAATACATAGGAAAAATGAAGGATTTGAGGATAGACTTAGTATATCTTTAGAAGTTCATTCAGTGGAGAAAAGATAGGAAAATGCATATGAAAAAAAGAGAAAAATTTGGGTCAAGACTTGGTTTTATATTAGTTTCCGCGGGTTGTGCAGTAGGACTCGGAAATGTATGGAAATTTCCTTATATGTGCGGACAGTATGGCGGGGCCGCATTTATTTTGATATACTTAGTGTTTCTGGCGATTTTGGGATTTCCCATTATGGTTTGTGAGTTTTCGGTGGGCAGAGGAAGCCAGAAGAGCTGTGCTACATCTTTTAGAGAGTTGGAGCCGGAGGGAACAGCCTGGCATCATTATGGATATTTTGGCATGGCCGGAAACTATCTTCTTATGATGTTTTATACTATGGTGGCAGGCTGGATGATGTATTATTGCTATCTATGCCTGTCAGGTGAATTCACTGGTACAACGTTAGAGCCTGGTGCAATAGCAGATAAATTCAGTGAAATGACCGGTTCGGCGGGGACGATGACGATATGGACGGTTATTACTGTTGTGCTGGCATTTGGNATTTGTTCTATGGGTGTGCAAAAGGGCGTCGAGAAGGTTACCAAGTGGATGATGTTGTGCCTGCTGGCGCTTATAGCTGTTTTGGCAGTACATTCACTGACGCTGCCGGGAGCAATGGAAGGCGTGAGATTTTATCTGGTTCCCGATTTTAACGATATGGTGGCGAAGGGAATAGGAAATGTGGTATTTGGCGCTATGTCACAAGCATTTTTTACGTTGAGTATTGGAATAGGCGCTATGGCGATTTTCGGAAGTTATCTGGATAAGAGCCGCTCGCTTACAGGGGAAACTGTCAGTATTACTCTACTGGATACATTTGTAGCTTTAATGGCCGGTTTGATTATTATTCCTGCCTGCTTTTCATTTGGTATTGAGCCGGGGGCAGGACCATCTTTGATTTTTATTACACTTCCCAATATTTTTAACCATATGGCAGGCGGACGTATCTGGGGAACTTTGTTTTTCCTTTTTATGTCATTCGCAGCATTGTCTACGGTTACGGCAGTATTTGAAAATATTATTTCTTTTGCTATAGATTTATGGGGCTGGGAGAGAAAAAAGGCGGTTGTAGTAAATATTATAGCCATTATTTTGCTTTCGCTTCCATGCATTTTGGGATTTAATGTGTTAGCAGATATTCAGCCTTTAGGACCGGGAAGCGGTATTATGGATCTGGAGGATTTTCTTGTGTCCAATAATCTTTTGCCATTAGGAAGTCTGGTTTATCTTACATTCTGTACCACGCGTAATGGCTGGGGCTGGGAAAATTTTATTCGTGAAGCTAACAGCGGTGAAGGAATGGGTTTTCCAAAAAAGCTAAGGTGGTACATGACTTTTGTTCTGCCGCTTATTGTGGTGGTAATCTATTTGAAAGGTTATTATGATATGTTTTATAGCAAGGGAATGATTTATTTTATTCCATGGATGGTTGTTGCCGGTGTATTTTTGGGACTGATTAGTCGGATGATATTCGGGAAGAAAATAAAGAAGAGTATGTAGTGCCTTTTCGTCTCCTTGCGTTTTAATTCCTTTTTCTGTATAATTATTTTGATATATACATAAATCCGTGTGTATTATAATACGTATTCCGGCGAGTGAAATGAACGGATGTACAAAAGCTTACATAGATTTGGAGGCGGAAAATTGAAGTCCGTAAAATCTTCTAAATACATAAAGAACATGAAGAATACATTGGCTGTTTTTATGTCGGTAATATTTTTATGCCTTTCGCCTTTTTCGGGAATCAGCGGCACCTCTGCGTTGTTGACTGTTTCTGCGGCTGAAACGAATGAGATTAAGGCAGAAGAAGATGTGCTTACACAATATAAAGAATACCGGAAACGTTTGGATTCTATAGAATACGAAGCAGATATTTCCGAGAACGGATATGAAATCGTGGAAGATCAGGTTTTCCCGATAGAAATATACGGATATGGAGAAGACGAGGTATTTCTTATCCCTGCTTTTGATGAAAAATATAATCGNCTGGCGCTGTTTTTGGCAGAGGCGGATGGNAAAATTATCTATAAAACGGACCAGCTGGAAACTAATAACCGTGTGCTGGGGCAGATGAAACAGCCGCAAAGTAAAATCGCCGCCATAGGATTCAGGGATTTGGACCAGGACGGACGTATGGATATCATCTTAATTACTTCATGCGCCGATACGAGTGGCTCTTATACCGGAATAACGGACAAGGTAGGCGACGTGCTGTTTCAGAGCAGACAGGAAGCGAGATTCTATCGTGATTACCGTATTTCTGATAAGATAAACAGATTCGGTATGAACAAGGGTGCTGATTTTATCACAGCGTTTGTCAGGGACGGTTTTTCTACGGAATTCTTATATACCGCNGAAACTTTGGANGAANTGCTTTCANNNGANATGNAGATTATTCAGGANCAGTGTTANACCAGAACATTTGGNAANCTGGGAAAACTNCAGGTNGTGCCNGGNACCTATAGGATTTCAAACTATGATGTTTTTATGATATATCTGGTGAATGAACAGGGNGATATTGTATCCAGTNTGCAGCCAATGGGNAATTATGATAATCTNTATGCNCTTAANGGAATCAGNTGTCGTGATATTGACGGAGACGGACTTAAGGACATCATNGTNNTGGCAAGGTACAGTTACGAGGGTGAAGGCGGACAGCTTGTCGTGGAGAGTGATTATTCTATTTATTATCAGAGAACAGGCGGTTTCTCAGCTGATACNGATATGAAGAAAAGGTATCGATGCGGAGATGACGATACTATGGAATTGCTGGTAGAGAAGGCGCGCGCCTATTGGGGCTGGGAATCTACGAATTGAGAAAGGAGCAGAGTTAAGGGTGGTTAAGATACTTATTGTGGATGATGAAAAACCGATTTGNGATTTAATAGACTTAAATCTTTCATCTGCGGGTTATCATTGTACNGCGGTACAGGATGGACTGGAAGCGATTGAAAAAATTGAAAATAATACCTATGATTTGATTTTATTAGACATCATGCTNCCGGGGGCAGATGGCTACGATATTATGGAGTACATACGNCCTATTGGAGTCCCCGTAATATTTATTACGGCAAAGCATGANGTAAAGGACAGGGTAAAAGGACTTAAGCTGGGAGCCGATGATTATCTGGTGAAGCCATTCGACGTAGTTGAGCTTGTGGCAAGAGTGGAAGCGGTGCTGCGCCGATATAATAAAGCGGATCAGAAGCTGACCGCAGGAGATATTACAGTAGATGTGGAGGCGCACAGGGTTACTAAGGCGGGAAGGCTGATAGAATTGACCAATAAAGAATTTGGTCTTTTAGTTCTTTTTATCAAAAATAAGAACGTGGCGCTTTTTAGGGAAATGCTATATGAAAAGGTTTGGGAAGAAGAATACTTTGGAGACAGCAGAACNTTAGATTTGCATGTACAGCGTTTGAGAAAAAAACTCGGTTGGGAGAACAATCTGGTGGCAGTGTATAAAGTCGGATACCGTTTGGAGGTATAGCGAATGAAATTTTCATATAAAATACTGCTGTGGATGGTCATTGTCATGGCATTGGCATTGGGCTTCAGCGGCTACTATTTTGTGAATTATGTATTCGAAACTTCTCTGGAGCGTGAAGTGGGACAGGCGTTGGATGAAAGCAGCATCCTTGGATTTGCTTTTGANACGGCAGCGCTTAGTGTACCATCAAAATACAGCTATCTTCCGGACACTACGGTAGAGGAGATNGCTGCCAATCTGGAAAAAAGCGGACAGGGCGGCGGCAGGCTTATTCGTATTTCCGATGAAGAGAGAAGTCTTTTGTATGCAAGTGTCGGTTTTGAGAGTTATGCAGATTATGGCTTGAAAGAAGACTATGAACTGATTTCGCAGATAGGTGAAAATGTTAAGGCATATCAGGTTGTTAAGGTAGAAGACAAGTATTATATTCATACCGGAACTGCGGTAAAGGCACTGAACAGAGTCATATATCTGGAGACTCTGAGGGATGTTTCAGAAGTTTTTACGGAGCGTGAAATGGGATTTTCTTTGTACCGAAGGGTAACTCTAATTATGTTGCTCGCCGGTACAGTAATCATGCACTTTATTTCTTCGTTCCTGACGAAACCGGTGAGGCTNCTGACAAGGGCGACAAAGCGTATGGCGGCCGGAGATTATTATTACCGCGCCAAACAGATCAGTCATGATGAGCTGGGGCAGCTGACAATAGACTTTAACAGTATGGCGGAGGCTCTTGAGAGAAATATTGAAAAACTTGAAGAGGAAATCGAGGCAAAAGAAGAATTTATGGGGGCGTTTGCCCATGAGTTGAAAACGCCNCTGACAGCAATCATAGGTTATGCGGATATGCTTCGTTCACACAAAATGGATGAAGAACAGAGTTTNATGTCGGCTAATTATATTTATACGGAAGGAAAGCGGCTTGAAGCCATGTCTTTGCGCCTTTTNGANATNATNGTTGCCGGNAAGACNGAGGCNCAGCTNCAAAAGTATTCGGCACAGCTTATGTTTGAATATTTGCAGGAAATGTTTGTAGGCAGCAGGGATATGGATTTTCATTTTCAATATGATGAGGGTGAGATTCTGGCGGAAGTTAATCTCATTAANTCGTTGATGGTAAATCTTATTGACAATGCCTGTAAAGCATCGGAAGCCGGAAGCCGTATTGATGTAAGCGGGACTGCTTTGGAGCAGGGTTACATGTTCTCGGTCAGGGATTACGGTATAGGAATTCCGGAGGAAGAACAGCGTAAGATAACACAGGCGTTTTATATGGTGGACAAATCCCGTGCGAGAAGCAAGAACGGAGCGGGACTTGGTCTTGCTCTCTGTGCGGAGATATTAAAAATACATAACAGCCAGCTGGAGATAGAAAGTGAAGAAGGCAAAGGCTCATGTTTCAGCTTTGTACTGCCGTATGAGATAAGCGAATTGAATACGCACGCAACTGAAAGGAGGGAATATTAATGTTATATAGGATAAAAATAGCAATATTTCTTCTTTTTGCAGTGGGTGCATTGGCGGTATCCATATGGGGACCGGAGGCTCTGACACAATATCAGGATAAGGGAATGCTTAATAAAATCCATGCGGAAGAGGTGGAAACAGCGGGGGAAGGTTATCGTTATAAACTGAATGCCAATGAAAAACTGTACATTCTTTCCAGATGCTTAAGCGCACAGACACTTCCGGGAAGCGATGGGAGCGCAATGGCGTACCTGGAAGAATCGGGACTTTATCAGGATTTGGAAGGTTCATATGCATTTGTGGCAAATTACAGAACTCCTTCCGATCAGGAAATCACTGATGAGCAGATTTATGAGACTTGCAACGAAGCTATAGAGATTTTGAAGGAACTGGGTATACTTCCGGAAGAAATCAGGGAGGTGGTGCCGGAATCCTATGACGCAACACTTTATTCTGCAATAGATATACTGGAGCCGAGAAACAATATAGCGGTCTGGAAGCTGGGATTGTCTAACAGCCAGGTAAATGCCGATAAGGGCAATCGTCTGATGGACGCTTATATCGGTGCTGAGGATGGAAAAATATATGAATTCTATGTAAGAACCCAGCTCCTCTGGGAAGATATTGATACGGATAAAATAGTAAAAGCATGGAGCGGATATATGGGATTGGGGAGTCCTTCGCCGTATGAGTCCGATAACCCCTTGTTAGAGACAACCCCTTATTATAAAAAGTATGTACTACCGGGAATGGGGGATGAAAGAACAATAGTTACAGTAGGTTATTATGAGGGAATAAATGAAATATTCCTTAAAATTTCATAGTAATACCTGCCCATAAAACAACGGAATATCTCAAAAACTAAGATGATGCAAAAATGATGCAAATATTATGGAAATTTGATGCAAAAAATATGGAACTTTGATACAAAAATGATGAAACTTTGATGCAGCTCTTGTGTAATCTGTAAATAGCAGATAACACAAGAGTTTTTTTGCAGCAAAATGTAATCGGGCTGCCACAATTAGGAAGAGAGGTATCAAAGGATGTACGCAAGAGAAGCAAACTATTCGCGGTATTATTGTCAATATCTCAGGAGAGAAAAAAAGATAAGGACGGGAAGGTGTCTTCTGGCCTTAACTTTGGCAGCGACGATTATCGGGTCAGCAGTAACTATTGCGCAGGAGATACCGAAGTTAAGTGCATGGGCGGCAGCGGATGATATAGAAATAATGAATGCAGATGTGGTTACGACGGGTGAACTGCTTCAGGATATAAGCGCTGAGGAGTCATCAATTGTGAAGACATTAATTGAAGATACGCTGGAAATAGAAACCATGGCAGCGGCAGAAACGCCGGTTATTTTCGTGGATGCCGGCCACGGCGGTGAGGATGAAGGCTGTGCGAGAGAAGGNATTCAGGAAAAAGTGATAAATTTAGAAATCGCAAAACTTGTGCAGTCGCGGTTGGAAGAGCTTGGATACGAAGTCGTGATGGCGCGGGAAGATGATACATATATAGCCAAAGAAGACCGGGTGGTGGCAGCCAATCAGGCACAGGCAGATATTTATGTAAGCATTCACCAGAATGCTTCTGAAATTAATGATGCGAACGGTATAGAGGTCTGGTATGACGGGACGGACACAGGCAGAGACAGTAAACGTCTTGCGCAGCTCATGTGGCAGCAAGTGATGATAAGTACGGGAAGTGATATGCGGGAGCTCAGAGGTGATGCGGATTTTCATGTAACAGGAAGCACTACGATGCCGGCGTGTCTCGTTGAATGCGGATTTTTATCCAATACAGATGAACGTTTGAAGCTTGATACGCCGGAATATCAGGAACAGATAGCGGCGGGAATAGTACAGGGAATAGAATATTATTTTCACCCGAAGACCATGTATCTGACATTTGACGACGGCCCTTCCGAAGAAAACACGGCGCGGGTTCTGGATATTTTGAAAGAGAGGGGAATCAAGGCAACGTTTTTCCTTATAGGGGAAAATGTCAGAAATCATCCTGAAATGGCGCGACGGATTGTTGCAGAGGGACATACGATAGGGATTCATTGTGATAATCATGATTATGATAAAGTCTATGAAAGCGTGGAGAGCTACATACAGGACTTTGAAACAGCCAGACAGACCGTGTACGAGGTAACGGGCGTAGATACTAAGCTCTTTCGGTTTCCGGGAGGAAGCATCAACGCATATAATCAAGAAGTAAACGATGAAATCATTGAAAAGATGACAGAGATGGGATACATTTATTTCGATTGGAATGCCAGTATGGAGGACGCGGTAAAAGATCCTGATCCTGAAACACTGATTGCGAACGGACTTAGCAGTACTCTTGGACGCAAAAAAGTAGTGATGCTGGCACATGATGTCGTATATAGTACGGGAATATGTCTTGAGCGAATGTTAGACGGACTTCCGGAATATGAAATGAAACCNCTCAGTGAGGAAATTGAACCGATACAGTTTAATAAGTAGTTTGTCGCCTTCAGGTCTGAAATAGATTTGAAGGCTTTTTAAATAATAAATTATATGATATAATTTCGACATAGGCAAATTAAAAGAGGTGGTTATACATGAATCAAAAACTAAAAGAAAAAATATTGGAATCACTTTCGGCTGTACTGCCTATAACAGGAATCGTCATGCTGCTGAGTATTATACTGGTACCTGTGGATTTGGGCACTATGGTTATGTTTATATGCGGCGCGATTATGCTTGTAGTTGGTA
>JAAUZS010000032.1:0-5272 GCA_014804495.1 Lachnospiraceae bacterium
ACACAATATCACTATCCATTCCGTTCACATCCCATAATGTTAATAAAAAAGTGGGAAGACTACGCTTCCCACCCAGTTCTTTTAATCCATATATTTTGTTATCAGAACAATTAGTTATTAATCAGCTTATCCTCACCGTTCCAGCTGTAGAGCTTTCTGATTTCCTCTCCAACTACCTCTGAAGGATGCTCGGAAGCAAGTTTTCTCATGGCTTTGAAGTGTACCTGTCCGCCTGCAGAAGACATATCAAGCAGGAAGTCTTTTGCAAAAGTACCATCCTGAATATCGGAAAGAATCTTCTTCATGGTCTTCTTGGTCTCCTCTGTGATAATCTTAGGACCGGTAATATAGTCGCCATATTCAGCGGTATTGGAGATGGAATATCTCATTCCTGCAAAACCTGATTGATAAATCAGATCAACAATCAGCTTCATTTCATGGATACACTCAAAATATGCATTTCTCGGGTCATATCCTGCTTCTACAAGTGTTTCAAAGCCTGCCTGCATCAAGGCACATACACCACCGCAAAGTACAGCCTGCTCACCAAAGAGGTCAGTTTCCGTCTCTGTTCTGAAGGTTGTCTCAAGTACGCCTGCTCTTGCGCCGCCGATTGCCAGTGCATATGCTAAAGCGATATCCTGCGCTTTGCCTGTAGCATCCTGATGAACGGCAACAAGACAAGGAACGCCCTTTCCTGCCTGATACTCGCTTCTAACCGTATGACCGGGGCCCTTAGGTGCGATCATTGTTACATCTACATCCTTAGGCGGTACGATACAACCGAAGTGAATATTGAAACCATGTGCAAACATAAGCATATTGCCAGGCTCCAAGTTGGGTTCAATATCTTTCTTATACATTGCAGCCTGTAACTCATCATTGATCAGAATCATAATGATATCTGCCTTCTTTGCAGCCTCGGCAGCAGTATATACTTCAAATCCCTGTTCCTCTGCTCTTTTCCATGATTTGGAACCTTCATAAAGTCCGATAATAACATGACATCCTGATTCTTTTGCATTCAAAGCATGTGCATGTCCCTGACTTCCGTAACCAATTACTGCGATTGTCTTGCCTTCAAGCAAAGCCAGGTTACAATCCTCCTGATAAAAAATATTAGCCATTTTTCTTATTCCTCCATTTAATATATTTTAAAATTAATATTTTGAGTACTAATTTTATTATCTGTTTTTATTTAACGAGAATTTATTTGCAAACCGGATAGCTTATTTCATCACCCCAGCGTGATACCTCATCGTGAAAGTCTTCAACATCAAGCAAACCGTATGACCAAAGATAAGCTCTTTCACGTTCTGTAAATTCATCCAAGGATAACCAACGAACATTTATAATAGCTTGTTCTTCACCTTCCTCAACTTCAGGGTCAGACCCGATAATTTCCCGCTGTTCACTTGATACATCAACAAGATAAACGTATTCTGTACTGCCATCTTTCCGATGCATGATATTTAGCTGCCTGCTTATAGTGCCAATTAAGCCGCATTCCTCTTTCAATTCTCTGAGTGCCGCTTCATCCGGTGTTTCGCCCGGCTCAATGCCGCCACCCGGCAGCTCATTGATATATCTATCCGCTCTGTGCGTTTGTACTGACAATATTTTATTATTACGAACTACTAATGCCATACTGCGATCTACCATTCCTGCACCTCCAAATTCATTTTTATCGGATACACAATTCCGAAAAGAAAGTTTAATTATAAGTATGTGACGTTTTCAGTACCGCGTCCTAAACCTGCTATACCGGTTCTGGCAAGTTCCAGAATCTCGTATCCGTCCAACAGATTGATAAAGGCGTCTATCTTTTCCTGATTTCCTGTTAATTCAATGATCAGACTGTCCTTGGAAACATCAACGATTTTTGCACGGAAAATGTCTGCAATTGCTATTACTCCCTGCCGCTTTTCCGCAGATGCCTTGACTTTAATCATTGTCAGTTCACGGTAAACACTCTCACCGGGTTTCAATTCCTTGATATCGCGGACATCTACCAACTTGGCTACCTGCTTCTCAATCTGATCGAGAATCTCATCGTCACCGGATGTAACAATAGTAATACGTGTATATCTGGGATCTGCTGTCACTCCCGCCGTAATGCTTTCAATATTATAGCCGCGTCTTGAAAACAATCCCGAAATACGGCTAAGTACGCCTGACGTATTATCTACAAGAAGCTGAAATACTTTTCTATGCATAAAAATCCTGCCTTTCCAATACAAAACTTATTATAAAATTGTAGCAATTACCACATAAAAAGTCAATACTCCCATTTATGCCTATTATATATCGGATATTAAATACTCGCTATTCCGTATCCACACATTTAGGCAGGGCAAGCGTGCCCGTTCTTGCCACTTCTATAACGCTGACAGACTGGAGCATATTAATCAGCAGCTTGATTCTCTCGGGTAAGTCGCAAATCTGTATAATCATCTGATTTTTCGACATGTCCACTATATCTGCCTTCATGATTTCACAGGTTTCCATGATATCGCGTCTGTTGCTTCTGTTGTATTTTACCTTAATAAGCATAAGTTCTCTACTGATGCTGGCCGGTTCATCAAAGGTTTTTACCTTAATGACATCCAATTTTTTATTAAGCTGCTTCTCAATCTGCTCTATAGTTCTCTCATCGCCGCTGCTTACAATCGTCATGCAGGAAACCGTCGGGTCGTCTGTCTCTCCGACTGCAAGTGAATCAATATTATAACTCCTTCTTGAAAAGAGCCCCGACACCTTGCAGAGCACACCGGACCTATTCTCTACTAATACCGAATATATCTTTTTCATTCTTATAATCTATCCCTTCATTGTTGACCGATTCGGTCATTGCAAATTAACTGTCATAAAAACTAACTTTACTATCGTATTCCGCACTATACTAAATCCATCGGGTCGATTACACATTCAAGCAACATCGATTCATCCGATTCAAGAAACTTCTGAATAGTTTCTTCCGCTTTGTCCATGGTAAAAAGCCGCATGAACTTCAAATCATATGCCATTGCCAGCTTCTCTAAATCAGGACTGCCGGACAAATCCACCACAGAATAATTATCTTCATAGGTAAAATGCTGGAATTGTCTAACCATGCCAAGATAGTTATTCTTTAAGACGACAATTTTTACAGGAACGTTAAACTGCCGCATTGTAGCAAGCTCCATCATGGACATCTGAAAAGAACCGTCGCCGCAGACTGCAATAACCTGTCTGTCCCTGCATGCCAGTTTAGCGCCCATGGCTGCCGGAATCGAATATCCCATTGTACCCATTCCGCCTGTCGTCAGGAAGCGTCCGTTTTTCACAATATGATAGGCACATGACCAAATCTGGTTCTGCCCTACGTCAGCTACATANACNGCATCATCCTGCATCTTTTCCGATAANATNCGNATAAACTCCGCAGGGTCAACATATTCAGGACTNGGAGTTCTTTTTACATTCATTGTTTCCCTGTACNGNTTCAGCGTCTCNATCCANTCCTTGTGATTACAGATAATNTCTTCTTTGGATAAGTCTTCAAAAATATGTTTTGCATCACCTACAAGCGGAATCTCAGCACCGACATTTTTACCGATTTCCGCAGGGTCTACATCTATATGAACTAAGACCTTATTCTCCATAATCAAATCCGGNTGGCTTATTGCCCGGTCCGCCACACGNGCGCCTACCATAATNAGCAGATCCGATTCATTCATGGCCCTGTTTGCATAAGGCTTACCATTATTACCTACCATACCGTAATACATCGGGTGTTTAGTCGGCATAGCGCTTATTCCCATCATNGTAGATACAACAGGAATNCTGTACTTTTGCGCAAACTCACGCAATTCNTTTTCCGCTTCNCTTAATAGTACGCCGCCGCCCGCACATATAATCGGTCTTTTAGCCTTAGACAATTCGTTTATTACCTTCTTAATCTGCACGGCATGTCCTTTAATTGTAGGCTTATATGTACGCAGGTTCACCTCTTGCGGATATTCAAATTTTTTAACAACAGCGTTCTGTACGTCAATCGGCACATCTATAAGTATAGGTCCTTTTCTGCCGGAATTGGCAATATAGAAGGCNTCCTTCATGATACGNGGTATCTCNTTTGCATCTTTTACCAGATAACTGTATTTCACAAAAGATTCTGCCGCNCCCGTGATNTCAGCTTCCTGAAATACGTCCGAGCCAAGCAGTTCNCTGTTTACCTGTCCTGTTATACAGATAAGAGGAATGCTGTCGGCAAATGCAGTTGCTATACCTGTNAGCACNTTGGTAGCTCCCGGNCCGGAAGTTACAGCACAGACTCCGACTTTNCCGCTCACTCTTGCAAGNCCGCTCGCAGCATGNGCAGCATTNTGTTCCGTACGNACCAAAATCGGCTTAATATTTGAATCTAATATACTATTATAAAATGGACAAATCGCAACGCCCGGATATCCGAATACATATTCTACCCCTTCTTCTTCCAGACATTTAACTATNGCATCNGCACCTATCATATTNATANCCATNCTCCTTTCATGTGTTACTCTATATTCAAAATCCTCTTAGTAAGCTTCACNGCATCCGCAGCATCCTTTGAATANCCATCCGCTCCGATTTCATCAGCATANTCCTGTGTNACNACTGCTCCTCCGATGATAATCTTNGCANNAACCTGCTTCTCTTTAGCGTAGTCGATGACGTTTTTCATCTGCTGCATGGTTGTAGTCATAAGCGCTGACAGAGCGATAACCTGTGCATTATGCTTAATTGCCGCCTCTATGATTTCCTCTTTTGGTACGTCTTTGCCCAAATCGATTACCTTAAAACCATAATTTTTCAACATCAGCGTAACCAGATTCTTACCNATGTCATGAATNTCGCCTTCCACNGTTGCNATAACTACTGTAGGCATTTCTTTTTCAGATTGATTTTTCATAAGCAGCGGCTCNAGATACTCTATGGATGCCTTCATAGCCTCTGCNCTGGCTATAAGCTGCGGCAGAAAATATTTACCTTTATCAAAAAGCTCACCGACTTCATTGATTCCCGGAAGCAAAACCTCATCCAGAATCTTTTGAGGTTCATGTCCCTCTTCAACAGCTTTTATGGTATCTTCGGTAATACTGTTCCGATTNCCTTTTATGACATCTGCATGCAGTTTATCCAGAATAGANGCAAAGGTCTGCTCCTTTGTCTCTTTACCTGCAATATGAATNCCNGAAGNNTTAGATGCCANATTNNANNNNGTCTCNCCCAGNGCTTCNCTTTTTTNTNT
>JAAUZS010000032.1:5278-11220 GCA_014804495.1 Lachnospiraceae bacterium
ATCCATCATCTGAATATAACGTATATCCGANCCTTCTTTNTTTAANANAAGATCCGAAGCAAACGCAAGGCTCACAAGCAGCTCCTGAGACGGATTAGCAATCGCCATAGTGAGTCCTGCCTGAATAGCCATNGTAAGGAATGCCGTATTTACATAGCTTCTCTCAGGTAATCCAAAGGATATATTGGACAATCCGCAGATAGTTGCCAGNCCATTCGCCTTGCAGTAACGNATGACCTCAAGNGTTTCGAGCGCNGCCGCNTTATTCGCACCAACCGTAGCAACCAGACCNTCTACTATAATATCCTCTTTTCGTATTCCGATACGAAAGGCACGCTCTTTAANCTTTTCTATAATATCAATTTTTTCTNCCAAATTCTTAGGCANTCCTTCGTCAGATAACGGAAGGAGTATAAACATTGCCCCATATTTCTTTGCAATCGGTAANAGCGATTCCACTTTTTCCTTCTCATAAGATATGGAATTGATTAGGGCTCTGCCCGGATATCTCCTAAGAGCCTCNTCTATAACATCTATATGGCTTGAATCTATGGACAACGGCAAATCTGTAATACCACATACTGTTTCTACGGCTTTCAGCATCATTGCTTTTTCATCAATTCCGCTCATTCCCATATTTACATCCAGAATAGCAGCTCCGCATGCTTCCTGTTCCTGTGCAAAATCAGACACCATTTCCAGAGAGCCTTCTTTAAGCTGCGCTTGTAGTTTTTTCTTTCCCGTGGGATTGATACGTTCACCCACAATCATAAAATTATCATTAAGACCAAAAGCTACAGTCTTGCGTTCACTGGTAAGATACCTTGCTTTACTTGGTTCTCTATGAAGAATATGCTTTCCTCCAACAGATTCCTTTGCTTTCCGTATATAGGAAGGCGAAGTACCACAGCAGCCGCCAATGATGGATGCACCTGCCTCAATGATGGCTTTCATGCCTTCTGCAAATTCTTCCTCTCCCATATCATAAACCGTATTACCATCCTTATCCAAAGCCGGTAGACCGGCATTGGGCTTAGCGATAATCGGTATGCTTGTCACATCTGCCATATCTGTAATAACGGCAGTCATCTTATCCGGACCTGTGGAACAGTTGGCTCCAATAGCAGCAGCTCCTAAACTCTCCATGACTACCGCCGCAGTTCTTGCATCCGTTCCGAATAATGTTCTTCCGTCCGCTTCAAACGTCATTGTTGCCATAATAGGCAGCTCACAGACTTCCTTAGCCGCAATCAGCGCCGCTCTGGTTTCCTGCAGGCTCATCATTGTTTCCACGACTAACAGATCGGCTCCGGCCTCCGCCAAATAGCCAATCTGTTCTTTATATATATTAATAAGTTCTTCAAAATCCATTTTGCCTATGGGGGAAAGCTGCTCTCCTGTCATGGTAATATTACCTGCCACGTAAGCACGTTCCCCTGCAGCTTCTTTGGAAATCTTTACCAATTCATGGTTTATTTCACGAATCTGCCCGTCAATCCCATATTCCTTCAATTTAACACGGTTTGCAGAAAAAGTCGGCGCATAAATAATNTCAGAGCCNGCATCAATATATTCNCTCTGAAGCCCNATTAATACATCTTTATGTTCCAATATCCACGTNTCAGGACAAACACCTGCCGGCATTCCTCTCTTTATAAGATTAGACCCCGTGGCGCCATCAAGAAAAATTGGATTATCNTTTATTAATNCATGGAATTCCTGTTTATTCATCGGNTGTATTATCGCTCCCATCTTCCTCCGGCTTATTCATATAGCCTCCGCCGAAAATNTTACTTTCTTCCGTATANATAACNCCTTCACCTTCAGGAATCTCTCCATGTAAAAGCATAACTATGTACTTTATTCTTATATTAGCTCTACTATAGTACTCTCTGGCNGCTTCCTCCACATTTTCATTATATTCTTCATCCTCATATACCATATGGTATAACAGAACTGCCTGCGTCATATTTTCACTTGCTTCATCAGCCAGACNGTCCACCGCAGCAAACTCTTCCGGCACTTCCAGCGTTGACATCCATGCCACCTCTGCNTCCAGTCCNTCNAGAAGNTCAAGNAAACGTGACACATATCCTTCCTCGCTNACATCAATGTTGTTCATCTCATCATTATANTCNGCNATGTGCTCAAAAAAGGTGTTCATATTTTCCTGATACTCGGTCAATTCNTNGTCANNNTCTTTTCCGCAGCCTGTAATCAGCAGANCACACAGTAATGCCAAACATAATACCTTCAGCTTTTTCACCTAAAGTTCCTCCACACAAGATAGCTTTTGACTTAGATACACATATATAAAACTGTACCATAAACTACACATCAAGTCAAATAATCTGCNCATCAAGTTTTTACATTAGCTTTTTGGTGTTGAGTGTACGTGTNGCATTCAATACTGCAATAACCATAACNCCGACATCGGCAAAAATAGCAATCCACATATTAGCTATACCAACTGCGCCTAAAATAAGGCATAAAGCTTTAACAAGCAAAGCAAAAGTGATATTCTGATATACTATTCTAAGACATCTTCTTGAAAGTTTAATGGCAAGCGCAATCTTTTTCGGGTCATCATCCATAAGCACTACGTCAGCAGCTTCTATTGCAGCGTCAGAGCCCAACGCTCCCATTGCTATTCCAATATCCGCCCTTGTAAGTACAGGTGCATCGTTAATTCCGTCACCAACAAAAATCAGCTTTTCTTTTGTATTTTTTTCATTAAGAAGCGCCTCTACNTNAGTCACCTTATCGGCAGGCAGCAATTCGCTGTGTATTTCATCAATGCCGATTTCTCTTCCAACTGATTCCGCTACCGCNTTATTATCNCCCGTAAGCATGACNGCCTTTCTGATTCCNGACTCCTTNAATGCCTTGATNGCTTCTTTGGAATTCTCTTTTATGACATCNGATATCAGAATACANCCNATATANATNTGATTAACGGCAACATANACAATCGTTCCGGGTTCAGTGCATTCCTCATANGCAATATTAAGCTTTTTCATTAATTTAGCATTACCCACAGCCACCTCATTACCATCTATCCGGGCGGTAACGCCATGACCTCCCGTTTCCTCAATATCAGTTACCCTGTCATTNTTTAAAACACCTGTACATGCTTCCCTGAGGCTTATGCTTATGGGATGGGAGGAATAGCTTTCCGCCAGTGCCGCCATTTCCAGCAGACTTTCTTCTGCCGGCTTACCATTCTCAAAAAATCCTGACTTCTCTGCGTTTTCCCTCTGCACATATACTTTTTGAACGCGAAAAACACCTTNCGTCAGAGTTCCTGTCTTATCAAACACAATATAACCGGCTTCAGACAACGCTTCCAGATAATTTGAGCCTTTTACCAGAATACCACACTTAGAAGCAGCGCCGATTCCGCCGAAAAAACTAAGCGGAATGGAAATAACCAAAGCACAGGGACAGCTGATGACCAAGAAAGTCAATGCTCTGAAAATCCAAGTTCCCCACGCAGGCTCCATCTGCATAAAAAGCATTCTTGCAAGCGGAGGAAGTATTGCCAGCAAAGCGGCTCCTATACAAACCGCCGGTGTATATATACGCGCGAATTTGGATATAAAATTCTCCGATTTAGATTTCTTCATGCTGGAATTTTCAACCAAATTAAGTATTTTACTGACTGTGGACTCCCCAAACTCCTTCGAAGTCTGTATTTTTAAAAGTCCCGTCATATTAACACAGCCGCTTATTACCTCGTCGCCTGTTTCAGCATCTCTTGGAATGCTTTCACCTGTCAGGGCGCTTGTATTTATGGTCGAACTGCCTTCAATAATAACACCATCAAGCGGAATCTTCTCTCCGGGACGCACAATAATGGTCTGGCCAATCTTCACATCTTCCGGCGGTATCTGTTCTATCTCGCCGTTCTTCTCAATATTTGCGTAATCCGGTCTTATATCCATCAGGGCCGTAATATTGCTTCGGCTCTTTCCCACAGCATAGCTTTGGAACAGTTCTCCGATCTGATAAAAGAGCATAACCGCCACACCTTCCGAATATTCGCCAAGCGCTATAGCTCCCACCGTCGCAATTGCCATCAGAAAATTTTCGTCGAACACTTCTCCGTGTATGATACCAAGAAACGCCTTTCTTAAAATATCATATCCGATTATCAGATATGGAATCATATATAAAAGCAAAAGCGGTAAACCCTTCAGCGTGAAAACATGCAGCACAATTTGTAAAACTACCATCAAAGCCGCTGCCACCAGAATTCTGATTAATGTTTTTTTCTGTTTTCTAGTCATTTATAGAACTTCCTTTCACAATACCTCAAATTTCAATATCGCAGTCAGGCTCAACTTTCCGGCATGCCTTTAATACCTTTTTCATAACAGCTTTCTCATCAGCACCGTCCTCAAATGCAACTTTCATCTTCAAAGTCATGAAACTGACCGTAGCATCTGCAACTCCCTCAGTATTCTTAGCTGCCTCTTCCATTTTTGCCGCACAATTCGCACAATCCACTTCAATTTTGTAAGTCTTTTCCATATTTTTCTCTCCTTTAATATTTTAACTTATTCTTCTACATGCTCCATTCCCATACTGATGATTTTGCGTACATGCTCATCATCAAGTGAATAAAAAATAGATTTCCCATCTCTCCTGAATTTTACAAGTTTTGAATTTTTTAAAATTCTGAGTTGGTGACTGACTGATGACTGCGTCAAATTCAGGAGTCTTGCAATATCATATACACATAATTCCGTTTCAAATAAGGCATATAATATTTTGATTCTTGTAGAATCTCCGAAAACCTTAAACAACTCAGCCAAATCATATAAAACCTCATCATCAGGCTGTTGTAGAAGGACATTCTTCACAATATCTTCCCTTGCTGCAAGAAATTCACCTTCTACCGCTTCATTATCAATCTCATTCTCCTTATTTCCACTATCTATCACAATAACCTCCTTTCTGACAGATTGTAATNACATATGTTCATCTGTTCATATGTATAATACTATAGTATACGCACCATGTCAACTATATTTTAAAAAAAATACAGACAAAAGAACTCTCGCTCTCTTGCCTGTATAGTCTTTGATTTTTCAATTTAATCACCCATGAACGAATGCATAATATTAATTCCGGCAGCCATCTTCTTAATCTGTGCCAGTTCCTGNTTCATATAATCTTCCAATTGCCGCACTTCATCTTCGCTGAATCCTTCATTACTTATAATCTTACAATCCGGAATCTTCCCTTCGGCATTTCTGCTCCCGTCCGTAAATGACACAAAAGCATATTTTTTTCCATCCTTAGTACAAATCGGAGAAACCGACATTTTTAATTCATCACTCATAATTATACATGGAAGAAGGACACTTCCTCATTTAACTCTCCTGCAATATCTTTCAGCTCTCTTGCTGCTTCGGCAAGCAGATTAATGGTTGCATTCAATTCCTCCATAGACGCGTTTGTCTGCTGGGCTGAAGCGGCGTTTTCTTCTGTTACGGCAGAAAGGTTGCTTATCATATCGGTGACTTTCCCTCTTGCCTGGTCACATTCTTTAATCTGTGCATAAATATGCTCTGTTTCTACCTTTGACGATTCAATACCCTTGGTAACATCGCTGAATTTATCTCTGGTTTCATCTAATTTCTTCTGCTGCTCATGAATGATTTCCTCTACTTCAGTCATTATTTTAACAGAACTTTCAGAATCAACGGCAAGCTGATGTATAATATCTTCAATTGTCTTGGCAGAATTATTGGAGTCCTCTGACAATTTGGATATCTGGGAAGCTACGACAGCAAATCCTCTTCCTGCCTCACCTGCCCTTGCAGCTTCTATGCTTGCATTTAAAGCCAAAAGACTTGTTTCGCTGGCAATAGAAGTAATCAGGTTGATTGCCTCCTGAATTTTTCCTACAGACTCATTTGTTGTATGTACGGATG
>JAAUZS010000033.1 GCA_014804495.1 Lachnospiraceae bacterium
TGTTTTAACAAATTCTTTTCTATGATATGTACAAATCACTACTGCTATACGGACATTGTTCATAGTTGATACCTTTTCATAAAACATATAGCCAAAACATAATAACCAGAGTGCTTGATTATATACTTATAGAGTTCTTTACAATTAAGCCTCATCACTTCTTCATATATCTTTTAACTAGCTTCTCATGAATATCTCCATCGATTAGTACATTTACCTGCTCTTAAAAATTTTGTAGTCCTTCAATAATCATCTATTTTTGCTCTTCAATCTTAACTGTAGCTTCTTCTGAAATTACTATTCCACTAGGGCATTGTCCCTGAAGGTACCTATCTATTTTCTTTTCCAATTCGCAAATCTTCTCATCTTGCTTTCTAAGCAAATTATGCACTAATTTATGGTAACTCATGGGTTGCTTAGGTCTTTCCAGTGCCTGTGCAAGCCAGTTCAAACTTTTCTGCCTCTCTTCTTTAAGCACCTTCATACAATATTCATACGAAACAACGCTACCACATAAATCTTTAATTTGATCTTCTTCAAAATTCTCATCAATAAGGCGATCTTGTAACTCCAACATCTGTATGAGCGATATAAATCTAGAATTTCCTCTCTTTCTATTTTTAATCGAAATAAAATTTCTATTATTAATTATTGAAAAACATGTCCCATGATAAGAGTCAGTAATCACAAAATCCGCATCCATAATAAGCCTAAGCCATGTTTCAATCTCAACCTCTTTCAATACATCCTCTTCTCCCATCACCTTTGCAAGTTCGTCTTTGTTTTCTGCCTGTCCATCAATCACTATAACCATTCTCTTATTTAACAAACTCTTAACTTGATAAATCGCTTTTTTCTTTTCCTCGGTCGGGTTAAGAATATAAACAAAAATATATGGTTCCTCCACCTTATAGGCAGATTTCTCCGCAACCGCATCATATATTGTCTTTTCACACAAAAAAACAGGATCCAATACCCAACTTGACAAGATGCCAAAATCGCGATATAAAATGTCAACCGCTTCCTGCTCACGAACCGATACACTGTCAAACTCCTGTAAAAGTTCTGCCACTCTTAATCTTTCATCTTCAGGGAAAAAGGTTCGCGAGTGTCCGAAAGAAGTTCCATATGCTATTTTTATCTTTTCATTATTTACAAAATCAAGCAGAAAATGATTTCCGACCTCCTTAATTGAATACCAATTCCATAGTTGATCCGAGCCTAAAACAAACTTTTCACAGAAGTAATTCAGACTGCCATACTCCTCTATACTTCTTTTCATACTTATTTCATAGTGTTTTTTTGCAAATCGCATGGATTTATCGTCGGTCTTAAAAGAATCAGTTCCCGGCCAGCTTATCATAAGAACTGTTTTGTCAAACACTCTTGTTAATACTTCATGCAACGCAAAATTGGTTAACACGCTACCATAATTTGCACCATACCACCAACCTACAAATCCAATATCAAATCTTCTATTGATTCCGTAATCTACAGCCTTAGCCAAAGGATACTTGTCTAGTATTTTGTAGAATCTTGACCATCGCCCACTCACCCATGGTGACTCTATAATATTTCTATTTTCTCCAACCGCCCACTCTAATGGTACTTCCTCTAAACACAAGCATTTTATCTTTGTCATTTGAAGATATATATTTCCCTTTTCTGTATTGACCAACACTACACTGGTCCCATAATCATCATCCAAGTCAGCTCTGTATTTTGATATCCCCCAAAAATCACCTATTGTGATATCACCTTGCCTAGGTAATTTCGCAAATTTGCACGAACCACATCCTCCTCTGATAGAAAGTGATTTTAAAAAAGGGGTTAAAAAATCGCATTTACCTCTCTCTTCAACAACTCGCCCTTTTTCTGAATCAAATGCCATTGCATGGCTTCTGTGCCAACCGCCTTCCTCAAGCTCCTTAGTTCTGAACCTAAGATTACGAATTTTTCCATACTTTTTTTCTTTTTCAGCAATATACTTTTGAAGTACTCTTGGAGAAGATACTCCATGGCAAATCAAATCAATTGTAATTAGGCGTTCATATTCGCGTCCCAAAAATCGATTTAGTCCTGCAATCTGGCATGGACAGCCCGAATACAAAACCATTCTGCCAGCCTTTAAGAGTTTTTCTGTCTCTACATAAGTATCCAATGTGTCACTCTGCACATATTTAGAACCTTGCAACAATGACAACTCATTTTTATCTTCAATAAATTTATGCATTACAGTTACATTATCTTCTTTTAACGCCGCTCCACACACTATACCACCCTTGTCAAGGATAGCTTCTGCCAGAACAGTAAAAGCTCCTCCTGATGAGCTTTTCTTTCTCGTTTCGTTGTCTGACCATAGAGCATAGCATTTGGGCTCTTTATTATTTTTGTAAACCGGATTTGTAATGGGGCAACTCATCAAACACATTTTACAATCAACACATTTTTCATCATCAATCTGCGGATGCAAAAATCCATTTTCATCAGGCCACATATTTATTGCGTCAAATTTACACTTATTAAAACATGCACCACATCCTGTGCAAATTCCTTTATCAACTTGATTTACGTTGTCTTTCATACATTTCTTCCTTCTCATAAAATTCCTAAACATCTGAATGTTTATTTTATTGTTTTCAATTATCCTCTATTCCAGAAGTTCAGAAATAAGAACAGCACATACTTCTTCCTTTTTTGGGGGAATAATTCTATGCACATCAGCACAAACAACAACATCTGATTGCCTACACAACTCAAATTCTTCATCCGTCAAATCATCAAAGGTTATCTTAGATGAAATAAATAAAGTCGGGATTTCAAATTTTTTTAAGGCTACCGTCAAAATCTGTCCCGCAACATTTTGAGAAACTAAAACAGATATCTTTGCATTCTGTTCTTTTTTTGTTGTCAACCACAATTTAAATTTTTCTCCTCCAAACTGATCAAAAATCATATTCTTACAAAAGTTCAGAGCGTTTTTTGTCCAATACAATTCATTTTTCAAGTTCAAGTTTTCATTTAATTGTGAAAATTTATCTGTATAGTTCTTTCTTAATTCTTCAAGAACCACTGCCTCTTCATCGTCAAAAAAATTCTGACAAATAATCTTCACCGCCTCAGCTCCGTATTCATAATACGATTTCTCATAGTGAAGCGGGTGCAATCCAAGTGGATTTGCTTTATCAGACATTACGTTTTCACAGAACTTAATTACATGACAACCTTCCATTTTTTCTTCAAAATAAGTATTTACCTTTTTTGCCAGTTGATTATATTGATTCACTTCCTCAACGCGCTTTGTACTGAAGGTTTTGTATAATGGCGGTTTATCATCAATATACTTAGCAGTTCCATAGCATTCATGAAAAATAATCTGATTAAGAGAGTAATATTTCAAAATAAAATTACAAAACTTATCAATATACTCATACCATGTATCAATATTAATATCATAAGGCGTAACCATTTCATAATTATCCAACCTATAGTCCTCGAATACTTTTTCTTTATTTAGTACATAGGGATATCCACAAACTATGTAATGCTTTTGTTTTTTTAACATATTCAACCGAATGGACATCAAATCAATCAACAAATAATCTGCTTTTCTTTCTATCAGATAATCTAAAGCTGTTTTATTAATATCCTGACAAAAACATCTCTTTTCAAAATTGCTTCCCCTATAATCTTTCAAATCATCAATTTTAACTTCAAATCTTCCCTTATCAGAAAAAGCCGATATGGGGTGTGATGTTCCCACTCCAACATATTGAAGCACCCTTAATTTCCCTTTGCTGACAAGGGGATTCAATATATCTCTTGTCATACAATTTCCCCAAACATTTATAGTAATCATTTATTCTCCTTTAACATATAATCTTTATAGAAATATTAAGCCTGTTCATAATATTTTTGAGAAATATCTGCTAAGAAAATATGCCGTTCTTTCATCAACTCACATAAAATAGTTACATATGACTTAGACAAATCATAACCCGCCTCTTCCAATAATTCTGAATCAATTGCCTGCATAATCTTATACAACGCTTTTACTGATTTAATCTGACTATTCTCCCCATTCGGACATTGCCATTCTTCCATCGCATAACATCTAGTATTGTTAATTATTATTTTTTTATAGAGATCGTTATTTAGGATTGATAGAACCCTCGCCTGTATATCTGCCGCTTTTTTTTCATGCGCCGTCTCCATAATTTCAACAAAAGCTTCCAGAATATTTTCGCATTTCTTTGTAGAAATCCAGTCTGGCCGATGTATTATTCTCTGTATGTACATTTCTTCGTCTATATAGTATTTACTATGCGCTGCCAAAGTACTCTCCAAAAGAAAAATCATTCCAGTAAAAAACGAACATTCCTTAAAAATTAAATTACTTTCTCTTAAAAAATCTGTTTTGTATAACACATTATGAAAATCACAATTTATATATTCCAATTCTGCTTTTTCCGAATAATTGCTAGCTTTGTAGTTTTCTTCTCCAAACGCCTTGCCCCCTGCAACACTAACCACACTTGCACATAAATCTGCCTGCAATACACTAGCCATATCATACCACTTATGTAACGCTTCATTGTTTTTAAACCATCCGGAATCTTCTACAAACAGAATATACTCTCCTGCTGCTAAATTGATTCCTGTATTTAAAACTTCCGAATAAGCGCTTTTTTTCATATTACAAAGGCGGATTCGGCTATCTAGATATAAATTTTTTTGCAATATTGAATAAACTACATCTTGCGTCCCACTGTTTACAATAATAACTTCAATTTCTTTCAAAGACTGTTGATATATGCTACTTAAAACCTCTGAAACATAGACTCCATTATCATTTATCGGAACTATAACGGAAACTTTTGGCATTGATATTACCTCTGACTTCTCTGCCATGGTTTGAAAATAACAATGTTGCTCCACAATCCTAGCTTCTAATTTTCTCCTAAAGCGATAGTATCCGCTTTGAATCCAACAGTTTATCAATGCCTTAGCTAATACTACTTTTTCTTGCTCTGCTAAATAAATAAAATCGGTATACAAAAAAGGAACACTCCACTTTATAAACTGCTCTTTTGTCTCTTCACTTTCTTCTTTAACCAGATCTGCTATACGAAGAACAAGATTCGTATGATTCTTCCCCTTTTGCCCAAACGATTTATAAACGCCTTGCTGCATCATAGACCCTTCTCTATACCAGCAGTAATGGTACAATTTATCTGAAATCACCGTAATTCCATAAGCTTTTGTATAAATCATAGTCTGAAATAACTTATCTTCGCCCAGCAAAATATTTTCATCTAATCTAATCTGATACCGCTCAATCAAATCCCGTTTCACAAACACCCTCCACAAAAATGGTGTAGTGGCAGAATTGGAAAACAACAATTCCGGCTCAAATTTATCATATTTCTTATATTGAGGCGACAGCGCAGCCTCAAGCCAATCGCTCGGACTCGGATCCTCTGGAAAAATCTGCGCTCCACAGATTACGACCTCGGTTTGTTCTTTTTCCGCAGTCTTATACAGTTTTTTGAACATATTTTTGTCTACAAAGTCATCAGAGTCTACAAACCCTATATACTTTCCCCTTGCCACATTTATGGCTGCATTTCTCGCAGACGGTAACCCTCCATTTTTCTTATTCACAATCACAATCCGAGAGTCTTTCTTTTGATACTTTTTTAATATTTCAAGACTCCTATCCGTAGAACCATCGTTTACACAAATAATTTCAATATTAGTCAAGGTCTGCATAATTAGACTATCAAGACACCTCTCGAGGTAATCCTCAACATTGTACACTGGAACTGTTATCGATACCAAAGGAGCACGCATTTACTTCTTTCCTCCTACCAACTTACGAAAACCATATTTTATCGTCTGTTTTATACCATTATGCTTATAATAAAATTTCAATTTACCCCAAAAAGAATATTTTCGCCAATCCTCTTGCTTAGAATGTGCAAATGCCGCTCGATTTATCTCTTTTTGCCCATTTGCAAAATAAATCTCTAATACCGTTAAGCTACAGGGAACAAATTCGAACATCACCGGAACCTTAGTTGCAAAGTCCCACCAAAAAATGCTAAAAGTTTCCTGTGGATTTTCCCACGGCAAAAGATTACCATAAAATACAATAGGCTTCCATGCTGCATCTGCCAGTTGACTTGCCCTTGTCTTATTCTTGTCAAACATTTCTTTTTTATCCATCTTCTCTGCTAAGGTCATCAAATACCATGGAACATATCCTATCTGTCCCCTTAAAACAGTGTTTATTATAGTAGCTGATTCTCTTCCCATCTCTATCTCGGGCATTACTTTCTGCATAATCTTATGTCTACGCAGACTGGCACAGTTTATAACCATAAAAGAAGGATCCAATTCTTTCTCTGTTTCATAAATATCATAGTTTCTTAAAGGTGCACCAACTACGTAGTAATCATCCACACTGCAAACACGATAAAATTCGCTTAAATCTTTCAACGCTAAAGAATTATCTTCCATATAGATACACTTATTAACCATTGGCAGCAAACCAGCCATCACTATAGGATAATATTCTCGCTTTATATTTGTAACGATGAATTCTATGTTACAGTTCTCATATATACTACAAAGAGAATGTATTTTCTTTTTTATATTTTCAGTTATGTCAGAATCCGTCACAAGATAAATATCATACTTACTTTCTGGCTTTTTATTCGACAATAGAGAAACAAGCGTCGTCGCCAACGCAAACTGATTGTCCTTCTCCCCAGGTAAAACAATAGGTATATTAACTGCTTCTTCAACAAACGAGATTGGTACTGCTTTATACTTCAATTCCTTATTTTTCATTAACTTTGCAATATATACGCCCGTCAGCCTCTCAGAAATAAAAAAACGCTTTTCGGAAATATCCACTCTTTTTTCAAATTCCCCCAAAAGCTCAAACATCCATTCGCAATAGTCAAAAAAAAGCTCTCTACGCATTATAAACATATTGCAAAAATTACTATAATTACCTGAAAGATATTCCTTGGCAATTTCCTTATAATCGGGGAATTTCTCATACAAAATTTCAAATGCCAAGTCTATATCTTCCTTCCTATGATTCTCTATGTAATGATTATACACATGATTCACTTTTCCGATATGAGTTACAAAATCACAATTTTCCACCTACTTTTGTATATTTTCCTGAGAATAATTAATTTCCTCAAAATAATGCTCCCCCATATTGTCAAAAGAAAACACATCTATCTCGCCTTCACACAGAATAAAGTGACGCCTATAATGCATCATACCTATATAATCAGGTTCTCCCAACTCTTTATAGTTCTTCCATGCCCAGTACAGACTGGTCATTTCATTGTAGGAACTGTTTTTATAAGATATATTATCTCCTGTATCATCACCAATCAGGTTTTCCATAAGCCACTGATAATCAGCGCTACTCACATCCATTCTGTTTTTTGCCAGTGCGCGTCCTACATGAATTGGCACAAAAATTTCATCTTTCAACAATTGCGACGGCTTATGATAACAAACTAACAGTTTTACTTTTGTCTCTCCCACCTTCATTGTCAGACCTTTCCTAAATCTCTTTGTAATATTTTATAAATCCATTTTCTCTACCCATTCATCCTCCGATACTCCTCGCAAACCACCTTCGGGTCCCCCGCCATCTGCAGCTCACCTTTCTCAATCCATACACACCTTGTACAATTCTCCAGAATCGTCCCCATACTATGGCTCACCATCAGTACCGTACTTCCTCCATGTATCATCTCTTTTATCCTCTTAAGGCTCTTCTGCCTAAAGAACTCATCCCCGACACTTAAGATTTCATCCAATATCAGAATCTCCGCCGCATCCCCCGCTGTTGCAATAGCAAATCCGAGACGGCTGACCATACCGCTTGAGAAGTTCTTGACCTTCTCATCCATGAAGTCCTGAAGCTCTGCAAACTCCACGATTTCTTCATAATGCTCTTCTAAGAATTCCTTCCTGTAGCCGATAATAGAGCCGTTTAAGAATACGTTCTCTCTGGCGGTCAGCTCCATGTCGAATCCTGTACCAATAGTCAAAAGCTGCACTTTCTTGCGACCTGCGATTTCCACATACCCGCTGGTAGGCTTAAGCGCTCCTGATACAATCTTAAGCAATGTGGATTTACCGGAACCGTTGGTTCCAATCACGCCTATTACCTCGCCATGATATACATTAAAAGACACATGATAAAGGGCATACAGCCTGCGGTAGGATACTTCTCTTTTTAGCAGTTGTACTATATATTCCTTCAACCCTGACGGATTCACCGAAGAAAGCCTGAATTCCATAGTCACGTCTTTGACTTTGATAACCGGTCTTCCCTTCTGCCATTCCAGCTCATATTCCTCTTCATTCATCTGGTTTATAAGCTCTTTTTTCCGTTTCGCACGTTTTGCTTCTGTGCTTGCCTCTGATTCATCAAAGTCGAAATCAATCAGCTCTACTTCATCCACTCCATCTGCGGTTTGCCTTACGTTCTCTATGCGACTATGTGAAACTTTACGGTATCTATTCCGTTTTTCTTCTATCTTTTTCTGCTTTTCTTCTTTCCTCTTACGCTTTGCCCTGGCGCTCTTTATGATTACCCATACGACCATCTCTACAAGTACGATGAGTAAAATTATTGCAAGTACAATTATGAAATAAACATTAAAAATGAAAAAATGACGTTTCTCCTGTCTTGTCTGTACTGTTCCACTGTTTCCGCCGCTTTCTTCATCACCGGCATTCTCATCTGATTCAGACATTCCTTGTTCCAAGTCCCCAACTTCCGCCATATACCCACCGGAAGTTTCCTGTCCTGTATCTGCATTACCCCCGGCTCCATCTATGCCCTGTCCATCTATTCCGGCACTATCTCCGTTTCCGCTATTTTCCCAATCTTCTCCTGTTCCCTGACCGACCTGTTCTGCCTCTGTCCTTTCCTGTTCCTCTACCGCATGTTCTGCCTCTGCCCTCTCAGCCTCAGCCGCCATCTGTGCTTCTATCTCTGCTGCCGTATCTTCTCCGCTTAAATGAACCGGCGCACTGTCATATTCGGTGATATTAAAAACCTCACCATCTGCATTATCCCGCAATGTGGCTTCTGCAGAGGCTATTTCAATGTATGCCTCGCCGCCGCTTATTGCCCTGAACCTGACCCAGAACTTAATCTCCCTGCTGTTCTGGTTTCCTTCAAGTATAAGCACTCCGTTTTCCTCATCTGCTGTGTCGGCGCCGTCTACGTATTCAAGACGCAGGTTGTCATATTCAATTTCTATATGATAATCACCGATTGCTGCGTTTGCTGTCAGGTATACGCCCACTGGGAAAGTATCTCCGCTCTTTTTAGTATACCAATTCGAGCCAAAGGTTACCGTCGCATCCGCTGCATGTACATATAACGGTCTTACGAAGACCCCTAAGATAACAGCAATTAGCAGCGCTGCCACCCTGAATTTCCGCTTTGCTTTCATAGAATTACCTTCACAACTAAACCTTTTATACTCTCTGCATGACCTGATTTTCTCCGCGTTTGAAAACGGCTAACCCCAGCCACATAATTCCCAGACTCCAGCATACCAGTTTAACCCACATCATGACATCAGGCACTTTACCGTACATCACACATTCTCTCGCGAATGCTATAACCAGATATATAGGATTGAAGCCGATAAATTTCTGCATTGATTCGGGCAGCCCTGAAATCGGGTAAAAAAGCGCCGACATATACATCCATAGCGTCAGAAACACGGAATACAGATATTTTACATCTGCAAAAAAAACATATACCACCGACAGGATATAGCTGACTCCGATAGAAATCATTAACATAAAAACAACGGCCAACGGAAACAGCAGCATGGCAAATGTCGGTTTAATACGGAATATGACTAGCATCAACACATATGCGATGCAGGTATATCCGAAATTTACAAGCGTAGTATAAATCCTCGATAGGACAAAAGTCTGCTTTGGCAGTTTAGCCTTAATCAGCAGGTTTCTATTGTCTACAAGCGCTGTCATTGCCGAATTGGTGGCCCCGCTGAAAAGCGTCCAGAAAATCTGTCCGGTCAGGTAATAAATCGGGAAATTTTCGATGGAACGCCTAAACATTGTGGAGAAAATCAGTGACATGACAACCATATTAAGAAGCGGATTCAGCACACTCCATATAATCCCCAGAGAGCTTCTGGCGTACTTGCGCTTGATTTCTCTTGCTGTCAATTCACGGATTACGAATATGTATTGTCTGATATCGCTGTTATAACCATTGTTATCTGCTTTCACTTGCCAACTGCCTTTCTTATATACATAAGGCTCTTATACAGCCGTTCCTGTCTCATATTCATTTCAGTCTTTATCCCAAGTCTTGCTATACTGCCTTCCGGCCATGCGCTCTCGTACAGTCTGTTGGATTTCAGATTCATCTTGATTAAAAGCTTACTTAAAAACTGATTCTCTCGAAGTTGCTCTTCATCCCACTCGGCCGCCACAGGCTGCAAGTTAAGCTCCAGCACATCATCACAAAAAAGCAGTTCACCGAATGCCTTTGCTTCCTGCATTGTAGGATTTCCCATCATGGGTTTTAAAAGTTTTGACACAAAACGGACACTTTTTGCATGACTTCTATGGCTGGCAGATAAATTATAAAATGACGTTTTCAATGCTATTGATGATTTCGATAACTCTGCTGTTGATGTTACATTTGCCGCCCCAATATAGGCAGATGCATATTCCGATAACAACTCAGAAAAACGTTCCATAACTTCTGCATTTGGATTTTTTACATCACTTTCTAAAGTTATTGCTTTATCCGATATCATCCCAAACCCACAAGTCATCCCTTCCGGTGCAGACAAAACCGTCTCAAACAGACAGTTAGAAAATCTTACTTTTCTCCATACCTGTTTTTCACCAAAATAAAACGCCTTATACTGATTCGCATCTGTTCCCTTTGGTCTTTCATATATTCCAAAATAATATCCTTGTAGTCTTATATCCCTCGAATCCTCATGCGCAATCACTCTCTGCAAACTAAGCTGTAAGCTTCCAACCCATCCGCTGTCCACAATAGCATATGAAACCGGCTCTAATAATCCTTCCTGTCTTAAATACGCTGCCGTATTCTCATAACAGGTTTTGGAGTGTTCTTTTATATAAATAAACAACTGCTCGAGCCGTGATAAATCTTCTTTAAGTTTGCGAAGCTGTCTGTAGTTCAATGGTGTTTTATAGGTCTCCGTTCGTCCTGCCAGTCTTGCAATATGAAGCGCCTCTCCTTCTGTGAGGTTTGCCCTTTTCATAATCTTTTCAAAAGTTATGTCGATTCCGCCCACACACAGGGTATCCAGNGCATCTTTTCCNANAAANNANTATTCTGCGTTACGAATGGCGAACCTTGATATTTTCAGATATCTGAGCTCTATTTNAAGATTTCTTGCCTTTATGAGCTTCTCCGCCANCAGGTACATCATATANCCGTCCCTTGCNAGAAAATANAGTCTCTTTTTACCGGATTTTATGGCTTCATCAAGCACCCATTCCACNTATTCCGTTATNACNGGCAGCCACACATGTACGAAAACTTCCTCACGCACTTTTTGATATTCTGCNACGTTTTCATTATGTTCGTTGTTTTGACTTTTATTATATTTTTTNATNCAGGCNTTCTACNGCCNGCATATGTATATNATTATCNTTAAGACTGGTTCTGTAATACTCCAGCCTTCTTTGGTATGCCTTCTGCTCTTTTATGNCGGCTTCCCTCATGACGTTTCATAAACTCCAGTACTTTGGTGGGAATCAGGCATGCCGCAATCGGACGGAATACATAAATCCAGCCGACCGGAAATAAAATTCCCATTTTTTTATAGTTTTTATATCTGATTTTTGCCTCGTTCAGACGGAATTTCACTTTTCTTTTTTTATAAGAATCTCTCGTCTCACGGTAGCAAAAGAGATTTTCTTTCAGGTTATACCCTTTTTGTCCACGTTTCTCCAGATTCATGAAAATTTCATAATCCTCGCACCTGAGCGTTTCTTCCGACGCAAGATACCCTAAATTTTCATCAAACAGTTCTGCTCTGAACATAACGGAAGGGTGTATGTATGGTGAATAATAATAATAGTCTTTTAGATTAGGAATCTCCGGCATGGGTCTAAGCCCCCACACGCCGTTTTCGTCAAACAGTTCCGCATCTGTTCCGCACCAGCCATATTCCGGATGTGTTTCTAAGAATGCTACCTGTTTCTCAATACGCAAAGGTTTGGAAATATCATCCGCATCCATTCGCGCTATGTATTTTCCCTTTGCCAGACGGATACATTCGTTCAGACTATAGGCAAGTCCTCTGTTTTCTTCTTTTCCTGCAACGATGATTCTCTCATCGAGTCCGTCCAGCTTTTGAATAATCTTCGCCGCTTCCGGATGGGAACCGTCATCCCATATGATAAATTCCAAATTTGAATATGTCTGCTTCAATATAGAGTCCACAGACTCCTTCAATACTTTTTCGTCCCATTGGTTAAATACGCCCATGATGACAGAAACAAGCGGCTGTTTCATCGTTACACCCCCTGCATATCGCAAGCCATGCTTACGATACTGCTCAGATAAATACTCCGGCATTCATTGCCGAGTATTTAATACTATGTATTTAATATCAGGTATTCAATACCTTGTTATATACTTCTTTCATTGTTTTTTCTACTTCTCCGACCGTGAACTTCATTGCAGAAGTTCTGCAGTTTTGCGACATTTTTCCACGCAGTTCTTTATTTTTATATAAAGTCTCAATAGCCTGTGCGAACTCCTGTACACTGTCCGCTTTACAGACATAAGCGTTTTTTCCGTTTACGGCATATTCCTTTGTGCCGCGGTTATCCGAAGCCACGAGCACTACATCGCATAGCAGCGCTTCCACTGCTGCGACACCAAATCCTTCCCTATAGGATGGGAAAGCAAAACAATCGGCTGTCTGTAAGATTTCTTCCATATCTTTGCGGAATCCTAACAGCCTTACCCTGTTTTCGAGTCCTTTTTCTTTTATCAGCTTCCTTAAGGCTTTTTCTCCCGAGCCCTTTCCGCAGAGACTGTAATAGATATCCGACTGCGGTAATGTACTGATTGCTTCAATTATAACTTTCTGGTTCTTATTATCATTAAGCTCCGCCGCTGTCACAATATGAAATGCGGAGTCCGGTATATCCAATTCTGTACGTTTTACTTTACCAATCTCTCTTTTCGGGGCAAATCGTCCCGGGTCAACTCCCACGCCATGTATCTGAAACACATTTTCTTTGACTTTGATTGGGAGTTTCTTCGCTCTTTCGTAATCTTCACTGTTAATGGTCACAATAATATCTGTCAGGCGGATTAGCAGCCATTCCACCGGATAAAACAGCAGCCAGTTTTTCTTAGGCGCTCCTTTATAAAAATGAAATCCATGCGCCGTATAAATCACATGGGGCTTTTTCCTGCTCATATGTGCCGCAATGCGTCCTGCAACTCCTCCCATAGGATTATGGCAGTGGATAATGTCAATATCATTTTCATTAATGATGTGGAGAAGCTGTCTGACTGCGCGTAGATTTGTTTTAAGTTTCAACGGACTTTTGGCAATATCTAGTTGATGCAGTCTGATTCCCTGCGCTTTTAAGTCTGTTTTGTCAAAATCATAGATTGGATTCTTAAAATTGGATGCATAATGAATCTCACATCCTGCTTCACGTAGTAACTTTACATTATTTTTTTCAAACTGCGGCAGGAAGCCACTTATGGTCGTTATGATCAAAACCTTTTTCATGAGTATTCATTGCATTCCTTAATTAAGTAATAACAATCGTTCTGGCGGAGTAAATGCCCCGCCAGACTTATGCTTATAAATTCACCACATGATATTTATGCAAAATATCTCTTTCCGCTCACTGCCATACCGACAACGCCGATAACAAGAATTACTGCTGCCACAGGTAAAGATGAACCTGTCTTAGGTGACAATGTAACGCCTGTCGTACTGAGTTTTACAACAGAAATCGGTGAAAGACTTGCGCTTGTAAATGTTACGATTCCATTTGCCGTACTTGTAGGAACAATGGTTTCCCATGCTTTTCCCGTATAGTGGAGAATTGCAATTGCATCTCCTTCTGAAATACCCGGTACAGTCATGGTCACAACATAATTTCCGTATGCATCCTTAGAAGCGGTTGATGCCTTAAGATCGACAACGGTAAGGATAGATGCCGTTACCTTGCTTCCCGGATTTGCTGCCGCATTTACAAGCTCTACGTTTCCGAGTCTGTATCCGATAGCTGCAACATTATTTAACAGGTTATTCTGAACCGCTACCGCTGCTGCCTGAACTGTTGTAGTTGATACTGCGGACACGTTATATCCCGCTGACACTGTTGTGACGCTTACATATGCAGCCGGTGTCGCAACTGGCTCCACAGCCGTCAAAGCCTGCTGTGTACTGACAGGCGCTTCCGTAGTGCCTACTGTCGGGCTCGCCGCAAATGTAGTCATGGAGCCCATAGTCAGAACTGCCAATGCAGTTAATACTGCTAAAAACTTTCTTTTCATTGCTATTTCTCCTCTCCTAATGTATTCATGTGGTTATATCAAAACCGAAGATATGATTCTCCGGAAGATATCGAAATAATNTTTATGACGTTATCTGTAATTATTCCACCGGCTCATAAAACAGCTCTATGATCAACTCCTGCAATGCGTCATCATCTACATAGAACTCTTCAAAATTATTTCCCTGTATCACTTCACCCTCTAAGGAATACATATTATCTATATCAAAATCGTAACCGATATATTCCGTAGCCATATAAGTAAATGCGTTCAGGTCAATATTTGTAACCATATATTTATGTACTGTCTGATAAAGGTTGATTGCTACACGGATATCTGACACNGCCTGGTTTTTTGCCTCTGCCGCAAATGCAGTCAGGTATTGTTTCTGTCTTTGCAGACGAAGCTCATTGGAATTAAATATATTTTCGTTTCTAAGGCGGACATACCAGTATGCCTTTTCCCCATAAAGTGTTACTGTTTCTCCCTGATGAAGGTCCATATCATATTCCGGATATATAATGTCGTCCAGAACCTCTACCGTAATGCCGCCGACAGCATCATTCAGCTCCGGTATGGCGTCCATACTGATTGCTACATAAGCATTAATNGGNATNTCATGGAACATTCTGGATACCGCTTTTACCTGCCGCAGGCAGCTCTCTTCTTTCCCATCGCCATAACCATGCTGGAGTGCAATCTGTTTCGTAAANATTCCCTGATAATTNCCTTCTTCGTCAAAAACGTCCACTTCNGCCATAGCGTTTCTGTTTATTGCNATTACATAAACATTTTTGTCATGCGGATTGATAANCATAAGGAACAATGCATCTGCCTGTCCTCCCGCAAACTCGCCTTCCTCATCCGCCGTAAAGCTCTGTCCNCCAACCGTTGTAACAGTCTCTTTGTCAATTCCCATGACAAGCACCGTTACAATNTCTTCATTAAAAACATAGCTCTCTTCTTTATANANTATTTTATTTATTTCCATGTCACCGGCGACTTCGCCATNTATCATGTTNCCNGTTCCCGCAACGGCNACAGACAGTGAATTTTTACCAAGCATACGCATTACNNCAATAGTTCCCATGACCACTAAAANGACTGCGGCAATCGTAATCATGGTAAGCGCGCCGATTCCAAGCTTCTTTTTTTCAACAACCGTTTCTTTATCTAACATGACATATCCTATCTTCTGGGATTCACCAGTACTCCGGTTACCAGAAACCGCCTGTTTGAATCATGATCCGATGTACAGGTAGACAGAGTGACAATCTTATCGTCTGTCGTNACTTTGATATCTTCTTTTACNTTNGCNACCCGGTCAGTTGTTTTATATATTTGNTTCAGATAATCNGCATANACATATTCATTGGNGTAATCATAATTATCCAAAAGNTGNANCGCACNGAATTCATAGGCNGCAAAAATCCGGTAAACAAACACATAATCCTGTGTATAAATATAGATATAGTGCTCCTTTGAAAACACATCATCTTTTTCAAAATTATGCAGGGACGAAAACATGGTTTTGGCTTTCAGATTATGTCCGTAAATCACCGTATGAATATCCGAAAAATCCTTACTGTTAAAGTCNTCCGTATAAATACATCCCGGATATCCTTTGGTTCCGTCCATGTTATGATTTAAATANTAACTNTTATCCGTCGGGTGCTGCAGTATAGGATAGTCTACNGTTGTGTCCGGTACATAAATCCATGCATAAATNTCNTTATTTTGTTCATGCAGGGCNTCCCAGTCCAAGTCCTTTTTGGGNATTTCNATATCTGANATNTTNATATCTGATATCTCGATGCCGGATGCTTCACTACCAGGCACATCAGCGTCTATAGCTTCCGATATATCTATCTCTTTCAGGCCTTCTACTGCATTATTTTCTGCATCTGCTATTTGAATTTCTCCTATTGCAGTATTTGCATTGGTCAATAGAATTTCTTCATTTGCACTATTTACGGTGTTTCCCTCTGCTGATTCCTGCGTATCACCACTTATGTAAACCGTATCAATATCTTTTGCATTTCCATCGGTTTCATCGTTGACACTTGCCTGCAGGCTGTCTAACTGACTGTTTGCCGCCTGAGAGTCTATGAAATTTTTAAAGAGTATACCTGCAGCTATAACCACAACTGCAAAGCACGAATAAAATAAAACAAGCCATATCTTCGACTTTTCTTTTTTATTATTCATCTATCTTCACATCCAGTCCTGTACTAATAAAACACAACTCGCCAATACTATGAATAGTTTACAGAATGTTGCGACTTATGTCAATAAAAAGTGGTAAAAATTGTATTTAATCACTGTTTCAGATTGAAAAAAAATCCATTTTATGTATAATGATATAAGTAGGTATAAGAACGAAAATATAGAAAACAAGAGGTTTTAAAGATGATTAGTGCAAATAATGTAACTTATAGAGTAGGCAAGAAAGCCCTCTTCGAGGATGTAAACATTAAATTTACAGAGGGTAACTGCTATGGTCTTATCGGTGCTAACGGCACGGGAAAGTCCACTTTTTTAAAAATCCTTTCAGGAGCATTGGATACGACAAACGGCGATATTTCCATTACCCCCGGACAGCGTCTCTCAGTGCTGGAGCAGGATCATTTCAAATACGACACATATCCTGTCATGGACGTGGTTATCATGGGAAATGAGCGTCTGTACCAGATTATGAAAGAAAAAGACGCTATATATGCAAAGGAAGACTTCTCCGATGAAGACGGTATCCGCGCCAGCGAACTTGAGGCTGAATTTGCCGAAATGGACGGGTGGGATGCAGAATCCAATGCGGCGATGCTGTTAAATGGTCTGGGAATCGACACTGCTCTCCATTACAGTATGATGGGTGATTTGAACAGTAATGAAAAGGTTAAAATACTGCTTGCAAAGGCGCTTTTTGGCAATCCTGACATTCTGCTGCTTGACGAGCCTACAAACCATTTGGATCTGGACGCTATCGCATGGTTTGAAGATTTTTTAATTGACTTTGAAAATACGGTAATCGTGGTATCCCACGACCGTTATTTCCTGAATAAAGTATGTACGCATATAGCGGATATAGACTATGGAAAAATCCAGCTGTTTGCAGGTAACTATGATTTCTGGTATGAATCCAGCCAGCTGATTATCAAGCAGCGTAAGGAAGCCAACAAGAAAAAAGAAGAACAGATTAAGGAATTGCAGGAATTTATCTCCCGTTTCTCCGCTAATGCTTCCAAATCCAAGCAGGCTACTTCCAGAAAACGTGCGCTTGAAAAAATCGAGCTGGACGATATCAAGCCTTCAAGTAGGAAATATCCTTACATTGATTTCAGACCGGAGCGTGAAATCGGTAATGAGGTTTTGACCGTGGAAGGCATCAGCAAGACCATAAACGGTGAAAAAGTCTTGGACAATATTTCATTTATTGTCGGACATGATGATAAAATTGCTTTTGTCGGCGGCAATGAGCTTGCCAAAACAACTTTATTTAAAATTCTGGTAGGCGAATTGGAGCCGGATGATGGCACATATAAATGGGGCGTCACTACTTCACAGGCGTATTTCCCTAAGGATAACACGGATGAGTTCAATAACGATTATACGATTACCGAATGGCTGACCGGCTATTCCGCTATCAAGGATGTCACCTATGTCCGAGGCTTTTTAGGACGTATGCTTTTTGCCGGAGAAGACGGTGTTAAAAGGGTCAAAGTTCTCTCCGGTGGTGAGAAAGTGCGCTGTATGCTTTCCAAAATGATGATAAGCGGCGCGAACTGCCTGATTTTTNACNANCCGACCAACNNTCTGGATATGGAGGCTATTACGGCACTCAATGANGGNATGATGAAATTCAAGGGTGTTGAGCTTTTTTCCTGNCATGACCATCAGGTAGTGCAGACTACTGCCAANCGTATAATGGAAATTNTGCCAAACGGTTCTCTTGTTGATAAGATTACTACTTATGACGAGTATCTTGCCAATGATGAAATGGCAAGAAAACGTACTGTATACACCAGCACTGCAACAGATGAGGATGATTATGAAACAGATTGATCTGCATGTACATTCAAATAAATCAGACGGAACCTATACGCCCTCGGAGCTTGTAGACTATGCTCTGCAAAAAGGGCTCTCCGCTTTCGCCCTGACAGACCATGATACAACGGACGGCCTTGAAGAAGCTGCCGCCTATGCAGAAGGCAAACCAATCGAGGTAATTCCGGGCATTGAGTTTTCTTCTGAAAATGAGGGAAAAGATATACATGTAGTGGGACTTTATATCAATTATGACGCACCCGCTTTTCAGGCAAGGCTGAAATCCTTTGTGGATTCACGNATAAACCGTAATATAAAAATGTGNCGTAATCTACAGGAAGCCGGCATTGATATCACTTTCGATAAANTGTGNGCAGNGAATCCCGGNGCAGTAATTACAAGGGCGCACTATGCGGCATATCTTACGGAACACGGATATGTNNCAANCCGCGCCGAAGCTTTCTCCAAATATGTCGGGGACAATTGTAAATATTATGTACCAAGGGAAAAAATCACGCCCGCNCAGGCAGTCGAACTGATACTGCAGGCAGGAGGCGTTCCTGTACTTGCGCATCCTCCGCTTTATCATATGGGAAACGAGCGTCTGGANGCCTTGGTNGGAGTCTTAAANCAGGCAGGACTTATGGGGATTGAAGCTTTTTACAGTTCTTACAGCAANCAGGATGAGCGCGATATGTTAAGACTTGCNAAAAAATATGACCTTCTTCTAAGCGGCGGCTCGGATTTCCATGGCGACAANAAACCGGGACTTGACNTCGGCACAGGATACGGTAAACTTTTCGTTCCATATGAAATACTTGAAAAAATCAAAGAAGCTGTTCAANGGTAAATTTGTANAAATTNGCAGGTTAAGAAAAGGGCNCAAATTCGCAAATTGAGAATTAAGAAAGAAGCATNAGTATTATTATGAAAATACTTTTCACTGATTTAGACGGTACATTACTTAATAATCAAAGCATGGTGTCAGAGAATACCAAGGCTTTTCTGGATGACTTCATACATGCAGGTAATAAACTGGTACTCTCCTCCGGAAGACCACTCAACAGCATTCTGGAAGTNAAGGANCTTGCCGGTCTTGATTATCCCGGTATTCTTATTATAGCATATAACGGAGCATTGATTTTTGACTGNGATAGTCAATCCGCNTTATTTGAAAAACGTCTGCCGCTTTCTTATGTATCATATTTACAGGCACAGGCANAATCACAGAANCTNCANATCCAGACCTATACCGATAATGAAGTCGTCAATACTGCGGATGACGANGAAATCCGTTTTTACCGCAGGCGAATCCATCTTCCTCTTGTTNTGACTGACGATTATGCTTCATTCNTAAAAAAAGAACCNCTTAAAATGCTTGCNATTCATCTGAACGACCACAGCAGACTGACTGCTTTCTGTGANTCAATNNCTGACTGGGCNNCAGATAAAGTTCAATATATTTTTTCCAACGATTATTATCTGGAAATCTTTAATAAAGATGCAGGAAAAGGTAATGCGGTCCGCTATGTCTNCGATTATTTCAATATTCCGCGCGCGCACTCCTATGCTGCCGGNGATGCCCAAAACGATATCTCGATGTTAGAAGCTGCCGGCTGCGGAATNGCTATGCTCAATGCTGCCGACATAGTAAAAAAATCCGCCGATGCCATCACCTCAAAAGATAATGACAACGACGGTCTTGCCGAATATATGCGGACAGTTCTGTAGAAGTTCCGTATCTGCTCTAAACCGACCAATTAATGACGCTTTTGTAACATACCTCTCTACCCTTCGACAATCAGATATCGCCCGTCACCTATATCAAAGACTTCCTCAGCTTCCAGGATATCTTCTTCATTTCCTGCTTCTACATCATAACCTTCTTCATCAAAATATTCCCACACTTCCTGTACGGAATCAACTACTACCGCCATACATTCTTCCAGAAAGTTATCCGCTTCTTCCATTGTCGCAGCTACATCCTCCGGAAACAGCTGTCCCTGCTTGTCTAAAAAACATTTTAAAACCGCATCATCAAACATATTAATACCCCTCCATTTTATTTTAATCTATATGAGATTTCTACTCTTCATCTCCTGATACACTCTTCCTACCGGCAGACCTACTACATTGGTATAGTCTCCGCAAATTCCCTGAATATAGGCTGCAAACCGACCCTGAATCGCATAGGCTCCCGCCTTATCCATTGGCTCACCCGAGTTTACATAACTATCAATTTCTTCCTCTGTCATAGGATAGACGGTAACATCCGTGCATTCATGGAAAGTATGGAACATTGCCGGAGTATCTTTATACTTCCATGCAAGTGTGATTCCCGTATAAACCTGATGGCTTTTTCCCTGAATATCCCACAGCATCCTGTGTGCATCCTCTTTATCCTTGGGCTTTCCCATAATCTTACCCCAGCATGAAACCACAGTATCCGCTCCGATTACCACGAAATCTTCCTTCATAGTCTCAGATAATTGTCCGCAGATATCCACCGCTTTCTGATATGACAATTCCTCTACGACCTCTTCCGGCGCAGTCTTTGTAATCTTCTCTTCTTTCCCGCTCGGCATAGTCTTAAAAGATAACCCTGCCTGTTTTAACAGCTCTTTCCGCCTCGGCGAAGCAGACGCTAANATAATCTTCATATTNATACCANACCTTTCTCCAATTCCAATAACCAGAACTTATCCAACATGAACAAAATAAGGTGCGATTGCGCTTGCGATGAGCACCGTTTTTGTTCATGTTGAATAAGTTCGTGCCTAGCATAAACTATGTTTCTCTATCTATGATTCATCTCCGGAATAAACACNCNNCTNTCCGNNGAATCTTTCTTCNTTCTTGCNTCCGATTTTGCTTCCTTACAAAATGCAAGCTGGGAATTAAAAGCCTCTTTATCCTGCTTTCCGGCTTTCTCATAAGTGCCGTCCGGAAGCAGTATATGTGCCTTAACCNTATCGCTTAACTNGCTCTGCAGAATGTGCATTATCTTCTGCTGCAGCGCAGGTTTCTCAATCGGAAACATGATTTCCACGCGCCTCTCCAGATTTCTTGGCATCCAGTCTGCGCTGGCGCAGTAATACTCCGGTCTGCCGTCGTTTTCAAAATAGAAAATTCTGGCATGTTCCAGATAATTTCCTACTATAGAGCGGACGCTGATATTCTCACTGATTCCGGGTAGTCCGGCCCTCAGGCAGCATATACCTCTGATAATAAGCTCTATCTTCACGCCTGCGGCGCTCGCCGCATATAGCGCCTCAATTATATCTTTATCGCACAGCGCATTCATCTTGGCAATAATCTTAGCTTCCCTTCCCCGCTGCGCATATTCCTTCTCCCTGTTTATCAGGTATAAAAACTTATCCTTGAGCCATAACGGCGCCAGAGACAATTTATTCCATGAGCGCGGCTCCGAATAACCGGAAAGCATGTTAAATACTGCCGTAGCGTCTTCGCCTATCGTCTCCGAACATGTCAAAAGCCCCAAGTCCGTATACAGCTTCGCCGTTGAATCATTGTAATTACCGGTTCCCAGATGTACATACCGTCGTATGCCATTCTCTTCCCTTCGCACTACCAAGGTAATCTTGCTGTGCGTCTTTAAGCCTACCAGTCCGTATATGACATGGCATCCCGCTTTCTCTAATCTTCTTGCCCACACAATATTGTTTTCTTCATCAAATCTGGCTTTTAACTCTACCAGAACCGAAACCTGCTTGCCGTTATCAGCCGCCTGTTCCAGCGCTGCAATAATCGGAGAGTTACCGCTTACCCGATAAAGCGTCTGCTTTATNGCAAGCACATCCGGGTCCTTTGCTGCCTGGGCAATGAAACGGACAACCGGCTCAAAGGTCTGATAAGGATGGAACATCAGGATATCGCTTTCCCTTATCTTTTCAAAGACATTTACATCTTCCGGCAGTTCCGGTACCGGCTGCGGTTCATGATAGCTATGCTCTTTCAGGTCATCAAAACCTTCCATTGCATACATCTTCATCAAAAAAGTCAGATCCAGCGGCCCATCAATCGGATAAATATCTTCCTCACCGATATGCAGATCGGCCAGTATGATCTTAAGCAGTCTTGAGTCCATTCCCGATTCCACTTCCAGACGGATTGCCTGCCCCCACTGTCTCTTTTTCAGCTGCTTTTCTATTTCCTTAAGCAGGTCCTCTGTCTCTTCTTCTTCTATTGATAAATCGGCATTTCTCATAATACGGAACGGATAGGCGCACACGATGTCATAATTAAGGAATAATTTGTGGATATTCCGTTCAATCACTTCCTCTAGGAGAATGACTCTGCATCTCTCCTCTCCCGGTATGGTAACAATTCTCGATAAAACACTTGGTACCTGAACAGTCGCAAATTCCAGTTCTTCTTCTCCGCTCTTTTTTCGCACCAACGCTCCGATATTCAGTGATTTATTGCGAATCAGCGGAAATGGTCTTGAGGAATCCACCGCCATAGGCGTCAGAACCGGATATACGTTATCAGAAAAATACTTATCCACGTAAGCGCCTTCAGCTTCAGTCAAATCCTCATGATGTGAAATAAGCCGGATTCCGTTTTCCATAAGCTGCGGAAGCAGAAAATGATTATATGTATCATATTGCTGCTTTACAAGCTCATGCGTCTGATGATTTACTTTTTCAAGCTGCATCCCGGGCGTGAGTCCTGCAATATCCTTTTTGTTATATCCTGCATTGACCATATCCTTCAAGGATGCTACTCTTACCATGAAAAATTCATCTAAATTGGAGGCAGTAATACTCAAAAACTTAAGNCGTTCGAACAGCGGAAGCTGTTCATCCATCGCTTCGCTTAATACTCTCTTGTCAAAAAGAAGCCAGCTAAGCTCCCTGTTTGTATAATATTCCGCATTAGAAAAATCTTCTATTTCCGCCATATAATTATCCATACCTTTCTATCCTAGTCAATTATTCTTCTGACGAATGACCGGTTTCACACTGTATACTTCTTCAAAGAAATCCGCTCTTTTATAGAACAGTCCCTTTTCCAAAGTAATATCTACCGAAGTATCTATAGTAATAATAAGCTCTTCTCCCTGAAGCACGGTTTTTACATCTTTAAACTTCTGTTTATGGCTTCTGTCAAGACCATTGGCTATTTTCAGAATCGCCGTCAGCTTCGCAATCTTTAAATATGCTTCCTTATCCAATTTTATATCCTGACCGATTACGCCATAGTAATTAAAGTCCATGTGATTATATTTGACAACATTTGCCACGATTTCTCTCTCCATATGGGAGAGTCCTATGATTTCGGTTGACATAATAATATTATATGAGCATTCACCCAGATTTGCGAGACTGATATATTTTCCGCAGTCATGCAGAATTGTAGCAATCTGTAGTAAAAGCCGCTCTCTTTTTCCCAGTCCATGCACCTTTTTCATGCTGTCATAAATCGTAAGCGCAATCTTCTCAAGAGTCTCTCCCCTGCGTTTGCTTCCCATATACCGCCTGCTGATATTCTTCGCACAGGCAATTATATCCTGCTCAAAATTATGTTCGGCCTTTATTATTTTGTTTTTTTCACCATACTCATATGCAATACCGTCGCATAATGCCACCCCCGGTACCCATATCAGTTTAGCTCCCATGACTTTGGCGACGCGGTTAAGAAGCACACCGGAAATATATAAAAGCGGGATGCTCTCTTCCGGCATATCCAGTATTCTTGCCGCCTCCACGGTAGACCTTGCCCCTAATTTCTCTACGAAAATATCCATTTCGGAAGCCTCGATATAATCCTCCGCCATCTTCACGATTTTATGTTCTACAACGGCTGAGATATAGTCATCCACTACGATGATATTTACAATCTCACGATCCTTAAGGTAAAGCTTCTTAAAAACCGAAAGCTGGGAACTGATAAACTCATCAATAATATTCTCATACTGACTCGGCTTCAGATTCAGGCGGCTCATACTGTCCTGCAGACGCAGGACTCCCAGCTTAAGATTCTGCGTCGTAACCAAAGAATCTTTTACAAATAAGGAAATCTGAATACTGCCGCCGCCGATATCCAGAATCGCGGTTTCTTTTTCGATTACCTTATTAAACGCTTTGCCCTTAGACGCAATCGACTTATAATCTAAAAATCTTTGTTCAGAGTTACTTAAGACTTCTATTCTGATACCTGTACGCTGCTCGATTTGATCCAATACAATAATCACATTATCCATCTCACGAAACGCGCTGGTTCCATATGCCCTGTAAGCCTCAACTTTGTAGCCTTCCATAATATTTTTATATTCTCTCAGCACCCTGCAAAGCTCGTCAACCCTGTTATAACTGATTTTTCCTGTCGCATAGGTATCTGTTCCCAAATCGATACGGTGCCTGATGCAGTCAATCTCTTTCAGTCCGTTCTGTTTGGAAATCTCAAAGATTTTCATCGCCAGCTCATACGAGCCCACATCAATTGCTGCAAAAGTTTTCATGTAAAAATCCCATCTCCCTTCTTTACCCTGACAAGTTTGGCGTAAGTTTAGTCTCTAGCCTTGTCCCAACAGATAATCTATGAACTGCTGCGCTGTCCTTCCCGAAAGTCCGCCGTGCGCAAGCTCCCATTTGTTCGCCTGTGCAAGCAGCTCCTCCTCTTCCATCACAACGCCGTAACGCACCGCCAGAGTCTTTACAATCTGCTCAAACTGTTTTTTATCCGGAGAGGTAAAGAAAATCGTCACACCGAAACGAGAAGCAAGCGAAAGCTTTTCCTGCACCGTATCGCTTGCATGCAGCTCGTCGCGTCTGTCTTCTTTGTCGCTGAAATTCTCACGCACCAGATGCCTTCTATTGGAAGTCGCATAGATAAGTACATTTTCCGGTTTCTTTTCCAGACCGCCCTCTATAACTGCCTTTAAATACTTATATTCTGTCTCAAAATTCTCAAAGCTCAAGTCATCCATATAGATAATAAACTTATAATTCCGATTTTTAATCTGTGCTATAACATCATTCAAATCATTGAACTGATGTTTATATATCTCGATTATACGCAGCCCCCTGTCATAATATTCATTGGCAATAGCTTTAATACTTGATGATTTTCCCGTTCCCGCATCGCCAAACAACAGACAGTTATTAGCCTTTCTCCCGCTCACAAAGGCTTCCGTATTATCAATCAGTTTCTTCTTAGGTATCTCATAACCCACCAAATCATCCAGCCGTACATGGGCTATGTTCAAAATCGGCTCTATCACCGCACCATCTTCACCATGCCTTACACGGAATGCCTTATGCAGTCCAAGCTTACCTACGCCATAATCCTTATAAAATTCCGTCAGCGTATCTTTCATAGCTTCCGCGGTATCGTCATCATTAAATTTCTCTGCCAGATGACATATCCTGTCTCTTATNCTGGTATTATACACCTTGCTTTCCTGAAAGCTGGCAGTATAAGAAAGCACCATGCTAAATTCCGGCGCAGACATCACCTGCATCAAATCCGTAAAATCATAGTCATATAATTCCTTGAAAATCTTTATATCATGTAACGCGAGCTGATTAATTGTTCCTGAGACATTCCCCCTGATTTCACATGCCATACTGTANCCGTTCTCATTATTAACAAGAAGATTGGCAAGAAACACATGCCATATATTGCCATAGAAACCATGAGATGCCGCAAACTCCATCAGCTTATGCATGCAATCATAAAAAAGCTCCCTGTCAGCCCTCTCTCTATAGTGTGCCATCAGCCCCACCATACATTTAAGCAATTCACCGTGTTCTAAATCTCTGTATAAAAGTAATTCTTCAACTCTCATCGCTGCTTCAACCACTATTCCCTTCAGTCTGTATATTGTTCCATAATATGGCAGAATCCTTAGTAATTTCCCAGAATCTTCATGCTCTTTGCATCGTCACGAATCCCACGCAGAGCATTTTTCACCGCACTGTCAGCCAGATTTCCTTCAAAATCAATAAAGAAGCGATATTCCCAATTCCGTTCCTCTAAAGGTCTGCTTTCTATATGCGTCATGTTCAGATTATTATATATAAAATGAGAAAGAATATGATACAACGCACCGCTTACATGAGGCAGTTCAAAGCATATGCTGACTTTGCACGCATCCTTTAAAAATACTTTCTGATTAGTCACTATTATGAACCGTGTGGAATTGCTCTGAGAATGATTCACTCCCTTCTCAAGAATCTCAAGCCCATAGCTCTTCGCCGCCTGCTCGCTCGCAATAGCAGCCTGACTCATATCTTTGTCTTCCATGACCTTCCTTGCTGCAAAAGCATTATTCTGCATACTGATCTGCTGCCATGAAGGATGCGCATTCAAATAATAAGAGCTTTGCATCAAAGATTGCGGATGTGAATAAACCGTACGAATCTGCTCCATGTCAGTCCCCGGCACGCCCATCAGGCAATGCTCAATCTTTATTATCTGTTCTCCTACAATATAATTCTCAAACTCTACCAGCATATCATATATTTCATTAACAATTCCTGCTGTGGAATTTTCAATCGGAAGTACTGCAAAATCAGCGCTCCCTTCTTCAATTGCACTCATAGCGGTCCTGAAGGTGTCCACATGAAAGCAGTTGACATCCTCTCCGAAAAATGCTTTCATCGCCATCTGTGAATATGCGCCTTCCGCACCCTGAAAAACCACCCTTGCATTTTCTTTATCAAGCGCATCCACTGATATGAACGGAAGTTTTCCCAAAACACCTTTATCCGTAAGCTTCTTGTATTGCAGCTTCCTGCTCATGGACATAATCTGTTCAAACAGTTCTTTAATCCCTTTAGCGTTAAATTCATTATGCGTAAGACTCTGAACCTTTTGCAGCTTCTGAATCTCTCTCTCCTTGTCAAAAACGTTTTTGCCGTTCTCTATCTTATAATCCGCCACCTGCGAAGATATATCCATACGCTTCTCATACAGTTTCACTATCTGCTCGTCAATCTCATCAATCTGAATTCTCAATTCCCCTAAATCCATAAGGCAGTATCCTATCCTCCGTATTCCCTGTTCATTCACCAGTTATTTCCTTTTTATTTATATTATAACAAAACACACTTGATAGCAAGCGGGTTTGAGATTATACTATATTTACATAATAATTTGCATAAAAACAATTTTAATTTATAAGGAGAATTACATATGTCATCTTCAAAGAAAAATCTTATAGCAATCTGTTCAGTGGCAGNCATCTTACTGATATTTATTGTTTTATCTTTCTTCGTCGGCAANATTCCGATGAACAGCGAGGATACGGTAGGCAATACCGCAGGTAATCTGAACAATGGCGGGCTTTTTTGCGAATCGGACGGTAANGTGTACTTCGCAAATGCCTATGATAACTATTCACTCTATTCAATGAATCCCGATGAAACAGAGATTGAAAAGCTTGGCGTCAATCAGGTTTCTTCNATCAATGCCGGAGGTAATTATCTTTATTATTACATGCAGAGCGGTCCTTCAAGCGGCAAAGGTCTCGGCTATATGGGACGCACGGCGGGCATCTACCGCAGTACGAAAGAAGGAAAGCGTGTACAATGTCTGGAAAGGACATATTCCGANATAATGCAGTTATGCGGCAATTATCTTTACTATCAGGCTTACAACAGCAANAACGGANTCCGGCTCAACAAAATAAAAATCGATAAATCTGACAAGACCACAATTGCCGACTATACCATAAACCCGGCTTCTTATGCAAACGGCAGGATTTATTTTAACGGTACACAGGATGATCATTACCTTTATATACTGGATACGGCTACGGACAGCATGAATTCCATATGGCAGGGTAATGTCTGGAATCCGGTTTACTCGGACGGCTACATATATTATATGGACCTTTCNAANAATTACGGCTTAAGCCGCTACTCAATTTATGATAATACCGTCGAAATATTGACAAATGACAGAGTNGATTTCTTCAATATATATGATTACTACATATACTATCAGACAAGCGGCGAAAATTCACCGGCNCTTAAAAGAATGTATAATGACGGCAGTTACTTGGAAACTGTTGCCGAAGGNGTATACGAAAATATAAATATTACATCGGATTATGTATATTTCAACNAATATAACGANCCNGTTCCTGTGTATAAAACCAGTACATTCGGCGGCATATATGTTACCACCTTCGATGCAGCGATGGAAGCTGCACTTGAAAACACAAAATGATAGCATCTTTTTCTAATATCAATATAAAACGCAGGCTTCGTCGCCTGCGTTTTTATTACCCACGTATTTTAACTACTTCTTTCTTTCTGAGCTGTTTTACTTCATACAACTTTTCATCGGCCTGCGTAAGCGCATCTGCCAACGACAGGGTATCATCCGCCTTTAGCAGATAAGCGCCCGCCGAAACGGTTACGTTGTATTCCTTATCGCTGCTTAGGTTAAATTTATCAAACCTGTCATAAATCGACTGCAGCATGAGCTTACCGTCATAATCATCCTCATTATCATATTCAATAAGGCAGGCAAATTCATCACCGCCTATTCTCCCGGCAACCCCAATCCCTTCCACCGACTCAACAAGTATATCGCTAATCAGCTTCAATGAGAAATCACCATCCTCATGACCATATCTGTCATTGATGATTTTCAGATTGTTCATATCCACATACACAGCCAAAACGGAAGAGCCGCATAACTTGTTTCTGTCTATCAGTTTCTGGGCCGCATCATAGAAGCCTCTCCTATTCAGGATACCTGTCAACCCATCTGACTTTGACAACGTATCAAGTGCGATGTTGTTCGCATGAAGGGTTGCAAGGCTTTCTTCTAACTTCTGCTGTATCTCCTCATTGGTACGAAGCAGCGCGATAACCTTAGCCGCAGAGCCCATCTGATATATAAGAAATTCACCATTCACAAACAAGCTGCTTGTCAAATCGCATAATATCAAACCATAAAGCATCTCATTTGAAAACAGAGGCATCAGAACTAAATTGTATCTGTCTTCATCACGCATAAATCGGTTATGAAAGATATCGCCTATAGACAGCTTTTGTTCAATCGCCGGTACGGCATATGCCTTTCCGTCGCTTAAGTACGATTTCAAATATAACGTCTTCGGTACTGCAAAAGTTTCTTTATACAAATGCATTATCGGTTTCTCAAATGTATATATATAGGCGTTCCGAATATTTACCCAATCCAGATTGCCAAGTAAAAACGCATAGCTTTGATCGCTTCCTTTTTCGAACTGAAGCATGTCGCGAATGCAAAGCTTCATGAAATAATTGGTTTTGTTCTCCGTTTCTCTTGCTATACCGGCCTGACGATTCATAGCCAGAATTATTTTCCGGTAAATAACCAAAAAGAAAGCATGCAAATCAATTCTTCCACTGTCCTGCTTCTGTTTCTTTTTCAGTCTACGGAACATTACTTCCAAAAATGCCAGCAGATTATCCATATCCGCATATTTTACGGCATCCGTTTCAAGGAAATCATCGACTAAATGTTTCAGGGAAGAATAGTGATCCAATTCAACAGCTTCTTTCTCAGACAAATCCAGTAATTTCCCGAATAACGTCATAAATGAAGCTTTCAGCTCTTCCATTTTCCCGTTATCGTCATCATACCTGTTGCCATAGAAAATTTCATAAAACGAATTATCCAGATTAATCGTCTTATGAGCGCTGCTTCCTTCCTCATCGACATGTACAAAGGAGTTCCGCATAATAAACTTAGTCGGAATCAGACAGCTATGCACTTCTTCTCCATTCAGCATCTGCATCAACAATTTAAAAGCTTCCGCTCCAACCTCTGTCATATCCGCACGCACGGACGAAAGCGGCGGGTCTGCCAGCATTGCCTCCGGAGTATCATCATATCCGAAAACAGAAATATCCCGTCCCGGCTGAAGATTTCTCTTTTTTAACTCCTCATACAGCCCGATTGCCGTCACATCATTGACACAGAATATTGCTTCAAGTCCCGGATTGTCGTCTAAAAGCTTAGCAGCCTTAGCCTGAGAGTTTTTGGACAGATCTCCTTCCACGAACATCTCATCGCGAAACTGAATACCATGTTTTTCCAGATTTTCTATAAAGGCATTCTTTCGCTCATCAGCATCCGTATTACCCTTCGTACCGCCTATCATTCCGAATTTGGTACAGCCTGCCTTCTCAATCAAATAGCTCATGGCCTCCGTAATCCCCGGCGGGTTATCGAAATTTACGCCGACATACCCTTCTATTTGAGAAGCTGCAAGCACGCAGGGTATTTTGGAATACTTCTTCATCAGTTTCATAACCCTGTCTCTGGTAGTGAGGCATCCGACAAAATCCGCCGCCACAATCAATCCGTCAACATTTTCAGGCTTTGCATAATAAAAGAGCGTATTATATTGATATTCATAAAGTATCTCTCTGTTATCAGACAAATCCCGGTCTAAGTATTTTCCGGGTATTACGACCAGATTAACATCCTCAGATTCNGCCGCACGTCTTGCTCCCAGATATACCGACTTATTAGCGTCATCCGTTATGCCGCTTACGACAATTCCTATNGTAATTTTTCTTTGTTTTTCCTTCATTAAGTTTCCACTTCCCTCTTACATATTATAGAAAATATGTAANCACTAATCAATTATATGCTTTTCTCCGGCTATTTGCAATTCTTCATAAAGCTGCTGTACTGTTTTACCAAGTATCGGATGTACCACATACGGCACAAGCTGAGATAAAGGTTTAAGCACGAAANCCCTNTTCTGCATATCCACATGCGGAATCACCAAATCATCCGTATGCATTATCAAATCATCATAAAATATAATATCCAAATCCAGCGTCCGGGGTCCCCAATGAATATCCCTCTNTCTTCCGGCCGCCTGCTCTATCTCATGAAGCTTCTTTAGAAGNTCTTCCGGAGTATATAATGTTTTCACCATAACTGCGCCGTTGAGAAACTCTTCCTGCTCAACCCCGCCGTAAGCTGTGGAACGCACGATGTCTGATGCCTTAACCAGCCTGCATTTTTCATCCTGCGCAATGGCAGCTATAGCATCCTCAATATTTTTTTGTTTATCGCCGACATTGGAACCGACAGCCAGACAGGTCATATGCCAGACACGGGTAATTTTAACCGATACCGACTGAAATTCATAGCCGATNGGCGCTTCCGGTTTGCGGATTTCCAAAGTAATNCCTTCAACTAAGGGAAACTCCATTAATACAGCCTCTGCTGTCTTCTCAGCCACAGTCTCAATCAAATTATAAACATTTTTATAAATCAGTTTATGAATAAGCTGACACACTTTCCCATAGTCGGTCGTAAGTTCCAGATTATCATCCTTGCCTGCTTTTGCGGTATTCGTATACAAAACCGCATTTACATAAAAGTTCTGTCCGTTCTCATTTTCTTCCCGGTATACGCCATGATGTGCATAAACCTGTAGGTTTTCAATAATAATTTCATCCATAGAGATAACCATTCACCTTTCACACTTTTATCCGTTTCTGCGCAAAATAGCTTCTGCCATCTTAATCGCTCTTGCATTCTCCTTTACATCATGCACACGTACAAACAGAGCGCCTTTCTTAACGGCGAACACCGTAGTTACCAGCGTTCCTTCCACACGCTCCGATTCAGGAAGACCTGTCGCCTCTCCGATTACGGACTTCCTGCTTGTTCCGACCATAATAGGATATCCGAAACTGTGCATTATCTCCAGTCTGTCAATCATTTCGAGATTATTATTATAAGACTTGCCAAAACCGATACCCGGGTCTAAGATAATCTTATCACCTGATATTCCCGCACCGGCCGCAGCCTCTACGGTTTCCTCCAAATCTGCCAGAACCTCTTTCATAAAGTTGGTATATTCCGCGTTCTGCCTGTTATGTGTCAGACAGCAAGGCAGGCCTGATTTCGCTATTACGCCTGCCAAGTCCTTATCATATTTAAATCCCCATATATCATTTATCATATCGGCGCCAGCTGCAATGCCTGCGCTTGCCACCTTGCTTTTATATGTATCCAGAGAAATCGGAACATCAAATCTGCTTTTAACTGCCTCAATTACCGGAACTACCCTTTCTATTTCTTCATCATCAGAGATTACTGCATACCCCGGTCTGGTAGACTCACCTCCGATATCCACTACATCCATGCCATCTCCTATCATCTCTTCCACATGATAGAGCGCATCATCCAGCTTCACATACTTACCTCCGTCTGAAAAGGAATCCGGCGTAACATTCAGTATTCCCATGATATAAGTATGCCCCTTCTTATTAAACTCTTTTGCCCCAATTTTCATTTTCACTTTTCCTCCTATATATCTATTTCATTTATAGTTTCAGCATTCTGAAGAAATCGTCCTGCAATTTTGTATTTTCCTCAAAACAGCCTCTTTTTGCTATAGTTACCGTAGTACTTCCCGCTTTTTTTACTCCGCGCATCGTCATGCACATATGCTCCGCCTCCAGCATGACAATGACACCCTGAGGCGCCAGATGTTCCATCAATGCGTCTGCAATCTGTGCCGTCATTTGTTCCTGAATCTGCGGTCTTCTGGCATATGTTTCAATAGTCCGCGCCAGCTTGCTTAATCCGACCACTCTGCCGTTTGGTATATATGCAATATGCGCTTTTCCGTAAAAAGGAAGCAGATGGTGCTCGCACACGGAATAAAATGTAATATCCTTCTCCATCACTATTTCATTATTTTCTATAGGAAACGTCTTCGCCAAGTGTTCTGACGCATCTTCTCCGATTCCTGCAAAAATCTCCGTACACATGCGCGCTACCCTGTCGGGNGTTTCTATAAGTCCATCTCTTGCGGTGTCTTCTCCGATGCCTTCTAAAAACAATTTAACCGCCTGCCTGATTTTATTCTGATCTACCATGAGAATCTCCTCTGAGAGCATCCCTGTGCTCTACAATATGAATAAGCTCACCCAGAAAAGAAAGTGAACCAAATGCAATAATCACTGTATTGTTATCTTTTCCTGTAAGCAGATATGCCATTTCCACCGCTTCCATCAGACTGTCAGCCACTGTCACGCTGTCATGATACTCACTGACTGCATGTGCCAGCTCATATCCGTCAAGCGCCCTCNCATTATGCGGCGGCTTCACCGTAATAATATGCTGTGCAAGTTCATATGTAGNCTGAATAATCTTATCATATTCTTTATCTGCTAATACTCCCATTATATATATAATTCTTTTATTTGTAAAATAAAGCTTTATNGACTGTGCCAATCTTTGTGCGGCATCCTCATTGTGAGCGCCGTCTACAATAAANAGCGGCNTTTTTCCGATAATGCTGAAGCGTCCGAGCCATGTCGTCTGCATTAGTCCGTTCCTTAACTGCTTNTCTGATACTTTAAAGCCTTTACTTTGAAGAGCATTTATGACTTCTAACGCCAGAATCGCATTATCTATCTGAAACTGACCTGACATGGTGATTTCCAGTTTTTTATAATCCCCATATGAAAAATACTGCTTACCAAGACCATATTTTATATGTGACGCCTTGCCTGAATCCGCAATCNTAAGACTACATCCGTGTTCCTTTGCTGCNTCCTCAATGACNTGCATAACTTCGTCTTTCTGCCTGCATGTCACTACGCGGCAGTTATCCTTGATGATACCCGCCTTCTGCATTGCAATCTTTTCTAAAGAATCTCCAAGAACTGCCATATGATCCATACTAATCGAAGCCAATACCGCACATACAGTTGTATTTATGATGTTGGTTGCATCCAGGCTTCCGCCAAGCCCCGTTTCCAACACAACAATATCGCATTTTTTATCCGAAAAATAAAGAAAGGCTATCGCTGTTTCTATTTCAAACGGAGTCGGATGCGTAAGCCCCTCTTCCTCCATTTTCTCCGCTATTTCTTTGACTTGCTCCAGATATCTGCACAGCTCCGTCTTGGCAATCGGTCTGCCGCCTATCTGAAANCTTTCCCTATAATCCAGTATCGTTGGAGAAATATATCTTCCGACTTTATAACCTGCTGTCTTAAGTACCGTAGAAACATAGGCAAGTACAGAACCCTTTCCGTTCGTTCCNGCAATGTGCACGAACCTAAGCCCTTCCTGCGGATTNCCCAGACGTTCNCACAGCTTCTGCATATTTTGAAGTCCCGGTACACTGCCGTAGCGCTGTAAATATTCCANATATTCCATCGCTTCCCTATAGTTCATCTGTATTCTCCCATTAATTCAGCGTATAAAAAAATTTTTGCANACCCAAAATGTATAGTATAATCTGCCAATTTAAGGGTAAACTAATGCCATGAAAAACTTTATTCACAACTTTCTTCACTGCGGGCTGCTTGGCTGGTGTCTGGAAATCCTGTTTACGGCTTTCCATTCCTTCCGCAGAAGGGACTTNAAATTATCCGGCATTACTTCGCTCTGGATGTTTCCTATATACGGAATGGCNGCTTTTTTAGCTCCCGTAAGCCGCCTTTTGAAAGGCAGAAATTTCATATTTCGCGGTTTCGTTTATTCCGGCATTATATTCTTATGCGAATATGTGTCAGGCACCATGCTGCTTAAAAAGGGNCTGTGCCCATGGAACTATGAACGCTCCAGATGGAATCTCGGNAAAGTCATACGTCTGGATTACATGCCCTGCTGGTTTATCTCNGGTCTTCTTTTTGAACGGCTTCTATCGGAAAGCGAGCAGCATTAATCGGCATCGTCCAGATCAATAGCCCCTGAACCGATATCAAGCGTATTTAAAGTACGGCGTTTTCTTCTCGCTTCTTCCGATTCCTTTAAAATAAAGTCCTTAATTTCCTTGGCATGTTTAATGTGTTCTATCAAAAGCTTAGGATGTGTGGTATCTCCCGTATAACATACAATCGTGCCAAGTCCGCAGATTCTTTCCATCAGGCTTGTCTCAAGCTCCACATCCTGAACCTTATACATATAGCAGTCATTTTCATGGGTGCGAAGCAGACCGGCGTTAATCGTAATCACATCTTCGCCAATCGTATACTTGGTAAAAGTAAACGGCAGCCCCAAAAACAACCATCTTTTTCTCTCTTGGTATTCCATAATTAAACCTCACTCTCTATTAATTCTGCCTTATTTTAATATAACATATATTGAAGGATTCTACAACTTTCTGATGGGGAAGATTTTATAATATGCACTAAAAATATATCCGATTAACATTGAAACAGTTTTCTATTTGTGGTATGATATTTTAAGACTCGGTAACATGAACTACAAAATATAGTAAGAGCTAATAAACAGGGCGCAAGAACAAGGAGGTATTCCATGACAGCAAAAGAATGCATAAAAGGGCGCAGAAGTATACGCCGATTCAAATCCGATAAGATTGAGCACGAGCTGCTTGCTGAAATCGTTGAAACAGCATCCTATGCTCCAAGCTGGAAGAACACGCAGATTGCCCGTTATATTGCAGTGGAAGGGGCTTTGAAAGACAAAATCGCCAAAGAAGGAACGACTCCGTTTCCGGGCAATGGACAGATTATCGAAAATGCACCGGTGCTAATTGCTGTCACCGTCATCAAAAACAGATGCGGTTATGAACGTGATGGCTCTTTTACCACTCCACGCCGGGATACATGGCAGATGTTCGATGCAGGTGTCGCTTCACAAACATTCTGTCTGGCAGCATATGAAAAAGGCGTCGGTTCCGTAATCATGGGCATATTAAATAAAGAAAAAATCGAAAAGCTTCTTGAATTACCGGAAGACCGTGAACTTGTTGCTTTGATTCCTATCGGTTATCCTGCTGAAGAACCTGTTGCTCCCAAGCGGAAAACGGTAGATGATTTATTGTCTTTTAAATTATAGCATATTCAATAGAAGAGATATTATCTCTTCTATTTTTTTGAGTAAAAAAGAAAGGAGTAGTATTGATAATGAGACACTTAATGAATCCTCTTGACTTTACAGTGGAGGAACTGGATTCTCTCTTTGATCTGGCGAATGATATCGAGAAGAATCCCTCCAAATACGCGCATGCCTGTGAGGGAAAAAAGCTTGCAACCTGTTTCTATGAGCCAAGTACCCGCACAAGACTCAGTTTTGAGGCGGCTATGTTAAATCTGGGTGGGCAGGTTATAGGCTTTTCGGATGCCGGTTCTTCTTCCGCCTCAAAAGGCGAAAGCGTTTCCGATACCATACGGGTCATCTCCTGCTTCGCTGATATCTGCGCCATGCGGCATCCAAAAGAAGGAGCTCCTATGGTAGCGGCAAGCAGATCGGGAATTCCGGTTATCAACGCAGGTGACGGAGGCCACCAGCATCCAACACAGACTTTGACTGATTTACTTACTATACGTTCACTAAAAGGAAGACTCGGCCGCTTTACCGTCGGTTTATGCGGAGACCTGAAATTCGGCAGAACCGTACATTCTTTAATAAATGCTCTCGTGCGTTATCCCGATATCCACTTTATTTTCATATCACCTCCGGAACTCAAGGTTCCTGATTACATTACGGACATGCTTAAAGAAATGGGAATTTCCTATGAAGAAGTAATCCGCTTGGAAGAATGTATGCCGAAACTTGATTTGCTTTATATAACGCGCGTTCAGAGAGAACGATTCTTCAACGAAGAGGATTACGTCAGATTGAAAGACTTCTATATCTTAAATAAAGCCAAAATGGCCCTCGCCAAAGATGACATGCTGGTACTTCATCCGCTTCCCCGCGTCAATGAAATATCCGTAGAAGTGGATGACGACCCAAGAGCGGTTTATTTTAAGCAGGTTCAATACGGCGTATATGTGAGGATGGCGTTGATTTTGACATTGTTGGAAATTAGAGTATAGCGAATGGGCACGAACTTAACCAACATAAACAAAAACGGTGCTCACCGCAAGCGAAATCGCACCTTATTTTGTTTATATTGGTCAAGTTCTGGGTATTGGAATAGACTAAAATAAATAGCGAAAATGTTTGTTGAAAAGGAGAGTAAATATGTTAAATGTAGGAAAAATTGAGGAAGGGTTCGTCCTCGACCATATTGAGGCGGGCAAGAGTCTGTCAATATATCATCATCTGCAGTTGGATAAACTGGACTGTACGGTTGCCATTATTAAAAATGCCCGCAGCAATAAGATGGGGAAAAAGGATATACTGAAAGTAGAATGCGATATCAATACGCTGAATCTTGACGTCCTTGCTTTCATAGACCATAATATCACCGTTAATGTCATCAAAGATGGTGAAATTGTCGATAAAAAGGAGCTTGTGCTTCCCAAGGAGATAAAAAATATAATTAAATGTAAAAATCCAAGGTGCATCACATCAATCGAACAGGAACTTCCTCATATCTTCGTTCTGGCTGATGAGAAGGCTGAGATTTATCGGTGTAAATACTGTGAGGAGAAGTATGGGGAGAGGCTGTAGAAGTTTGGCGTAGAGTCTCATGTTTTATGTAAACTTTAAAAATATTGTGTATTTTATATTAACCTCCAAACTGGTAAGAAATATTACCCAGTTTGGAGGTTTTTTAGCCTCCTCAAGATGACTGGCTTGAATTTTATGATTGAGGAGGTGTGAAAAACTGATGTGCTAACGGCAATTATTATACATCACATCATTTCAGCTCTACCTCATTGCCAAACTTATCGTAGAATTTCCAATCCACATTATTTCCAGAGGCATCATAGATATATTCTATTTCCGCATATCCTTTTGATAAATTAACCAATTCCTCGTCCGCATCATAATACCGCACACGTTCCAACTGTCCCATTTCATTGTAAATCCACCAACATTCCGCATAGCGGTATTCCTCATCTTCCGTATGCATTACAAGCTTTCCGTCCACGTCCAGATATTTCTTCAATTCCACTTGACCCTGTTCATTGTAAATATATTGTATAGCAGAATATTTTTCATCCTTCCGGACCACCTGTTGATATTCCAAATTATCATAATCATAGATATAATATTTGTCCCACTTTATACGGTCATACTCATCATATATCTTGTAATTTAACATAGCTCCATAATCTTCATGGACAAATACTTTTCCATCCAATCCATAATACCAAATATAAGTACAATTTCCCCTTTCGTCATACTTATATTTAAGCATTGCATAACCGCCCTCTACACTAACCAACTGACCATCGGCATCTAAGTATGACTCCCAAATACACTGCCCCAATTCGTTATATGTATACCGGAGCATCGCGTATCCGGTATCTTTCCTCACAATTGGATTATCCTCTATATCTAAATATTGATATTCTTTCTCTATGCCCTTTTCATATTCAATTGTATACGCAGCATAGCCATACTTAGGCATTATTACAGGCTGTCCATCCACATTGCAATAGGAGTATTTTACCAACTGTCCCAGGCCATTGTATTCTTTTTTGATTTGTGCACAACCCCAATCGCTTCGTAACATCATTTCTCCATCCGGATCCAGATATTGAATTTCCGTCTGGTTTCCCTGCTCATCATATGAGTAACGTATTCCATAGCAAGAATATATATTATTTAAAATCGGCTTTTCATCCGTACTAAAATACGTATATCGAGCCTCACGTCCGTATTTATCATAGTCAAGCTTCCACATAGCTGTACCGCTTTTTTGTTCTAACATAGGATGCCCCTGCGTATCACAATATATAAATTCCACCCGCCTATGATATGGATCATACCGTTCTTTGCAGATGGCATAACCTATATCTTTTCGAATCACCACTTGCCCATCAGTATCAATATATGATTCTTTCGTTATAAATCCAAACTCGTCATATTCCTTACGGATCTGCGCACAGCCATAATCACTTCGGTTGATGAGCTGACCATCCAGCCCATGATACCAGATTTCCGTTCGGTTTCCATTTTCGTAACTATATGTAATCCCTGCACAATGATAATTTGTGCTGATAACAGGTTTTTCATTTACTCCAAAGAAGTAACTTGAATTCACCTGTCCATATTCGTTATAACTGTATTTTACCACCGCATATCCCATATCCTTCCGCAGTACCAGTTCACCGTCCAGACCATAATATCTGCTTTCTATCAGCTTACCATTCTTGGCATATATATCCTCATAGGAAGCATAGCCGTATTTCTGCTGTACCGCTGGTTGTCCCTCCAAATCCAGATAATCCTCTCCCGTCAGCCGTCCGGAAGCACTGTATTTTTGAACTACCTGTGCACATCCAAAATCAAGCCGAGTCATCAGGCTGTTTCCGTCCTGAGATAAATACTGTATCCTTGTACGATTCCCTTTCTCATCATAAAAGTATTCCATTCCGGCACAATAATAGTAACAACTGATAATTGGCTGTTCATCCGTTCCATAATAAGTATAGATTTTTTCCCGTCCATACGAATCATATTCCACTTTCATTACTGCATACCCATGATCCTTCCGCAGTGTGAGGTCTCCCTGAGTATTTAAATATCTCTCTTCTCTCCATCTTCCGGTTTTCTCATCATAAATATCTTCATAGGAAGCATAACCATAATCCTTTCTGATCACAGGCTGTCCTTTGGCATCAAAATAGGAAGCCTTTACTATATTCCCTGAGCCATCATATTCCTGACAGATTTTCGCACAGCCGTAATCTCCCCGATTCATCAGTTCACCATCAAAACTCAAATACCAGATTTCTGTATTATTTCCCATTTTATCATAGACAGACTTTATCCCTGCACATTGATATTTTGAACTGATAACAGGCTTTTCATCCACTCCATAAAAAAGATCTAAGACTCTGTAGCCATATTCATCATAATAGCATTTTTCCAAGGCATATCCAGTTTCTTTATTCGGTACCAATTCTTCCTGCAAACCATAATACCGCCGCTCTGCCATTCTGCCTTCTTCATAAATATTTTCATATGAAGCATAGCCGCAGTCCTTCCTTATGACCGTTTTTCCGTCCGTTCCAAAATAGGCCTCCCAGATCAATCTTCCTGCAGCATCGTACTGATTACATGTATATGCACAGCCGCAGTCACTTCGAACCGCTGGTTTTCCGTCAATTCCCAGATAGCTGGTCTGGGTCAGTTTTCCTTTTTTATCATAGGTATATAAAAAACCAGCGCAATGATATTCTGTACTGATAACGGGTCTCTCATCCTCTCCATAAAAATATTCCGCACCTAACTCGCCGTATTCATTATATTCTCTGTGGTATATCGCATATCCAGTATCTTCCCGCAATGTCAGCTCACCTTTTATATCATAATATCTGGTTTCCACCAAGTTCCCCCTCTCATCATAACTTCGCTTATAAGAGGCGTAACCATACTCCTTTCGTATTGTAGGCGAGCCCTTTGTATCATAATAAAATTCACTTAACAAATTGCCGCTTTTCGGGTCATATTCCCTGCTAACCTGAGCCAAACCATAATCGTCCCTGTTTAACGGATTACCATCCAAATCAATATACCAGGTGACAATCTCATTTCCATAGTTATCATACTCTGACAAAAATCCGGCACAATGGTATTTTGTGCTGATAACAGGTTGCTCTTCTGTGTCAAAATAGGTTTGTGAATTTGAATTCCCACTGCCATCATACTCATACCGGACAATTGCATAGCCAGTATCCTTACGCATTACCAGTTTTCTCTGACCACCCGAAAAATTATAATATCTGCACTCTCTCAGCATTCCAACTTCATCAAAAAAATTTTCATACATGGCATAGCCATAATCCTTACGAGTTGCATGGTTGCCTTCAGCATCAAAATAAGCTTCTGTTTTCAAGTTTCCTGCATCATCATATGTTTTACATACCCTTGCATAACCGTAATCACTTCGATTCATTAAACTTCCATCCAGATCCAGATACTGAATTTCTATCAGTTTATCGCCGTCATAAATTTCTTTTATTCCGGCACAGTGATTTTCCCGGTTAATAATAGGTTGCTTATCCACGCCGAAATACCGGAAAATTTTGCACTGTTCCTCATCATTGTATTCACACTCCTCGACCGCATACCCAGTGTCCTTGCGCAAAATCAGTTCCCCATCCATACCATAATACTGCTTGACCGAAATGTTCCCATTATTGTCATATTCATAACTAATTGCCGCACATCCAATGTCACTGCGCAGGGTGGGGCAGCCTTCTGCATCAAAATATTGCTCCTGCTGTTCCCTGCCCTTCGTATAATAATATACAGTATCACATATTCCCGTCGTTTTATCTGAAACGGCACACAACATCTGGTTCCGATATCCCTCGTAGTGCCGTCGAACCAATTGGCCAGATTCATATTCCTGATAAACCACGGCATATCCTGTGTCAAGGCGGTTTGTCGGTTTCTCCTCAACATCCTTATACCATACACGACTCAAATTTCCATCATTTGCATACTCGTACAAAATTTCAGCTACCCGATAATCATTTCTGTATGTTATCACACCATTTATATCGCGATAAGTCTCCTGTATTAAAAAACCATTTTTATTATAAGAACAGCTCACTGCAGCATATCCCAGTTTCGGAAGATAAATAGGGTTTTCCAAAGGATCATAATAAGCGCTTGTAATTACCTCGCTTTCTCCCTGTCTGCTATATTGGAAACAAACATAAGAATATCCTTCATTTTTATTCATTGCCCGATCTTTACCACTAATACCCATGTATTCAATGCGCTCTATTCTATCGTCTGTTGTTGAACGATATGAGGTCTTAATTACAGCGTAACCATCTTCTATGAGGCAAAGTTCATCGTCAAGATCCATGTAGGCCTCTTCTGTAACCCTCATTCTTTCATCATACGATATCTTTTTGGCTGCATATCCCCATTCATTTTTGATGTTAGCGCCGCTGTCATCACAATATTTTATCACCAGAGAATCCCGTGTAATGATGTTTTGGATTGACGTATAATTACGTGTCTTTTCCTGATCATTTGTCTGACCATTTCCCTTGTCATTTATATCATACAGCAAATTGTCTGATTCATTGACACTGCTCACGTTCTGTGTCTGCGCTTTAGACAGTTCCGTCCAGACAGTATTCTTTTCCTGATCATTTGTCTGACCACTTTCCTTGTCATTTATGTCATACAATAAATTACTCGATTCATTGACACTGCTCATTTTCTGCGTCTGAGATTCGGGCAGTTCTGTCCAGACAGTATTCTCTTTCGTTATTGTATCTATATTTGAGTAAAAAACTGCTTTTGCCAAAAAATTGTTCAGAAAAGGCGTTATCTCTGAAACACTCCGGGATGTCAGGAAAGATTCTTCATAATCCAGAATAACTCCAATTTTTTCTGTTTCACCTTCTTTTTCCAAAGAAAAACCGACTGACTGGCTATCCAATTGATTATTTCGGACAGGTTGTTCATCCACACCGTAATAAGCTTCCGATATTAAACGTCCATTTTCATATTCATAAATATATTTGTACACTCCATTGACATCACAGCACCATCTGCCCTGTTTATCCTTCTGCCGGCGCTCTTTTATATTTCCATAGGAATCATATTTTATTTCTTCGCAATAAACACCATAAAATCCTTCTGTCCTTTCTGTTCCATTTTCATCACTATAATATGAAATTTCGCAGCCTCCATCTTCATCGTGCTGAAAAGTGATCATCAAGATCCCCTGTTTATTACAGGCAGGCATTCCATTTACATCCAAATAACATATGGACTCCAATCGGTTATAGAAGTCATATGTATATCTTTCCCCATTGATGCCATACAAATTGCAGACACCGCCGTCTAATTTTCGCATCACCGGCATTCCATTGGAATCATAACTGCTTTCAATCTGCCAAGAAACCACGCCATTTTCTGCAGTCTGACCATCTGGAAACCGCAACAGGGTGGAATAAAGCAGTTGAGGAGTCTCCTCTGAAGAATAGGTATCTATCTTCAGCTTTTCATATCCATCCCCACTCAGTTCCAAAAGCACTTTCCCGTTACTGGCATAATAAGTGACCTTCACCGGCTCCCGAAATCCATGTTCTTTTGCATTATCATAATATTCCTGTCCATAAGAATGAAATTTCCTCTCATTCTCCTTGTAACGATATTCTATGCGGGCAGGCAGTTGAAAAAACATCATACCATAGACGGATGAGTACTGCCTCATAAGCTCCATCTGGCCGTAAGCGTCCACATAGGTCAAGACCATGCAATGTCTCCGGGGATAATCGTCAATTCTCCAGTATCCGGCCCGACCTCCCAGTTCCTCTGGGGATATGGCATCCCCTATCCCGTTAGGTATACCATAAAATTCCATGACATCTTCGTAATATTTCGTGTCGCATTCATTAATATAGTTAAATACTCCTATACACACCGCTGCAGTTATTATGACACTAACACATAAAACAATCCGCTTGCTCCTCACTGAGCAGGCTTTAAAGAACTGTGTTACCTTTTTCCATGACTTCTGAATCCAGACACCGATGCCCTTCCACCGCCTCGGACCAATAATACAGGCAAATTCCCAGGCAACCACAGACCATATAATGAAAGGAGCAATCTTAGAAAAATAATACAGAAGCTTTTCTCCCTGATACTCGGCGTCAGCAAAGCTGAGCGAGCGATATACTTCAAAAGCCGCAAAGCCCGTAAACAGTGTAGCAATATTAAGCCAACAGGCACTTTTGCTTCTCTTCAACATTGCTTTTATCATGAAAATACAGACTTTGCGTAATGCCTCGCATATTTCCTTCTAACCCAGTAAAACAGCTTTCCTATTTTCTCCATAACATCTCTCCCATCGTATTTTAATTGTAAATCATATGTATATCTCTCATCCAGCAGCTACACTCTTTTTATTCCTATTCCAAATCTTATAGTTTTCTTAAAATTTTACTACAATACCTTAGGACTGGTAATGCAAATTTTGCCATTTTTCTTGCAAATATTTTATATAATAAAATTAATACTGTTTTCTGGATTATATCCTGTTTGATGTGCAGATTTATTATATGTCTGCGCCAAGCAGAGCGCATCAAAAATTGAGTATGCTATTATCGAATGAAATTTCTGATTATATTAAAAGATATTATGGAACAACATTCATTTAATGAGGAGATAGAAGTTGGAATAAGCAATAATTTATGGAGTCCAATATTTGGCACTCCATTTACTGTAACACAAAAATTCCAGCTTACAAATTAATTAGAATTCCTGTGTTACGCTTCCACTCGTACTCTCCACATCAGTGTAATTCGCTGCTTTCCTCGCACGATCTCTAAGTTCCATGGCTTTTGCATAAACAAGATTTCTCTGCAGCTCCGGAATCTCGTAACCACGTCCATTGGCATCATTCAAAAGTTGCATGGAAATATCAATCTGTTTGTAAAAATCATTTATGCTGCATTCCTTATAATTCCAAGGTATATGGCACGCAAGCATCTTTGAATCTCCATTAATCAGATATAAATTATAAACCTTATTCATGATTCCTATGTCTTCTGCTATACAAGTTATTTCATCCGGATTCTCCATATAGAAAGCTATGCTCCATTCCTTTAAAACATTTTCACGCTCCTGTAGTAATTCAGCTATACTATTATTTATTTCTGTTAATTTTGCTTCTGCCTCATGCAATGTCATTTGGTGTACCTCCTCACATTTCTTTTATAGTAATAAATATGTCGTTTTATTGTATATATATTACATGTTTTTTCTCTGCTTGTCAATTATTTTGTTTCGCAATTTTGTAATTTGTTGTATATGTTAGTATAATGATTGCTAAATGTAATTATCGTTATATTGTATTATTTTTTCTACATCTATGGTCTATAAAAAGAGTTGTTCTTCCTGTCCACTCATAATATAAATATCTTATATCAAATCTTTTTACTTATTTTTCTTTTATCACAAGTCACAAAGGAGACACATCTATGAATCAAAACAATGCAAATCAAAAAAGGCACTGGATATTCTATTCCAATGCCGAAAAGTTGATTTAATCTACTTCATATCTATACTATATAAATACTTTTATTATATCTACACAGATTTAACCTTTATGTAAGTGCTATCAATTCTATTTTTTATATCATCTGATAAATCTATCTTCGAGAAAATATCTTTTGTTATTTCATAAACAAGCTGATTATATTTTTCTACACCAATTTTCTTTTTCATTATCAAAAAAATTGAACATGGCTCAGAACAAAAATCAGTGATTTTTCGATTCATCACAGTAACAGGAACTGGCAGCTTTTGATCTCTTTTATCCAATCCCATAACCGTCTGTGAATTTCCAATTCCCATAGAAAAACGGTTTTTTAATGTTTCCAAGTCTTTTTTCCCTATCTTATACATTTTTGCCGAATACAAATTAAGCGCTTGTGGAAGCACCTCAATTTTAGAAGATGTAGTCTTCATATTTTCAGTAGGAACAATATCTTTTATCGTAATATCGCCATTTAAACATTTTGTATAAAATAAATTGGCTCCTTTAGGGTATTTTATCCCCGCCAAATGCTGAAAATGACTTGATTCTGCCATAAACTCATAAACTTCGTATGGCAATTTCTTAGATCTTGAATACACAACTAATATATCGCAACCAACATATTGATCATAAACTTGTGCTGCACACTGTAAATTTCTTTTCAATAAATATTCAGGTAAAATTTTAACTTCTTGTATTCTTATTCCCATTTTTTCTTCCTATACTAAACATTCTCATTGGAATAATTTACGCTACGGCATAATTTCCTATAATGTAAAAAAGGGTTGTCATAGACAACCCTCTCTACATTTCATAATAATGTGCAGTTTTATCGTCGTCCGCCGACTAGCTCATAACAAGCAAGATTTATTTTGCTACCTTCCCAGGTAGGTTCCAGCCCCTGCGTCTGTATGATTGCAATGATTTTTTTACATTAGCTACACAATCTAATGGTGAACGCTCCTTATTCACATAGCAAGGATAAATCAATCCTTGGGCACCTGAACTTTCGTTCAACTATATTATATGCAATATTCTCTAAAAAGTCAATGGAAATAAAAGAAAATCTTGCCTTACATATTATCAGGTCCATAATATATAGCTAATCCTGTATTAGTAGACTCCCCTCGCTTTCCAAAAACTAATCTTTTAAACTCCAATTGACTGCCTGTTGCTTCCAAAACAACATATGCCCATACATTACACTCCTTTGAATATTGATCAAAAAAATCTAAACTATTCCATCCCAGCCGACGACCGTATACTTTATAATTTAAATAAAAAATATTATTTGCAGTTTTTCTGA
>JAAUZS010000034.1 GCA_014804495.1 Lachnospiraceae bacterium
AAAAGGAGCAACCTCATATGCCTCTCCTCCATTCGCCCTGATTTTTGAACCTACGTTCTCATATCCGCAATATGTCCATGCGACATTAAAATCTGCCGCTGGATTTTCCGTTCCGCTCTCAGTATTAAAGAAAACTGTGACATTCTTATCAATATCCGGGTAATAACAATCCCAGCCCAACCAACTATGCTCGCAGGGAGTTAATCCGCTTAATACGGATGTAGTCGCTGCTACTGTTGTCGGCGGAAACACAGAACTATATGCGCCTGCTAAATGTGTATTGAAAAAGCTGTCCTTTTCAAGATTTCTCTCCACTATGCATTTTCCCATTCCGTCTAACAGTATAACTACTATATTTTCATACCCTTTCGCCAGATATGAATCTACCGTTTTCAGAGTCTGCCTCCCCTCCTTATTGCAGCCAAACTCCGATAAGACAGAGTTTGCTATATTTACTATACAATTAGAATAATCCGGAAATTTCTGTTTCATTTTCATTTCTATGCTCCTTTCCTATACAAAATCGTCGCTCCATCGTAATTTCCTATAATACAAAAAACGCACCAGGCGTCCATATGCCTGATGCGTCAATTTAAATACAAGATGCAATAATCAGCAGCTCACATTTCATTCATGCACAGACATATAAGACCTACCGGCTTATAACTGTGCATTTTGATATGCCCTGTTATAAGCAAATACGCCTATAATACATGTACATATAACATCTTGAATGTAAGCTGTAACTCATTTTGTATATCTCCTTTATTTTTTAATATGATAATACCTGAATTTTCTTTTGTCAATGGTTTTAATACAGAGCAGACATTGCACCCTCAATATCAAAGAATACTTCTTCCAAATGCATTACATCGTATGAGCTGGGCATCCATCCGTCATCTTCAAGACTGATTCTAACCGTTGTTGCCTGTGTTTCTCCATATGTCACATTCTTAAGCGACTCTTCGAGACAGGCTTTCAATGCCATGGCAAGCCACTCCGTCATCTCTTCATCGGACGGTAATTCCCGTCCAGCCACCAATATATCAATATACTCATATACTGCACTTATATATGCTTCCATAGCCGGTTTAAATACATTCATCTGCTCATAATATACTGTTACGACATAAGAGCCATCAGCCTGTTTCTCAGCCTCACCTACTGTATACTTAACCCCTGAAAGAAGGTCTGCGAATAACTTTCTGTATTCTTCTTTTCCCTCTGCTGAAAGCATCGATTCCATTCCTGCTACTTCAGTATCAAGACCATGCTCATAAATTTCCGCTGCTTCTTCAGCTGTCGCAATACCTGTTAATACCAGTATGGTTGGATCGTTCTTATATGAATTATCCAATAATGCCATTAGGTATAAAGATGCATTGAATTCTTCTGCCTCCTCAATAGATTCGTTCTCATTTATTGTCTCTTCTGCATAGACGCGTTCACATGAGAAAGCACCTAAAATAAATACAACCATACACATAACCAGTAGTTCTAAAATTTTCTTACCACATTTTTTTAAGTACATTACTTTTCCTCCTGTCTTCTTTTATTCTTTTTCAAATATTCATTTCCTGCTGCCAGCCTCATATTTTTGCATTGGTAGCAAACCTTATTTTACCATTTAAATATTATAATGACAATGTTTTTTAATGAAATCTCACACTTCTTAGGCAAAAACGATCAAAAACAATCAAAGCAGCATATAAATGGGAATGAACCGGAAATTTGCGTACAAACTAATAAACTTGTGTTATAATCGGGTGTGTAGCATGATTTCAAAACAAGAGGAGATGGCAATATGTTTAATTTGGGTTTTTCATATGTAGGACTTATTTATCTACTGATGTTATTTATACCAAATATAATTTGGACGAAACATCAACCTAAAGATTATGAACAATATGCCCAAAAGGAAAATAAGGTTTTGCAAACCTTAGAGAGAATCGGAGAAGTATTAGTGTGCTGCCTCGTACTGATATTCTCTGATTTTAATATGCGACTTAATTCTCTATGGAGCATATGGCTGTTGCCCTCATTCTTACTGATGCTGCTGTATGAATTATATTGGGTACGATATTTTAAAAGCGAAAAAAATATGTCCGATTTTTACAGTAGTATTTGCGGAATTCCGGTGGCAGGCGCTACTCTTCCGGTAATGGCTTTCTTTTTACTGGGTATATACGGAAAAAATGTCCTTCTCCTTGCGGCAGTCGTTATACTTGGCGTTGGACACGTTGGTATTCATCTGCAGCATAGGAATGAAATCCTTAGTAAATAAAAAGCTGATTCAAATAATAGAATACAGCGGCAGGTTTATAATCCAATCCTCTTTTTTATAGTCCGACATTGAGGTGCGGACTGAAATTTCAGGATTGAATTTCTCCCTATATGCTTTAAGACTCTTTGCTTTCAGATTTACCTCTGCCTTGACCTCCATTGGTATAATCTGCTCTCCGTTATCTATAATAAAATCAATTTCACAGGAACCGCGGTCATTAGTATAATAATAAATGCCCAAGTCATCTATGGTTTCAAGTTGCTGGCATACATACTGCTCAGTCAATGCACCTTTAAATTCGGTAAATAAATCATTTCCGGAAATCAACGTGCGCTGGCGCAGTCCGGTCATACAACCCAAAAGTCCCACATCAACTATAAACAGCTTAAAAGCTTTCAAATCCTCATAAGCTTTCAATGGAATTCTTGCTGCATTTACACGACTTATCTTGTGAACCAGCCCGCAATCGCAAAGCCACATAATTGCTGTTTCAAATTCCTTTGCCCTTCCGCCTTCACGCACAAGACCATAGATAAACTTTTTATTCTCTTTCGCAAGTTGAGAAGGGATACTGTTCCATATCATACGTATTTTGGGAACAATTTCTATAGGCGCATGTTTGGAAAAATCCTGTTCATAGGCTGCCAGTATTCTCTTTTGGATTGTTCTGACTTCATTAAAATCCTTTTCCTCCACAAAACACTGAACTGCTTCCGGCATACCTCCGACAAAATAATACTGCTTAAGCGCGTCTATATATGTCTGCTTAAAAGCGGTAACCATCGAGTAGTCACGATTATCAAGAAGTACAGCGAAGCGCTCACCTGCAACCGCCGTTAAAAATTCCTTAAATGACAGTGGATACAGTTTTAAGAAATCCACTTTACCTACCGGAAACAATGTACCCTCATGCAAAGCAATGCCCAATAATGAACCTGCACATACAATATGATACTGTGGTGCGTTTTCATAAAAATATTTTAGTGATGAAAGTGCCCTTGGCACCTCCTGTACTTCATCAAATATGAGCAATGTGTTATCCGGACTGATTTTTTTGCCAACATATAACTCAATCCCCATAATAATACGTTCTATATTCAAGTCAGTGGCAAACAGCTCCTTCATTTCGGGATTGGAATCAAAATTTATATATACAGCAGCATCATATGCCTTACCGCCGAATTCCTTCATCAGCCAAGTCTTTCCGACCTGTCTTGCACCCTCGATAATCAACGGCTTACGATGTTTGCTGTCTTTCCATCTATACAGTTTTTCAATTGCAGTTCTATACACAAACTTACCTCCATCAAGTGATATGAACCTAGTATAGCACACTAACGCATAATATACAACGATAATCTATGTTGTTATTACACTTTTTACAACGTAAATTGTTATTATTTCAACACTTTTTTACAGTGAATACGCGTCCCAGCTTTTGCACCTTGGATATTTATGATTATATATAAAACTTATTGCTTATTTTCAACATAAAGAATACAATATCATTAAAACATCCGTAAAAACAAAATAAAGGAGTACAAGGTTGAAAATTAAAAATTTTCAACCGCAAGTTTGTGCTTGATGGCACAAACTCGCAGACTTAGAGAGGAGCATGGTTATAAATATGAAAGAATCAGAATATCAGAATTTAAAACAGTATGCCGACTTTTATAAAAGCATCATAGATATGGACAGGAGCGCTATAGTAATCTGCAACCTTGAGCATGACATCATATATATGAATCCGGCTGCAATTTCATATTACTCCAAAGGCGGCGGGGAGAAACTTATCGGGCAGAGTATCATGAACTGCCACAATAAAGAATCACAGAAAAAAATACATCAGGTAGTAGAATGGTTCGCCTCGTCTACAGAACACAACCTCGTCTATACATTTTATAATGCAAAACAGAATAAAGATGTATATATGGTTGCGCTAAGAGACGGAGACAAATTAATCGGGTACTATGAGAAACATGAATACAGAAATAAAGAAACCATGAAAATGTATGATTTATGGTAATATTGTATTGATAAATACTTTTAAAGAGCCATGCTGCTGCAAGGCTCTTTATTTTAATACGGCGTCAGGCAATATCTTCCATCTGCGCCGTATACAGTCTGTAATAATATCCTTTTTTCGCCATCAATTCCTCATGCGTACCGCATTCCATGATACCGCCCTGATCAATATACATTATTTTATCGCAGTTCTTAATCGTAGACAGCCTGTGTGCAATGATAAATGATGTTCTTCCTTTAAGCATAGCATTCAGCCCTTGCTGCAACGCCCGCTCTGTCTGTACGTCGATACTGGAAGTCGCCTCATCCAATACCAGAATCGAAGGATCTGATAAAAGTGTCCTTGCAAAAGAAATCAACTGCTTCTGCCCCTGAGACAGTAGAGAACCTCTCTCCTTTACTTCCATATTATAGCCGTCCTGCATACGGCTGATAAATCCGTCTGCACAAACGGTTTGACTGGCTTTTTTAATCTCATCCATCGAGGCGTCCAGTTTACCGTAACGAATATTGTCCTCGATAGTGCCTGAGAAAATGAAGCTGTCCTGTAACATGATACCCATCTGTGAGCGCAGGGATTCTAATGTTACCTGAGATATGTCCTGTCCGTCTATCAGAACTCTTCCTTCGTTTACATTATAAAAACGGGAAATCAGATTCACAATTGTACTCTTTCCTGCGCCTGTCGGACCTACTAACGCCACGCTCTCACCCGGCTGTACCGTAAATGACAGGTCATTTAATACATCCTTTCCTTCCTCATATGCAAAAGTCACATGCTCAAAAGTAACCTGCCCTTTGATTGGCGGCATCTCTATGGCATCCTCTGCGTCATCCACCGTCACCGGTTCATCGAGTGTTTCAAATATACGCTCCAGATATGCTATATTATTTATAAAGTTATTGAAAATATTACCCAGATTCATAATAGGCTGCCAGAATCTGGAAGCATATGAAGTAATTGCCACAATCACTCCCAACTTTACATTTTCCGGTCCCATCACCAAAAGACCCACTATAAATACAGCCGCCCTGACCCACACGGAAATATTATCAATTCCCGGCCACACCAGATTACTGAACTTTACGGCCTGCATCCATGCCTGTCTGCAGCGGTCAGACAAAATCCCGAAGGTTTCTGAATTTTCGTCTTCCCTTACAAAAATCTGGGTTATCCTTGCTCCTACAATATTTTCCTGTAGATAGGCATTCAGATTGGAGTTCTTATTGGATACCATCTGCCATGCTTTTCTCTGCCGCTTTTTAATGTAAAGCATAAACACCGCCAATATCGGTACGCCTGCCATTACCACTAACGACAACTTTACATCTACCAGAAACATAAAGATCACGATAAAAATCAGGTTCAGGATCTCTAGTACCACATTAATCAATCCGTTAGACAGCATATCAGACACGGAATTTACATAGTTTACCACACGAATCAGAATTTTGCCGTGCGGTCTGTCATCATAGTATTGAAAAGGCAGTTTCTGCAAATGGGCAAACAAATCTTTCCGGATATCATATATAATGCTCTGTCCCACACGTACCATAATACGTGAACGTACAGTGGTAAAAATAACGCTGACAGCATATGCGCCCACTAATATAAGTACCAAAGTTATCAGCATACGCATATCCTTTGCGGGAATCGCCTCATCCAATGCCTTCTGAGTCAGCATGGGGCCGAACAGTGCCATAATTCCGCCGACAGCGCTCAGGCACAATGCCAGAATCATCTTTCCTGTATATTTTTTGATATAGACTGATGCACGAAGCAAATGGTGAAAGTCAAAGGGAGTTTCCAGCACTTCGTCCTCACGATAAGTATTCCTCCTTGCCATCTCTATACCTCCTCTCCGGTCTGTAACTTCACTACCTGATAATAATATCCCTTCTTGGCTATCAATTCCTCATGTGTACCGGACTCCGTGATGTGTCCGTCCTGCAGCACCAGTATTTTATCCGCAAATTTGGTCGTAGATATTCTCTGTGCAATGATAACCTTTGTACATGGAAAATCCAGTTCATTTAAGCTGTGCTGAATCTGTTTCTCTGTTTCCATATCCACCGCCGAAGTGGTATCGTCCAGAATAAGTATGGAAGGACGCACTGCCAATGCTCTTGCAAGGGAAATACGCTGTTTCTGTCCGCCGGAAAGACCTACTCCTCTTTCCCCNACGATGGTNTCATANCCCTCNGGCATTCTGGCAATAAATTCGGAGGCTGCCGAATATCTGGCAAATTTCACCACCTGCTCCTGAGTNATATGNCTNTCNCCNAANGCAATNTTGCCNTCGATAGAATCTGANTACAACAGCACATCCTGAGTAGCAAGNCCGATGTTCCCACGCAGTTGGTTTAATTTCATATTCTGCACAGGAATATCGTCTACCAGNACTTCCCCNTCCGTAGGCTCNTAAAATCNCGGAATCAACTGAATCAGGGAAGTCTTNCCGCATCCGGTCTCNCCCATGATTGCNATNGTNTCTCCCGGTTCGGCAGTGAAACTTACATTATGTAATACGGGGAGCTTACCNTCAGAATANTGAAAACTTACGTNTTTAAACTCAATCTTTCCTGCAAACCGCTCCGGTCTGTCTATNGCATCCGGCTTATCCACAATCTCCGGCTCAGAATAGTAAATCTCCATTACTTTCTCAGAGGCTGCNGCAAACCGTTGAAACTCATTCATAATATTGCCAAGCTGGCGCATGGGATTNGCAATAGCCCATATCAGGCTGGAAAACGCCACATATTGTCCCATNGATANCTGNTCATTAATCAGAAAGATACCGCCNACCAGCAANAGCACCACCGGCATCAGATTNGCNGCNGANTCCACNTANGGGTAATATGTAAGCCATGTNANCGCNGTCTTNTGNTTNGTCTGNGAATAAGAANTGTTACACTCNTCAAATTTCCCAATCTCGTATTTTTCTCTTGCAAAAGCCTTTACNACNCGGTTTCCGGATATATTTTCCTGTGCNATGGTATTCATTTCNGCCAGTTTTTCCCTTAATGCCTTATGCCGNGGAGCCACCTTTCTTTTGAATAAAATAATAATCAGAAAAATAAAAGGTGCAATGGCAAACAGGCAAAGCGCCAGCTTCCAATCCATATATAAGAAATACACCGCCGTAGCGCCTANCAAAGACAGAGATTCCACAATCGTGCGGATNACCCANGCAATCATATGTCTNACTGCGTCCAGATCACCGGTCATTCTGGTCATCAGATCACCGGTACGGTAAGCGGNATAAAAATGCATATCCTGCCTTTCAATCTTATCAAACAGATAAGTTCGGATCCGATATAAAACTTTCTGGGATACCTTCTCTGCACCCATACACGACAGATAGACAAATGTNGTCCTAAGCAGAGTCAGCAATACCATAGCAGCAATTAACTCCCAGAAAAGATTCCGCCTTACCGTCAGATTCTCTGCGGCATTCTCCCCACTTAGAAACATGTCAATAATATTCTGTGACACATAAGGGATTGTCAGCTGCATCATACTGTAAATCATCGTACCAATCATACTGATTACATACAGTGCNCTGTATCCCCTCATGTTTTCCCAAAGCCATTCGAGCCTTGAATTTTGCGCCTTTTTCANTNGTCTCCTCCTTGGCAGGTCACGAGCTTAGTCAGAATAAACAAAAACGTTGCTCACCGCAAGCGAAATCGCAACTTATTTTGTTTATTCTGGCTAAGCTCTTGGTCTTGAAGCAGAGTTTCACAATTGTCATTTTCACTGCTGCTCTTCACATGTCCTACACNAAATACACATATTATATTCCCGNCNNAGTNANGAGTAAATANACNAAATNTAGTAATTTANAAAGTAATTCAATAGGTAAATTAATCAAGAATATTCNNTCGTTTTTCTTNTATNAGAANCATTGTATATTTTNNGNTTTCCCTGACACAATATGTAATAGAAAAACAACGAAAGGTCAGGTNTATNAATGGAAAAAACAGATACAGAAAAACTGCTTCAGGAATGCGATGCAGGAACAAAAATGGCNGTAACNTCGATTGANGAGGTAATGGATAAAGTTACAAGCTCCAACATGAAAAGTCTGCTTGAGGAAACAAAGGACCATCACAGCAAGCTCGGAAACGAGATTCACTCTCTTTTAAACAGTCACGATACTGATGAAAAAGACCCTTCGCCTATCGCNAAGAGCATGTCATGGATGAAGACCAATATGAATATGTACATGGATAAGAGCGATGAGACCGTGGCGGACCTTTTGACCGACGGGTGTAACATGGGAGTCAAGTCCTTAAACCGTTATCTGAATCANTATAAGGCGGCNGACAANAAATCCAAAGANNTGTGTACNAGNCTGATTTCNATTGAGGAGCANTTCTGCAAGGAGTTAAGTCAATATCTCTAAGATATAGCAGACCGCTGCATATGATGGTGAGCCAGGTTCTTACTCATGATTTGGTAAGAACCGCAGTGAGCCATTTGCAGCGGTCTTTTCATTTCATCNTTTTATTTAGTTCAGCATAAAGCAGGCATAAACTTNGCAAACAGATATAAGCCTTCTTCCCGCTAACCTTTCTCTGAANTTCCCAACCGCTCCACAACCGGGAGCTTAATATCTGCCTTATATGCCCATATTGGCACAATAAAGCAAATAAGCAGCACCAGTCCAGACACCAGTACAAACGGGATAAGTGGATAGGANAAAACAGCGTAAGAAGCCACTTTACTAAATATCATATATAGCATGATGTAGATTGCCGTTCCAATGGTGACCACAAGGGAAAACGAAACGCCCCAATAACAGCACCCTTCCATAATCAGCATCCGTTTGATTTGCCGCTTTGTCATTCCAACACTTTCAAGGATAGCTAATTCATAACGCCGAGTGCTTACATTGACAACCATTGTATTGACAAAGTTCATCACACCAACCAACAGCAAAATTACGGACAGCCCTGTTCCTAAAACATTTGCTGTAACGAGATAATCCCGTATTTCTTCCCGCCGTTCATATCGGGATATAACATAAATATTAGAGCGCGATGCGGTGATTTGCTTTAATTCCTGAAGTATATTTTCGTCCTGTTGCCCATCCGTATCAAAGGTAACCCGGAATACTCTATTCTGCGGGAAAAGCTCTTGCAAAGCCACTTGACTGATATACAAATCAGGAGCCGTCCCATGTTCATTGCCACCCCCTGCTTGAAAACCGTCGTTCATAAAACCATTTGCTACAACAAAGGAATGTTGTCCATTCTGCGTCTGGATCGTTATTTCCTGTCCCGGTTGAATAAGCCCATCTACCTTTTGGGGCAGCAGCACAACATTCCCTTGTTCAAAGGCAGACATATCAATAGGCGAGTTCAAGGTTTTATTGATTTCTTCTAAATATGCGCTGTCAATTCCAAAAACCCCGCTGAAAAAGTTTTGCTGATAAGTTTCTAACTTTGCCGGATCAGAAAAATCAATGCCACTCACACCGTCTAATGACATGAGGTAGTCGTGAAACACGGCATCATCATATATAACATCTGCTGTTACTTGAGGATACGCCGCATAGGTCAACCGCAAATTCTCAATGCCATCAATCCGTCTAATCTCTGAAACCATTTCGCCGGAAATTAAATCTTCACTTTCGTGGATACTGTATGTGAGTGCAAAGTCGCTTACTCCCCACCCGCTAACATAATTCTCCGGGCTTAAACCATACAATAGCCCTGTGATGACCATGAACAGGGAAAGCCCGCAAAACAGCGATGCAAAAACAAGGATTGTACTCTTAGCATTCCGAAAGACATTGTTCCATGCCATTCTGGATAACTTCATTTTTCCACAATTTCCGGTGCCGGTCTTTGTGCTGGCTGCTGTATATCGGAGCGCTGCTATTGGTGAAACGCCTCCGGCGATTTTGGCGGGCTTCATGCTTGCAGCCATAGCTGTTATGAATGTGAATATAGCTGCCCCAATAAAAATAAGCGGTGAAAAAGATACTTTTGTTCCCACATCAGAGTTTGTAGAATACATCATATTCAGAAAATATGGAACAATACCAAAAGAAACGACTGCGCCAAGTAACAGACCAACCGTAATACCAATACAAGAGGTTTTTATTGTCTGCTTATAAATTATCCTCTTGATTTGCTTCCTTGTCGTTCCAATCGTTTTAAGGCGACCATAGAATTGCACATCCTTTACGACAGAGATATAGAGAATATTATAAATCAGCAGATATCCGCTAAAGGATATAAATGCTGCTAAAATTATCACAGCTGAAACAATAGACCCACCATTTGCCCGCCCTAATGGAACAATTTCAAATGTTTGCTTTTCTGTAAAGTCGATTTTACGCTGCAGCTTTTCACAGCTTTTTTCTACATCATCATTGTCTTCAAAACGAATCATAGCCGTAACGCTATTATCCTGTAATCCATTTATGCTATCCCTAAAAGCAGTCGAAACATAAACATAGCCACGATTATTCGTGCGCGTTGAAATATAGTCTGTATAATAACCCGACAGAAAAAAAGTATCTGTAATATAATCGAAGTTGTCGCCAATTTGATATGATAGCACAATTTCCATCCCAATTTGAGGCTCTGAAATACCCATCTGTTCAAGCACCCATGTGGGCAACATGACATCGCTTTTATTAGACGGGTAATTTCCTACAACACCTGATATAGTGGGCAGACGGTGGGCTTCCCACTCTAAATCATTTATCCATACTACACCCAGTCTTGCGTTTTGCAGTTGTTCTGTACCAACGCTGCCTAAACGCTGTTGTATGCCCACATCAAGGACAAGGCCTGATCTTGTAATCTCTGCTAATTGATCTTCTGTTGGATTTGTNATCCNGACATCTGCGGTAGTACCCATTAACCGGATTTGCTGCATTTGATAGGTTTCAAAGTAACTAAAGCCGATGCTGAATGTTGCGGCTATCATAAACGAGGTTAGTGCTAAAGCAGCGATGGCAAAGAAATTTCGCTGCCGTTCATGATGAAAGCTGCGTCCTGCCAGTTTCTTCACAATGGCGCCGGTATCATTTTCAAATGGTAATATCATGTTCCTGCCCTCCTAACCTGCAATCCTGCCATCTTCTATCCGCACAATGCGGTCAGCAAGCTGGGCAATATCATTGTTATGGGTAATCATCACGACCGTCTGGTTAAATTCATTACTTGTACGCTGGAGCAGCCCCATTACGTCAGCACTGGTACGGCTGTCCAAGTTTCCTGTCGGCTCATCTGCTAATACGATGGCAGGTTTTGTAATCAGGGCGCGGGCAATCGCTACCCGCTGCTGTTGGCCGCCGGAAAGATTGTTCGGCATATTTTTCAGCTTATCCTCCAACCCCAACATTGAAACTACTCCATCCATAAAACTCTTATCCACTGTATCGCCGTCAAGTTCCACAGGNAGAACAATNTTCTCATACACATTCAGAATNGGTACAAGGTTATAGTTCTGGAAAATAAAGCCGATATTACGNCGGCGGAAAATGGTAAGCTGCTCATCATTCATCTTTGCCAGTTCCTTATCCCTCACNCANACNGAGCCNGNTGTCGGCACATCAAGCCCGCCCATCATGTGTAGCAGGGTTGATTTCCCGCTTCCGGACGTACCGACCACTGCNACAAACTCCNCCTGATTCTACNGAAAAGGTCACACCNTCAAGGGCACGGGTGACATTCGGCTCATTGCCGTAATATTTTTTTAAATCTGTTGTCTTTAAGATACTCATACGAATACCGCCTTTCTTTCATGTGGCTGTCCCAACCACCATTTGACAGGCATATNNTAAAACCGAAATGTTGCAGAAATGTCCTAAAACCNATAAAAATNACCTTTGAATTGCTTCAATTTNAGGACATTTCATTTTTTCGGAAGAAAAACAGAGAATGTAGAGCCTGCCCCCACAGCAGACACAACCTTGATATAACCGCCCTGCATGGTAACAATCTCACGGGCAAGATACAAACCTATACCTATCCCATCTATGTCATGTACCGTATNCTCCCGGTAAAAGCGTTTGAAGATTGCCGCCTGTTCTTTTTCAGGAATGCCTTTGCCTGTATCCGCGATGTCGATCTTAAAATACATTTCCCATTCCTGCACGGTCACACGGATGCCGCCACAGGCAGGAGTATATTTTACCGCGTTATCCAAAATATTATACAATGCTTCCGCCGTCCAGCGNCTGTCATGTGGGAAAGAAAAGCTGTCCGGGCAGTCCACGGACAGGGCAATCTGCTTTTTTTCCATTGGTGCAAGGATACCGTTTAATGCGGCAGTCAGCGTCTCTGTAAATTGCGCCTGNTTCTTTTCAAGGGCAATCACNCCTGTTTCCAACCGTGAAGNCTTTACCATTGCCTGNATTAGAAAATCCAGTTTATCAAGNTGGATTCCNGATGCCTGCAAAAACTCCTGCAGTTTTTCCTCTGGCATTTTCCGGGTCTGCATAGTATCATTTATCATTTTGAGGTTTGCAATTGATGTTTTTGTCTGATGTGAAATGTCCGACACAAGGGTCTGCAATTCCGCCTTTTCTTCCTCTACCTTGCGGCGGTTCATCTGCATGATATTGTAGAGTCGTTCCAACCGGTGTGATATGCGGGCCAGGGATGTTTCCGCTTCCATATCTACCTGCGGNCTTTTACCGCCGTCTATCATCCCATCNAGNGTCNGGCATAAGCTGTTTGTNAACTCNGTCAGCTTTCTTTGAAAGAATCTCATAAANACCGTACCCCATNCAAACATGGCGGCGGTCAGAATCANTCCATATAANGCAAANATTCCGCTGCCAGTCATCAGACAGAAAACAGCTATCAGACAGGCAGCGGTAANGGTCACACCAGTTACCAGTATCAGCAGAAATCTCCTGATTGATAAATTTTGCAGTTTCATTCCATCNCGCCCCCGATCCACTGATAGCCCATNCCATAAGCCGTCTTGATATATTTGTGTCCATCCACCTCAATTTTCTTGCGGATGCGGCTGATTATGGTTGTCAAGGTATGCTCATCCACAAAGTTCCCATCANCATCCCACAGTTTTTCTAAAAGCTGCGTTTTAGTCAGAATCAGCCTGCTGTTCTTTATGAAAAGCAACAGGGTTCGGTATTCCTTTGGCGTGAAATCTATGGGATTTCCGCCTAGTGTGGCGGTCTGTTCAGAAAAATCGATGCTCAGAAAGCCGTCCCCGTATAAGTCATGACGCGGGCAGTGTTGCTCTATGGTCTCAAATACAGCGGCAATCTTCCTGCAGAGTACCGCCACGGAAAAGGGTTTGGTGAAATAATCCGCCCCTCCCGCCTCATAGCCTTTCAGCATATCGCTTTCCCTGTCATTGGCGGTCAGGAAGATAATGTATGTTTCCGGGTTGCGTTCTCTTATCTCAGTACATAAGTTAAGTCCACTTCCATCCGGTAGATTG
>JAAUZS010000035.1 GCA_014804495.1 Lachnospiraceae bacterium
GCGCACCATATAATACAGGTTCAAGCAAATACGCATAAAGCACTTCCATGCCAAGCCCCGCAAAAGCGCATAATCCAAGCGACAGATAATCCCAGCCTGTAATCTTATCTTTTATTTTTTCTTTATTCTCTTTCATGTTTTCCGTTTCCTTTCTACTCTATTTTTTGATGCTATATTTCAGATGCTCTTTTTCTAATGCGCTATTTCTGATGCTCTTTTATCTCCTTCAATGCACGGTTAGCAGCTTTAATCTCATGAAAAACCGCCGCATAGTAAATAATAACTCCTATGGTATACGGAATCGTAAAAGACAGAAACATATCCCTATAAGCATCTCTATGAAGTTCATAGAACCGACCGCCTATCCATGTTATCAACATAACAACTCCAATCAGCAATATATACTGCCCCAAAATCACAACTAACAGCGGATATTTCTGAAAACGATAATACTGCGATAATACAAAAGTTGCCAAAAGGGAAAGTCCAAACATAATCAGTATGTTTTCCTGATAATTTCCGAAAACCCCTTGTACTATAAATTCCAATAAAATTTTACCAAACAGCAGTAATGTAAATACTATACATACAACACTCCAAAAATTCTGTCTCTTAATGATTTTCATAGCACACCTCCCGAATATGATGTAAAGCGTCCAAAAAGGATTTCTTATACGTTCTGTTTAAAATTAAAATCTCGCCGTTATCCATTACCAGCCTAAGCCTCATGTTAAAATCCGCTTTAACCTGATTCACTTTATAAAGATTGACGGCAGTTGATTTCCCGATTCGCACAAAACCACTGTTTTCAAAACATTCCAGAAAATGCTGAAGGCTGTATTCCAACTGGTAAACTTCTTTTTCCTGATATGCAAAAAGTTTTCTGTCTACCACTTCCAGATAGTAGATGCTCTCCGGGTGAAGTTTATGGAGGTCATTTTCCTTCTTTCCGGTAATGCTCTGGAATGCATCAAAAAAATCGCGTATTGTTTTTATCTTTTCGGACTCTTCCCGGAAATGAACTTCTACATAATCTTCTTTTAGGGATGGGTCGTTTTGGTATTGTATTTTCATATGAAGTTCTGGTCCTTTATTGATTTTTGAGTTTATTCTTATACTATATTTCTTGTTGGATTTTAGTGCAAGATGGTGGTGCTTGAGTTGCGAATGGGAGGGGCTAAGATGCGAAAAGATCAAAGTAACCCATTTAATAAAAGCACAAAAGTTTTTAGTTTCTGAAAATAAAAAAGGCAGCTGATTAATTTTTAAAATAAATCGCTGCCATTGGTAAACAATATTCAATTTTCATACCATTTTCCTGTCTTTACTCTGTAAATAAATCATAAAGAAAGCACTCTACTTATTCCTTTGTTTGATTTTCAAGCCGAAAAAATCAAATTCTTCATGAATACCAGTCTGACCAGTCCTGCTCCATTATTTTCTCTTTGGAATATTTATTTAGTATATATTTTTTCAATTCATCATATAAACCATGCTCTTTTTTAGTTGAAAGTTCATCAAGATTAAGCCATTGATACAGTCCTCTGCATACCTCAAGCGGGGCATTATATTTTCGCAAAATATACTTGTATAAATCAACTATTCCAGCCTCAATATTATCATCACTGTCTATATCATCTTCGTCCATATTTTCTATTTCTTCATCATTTAACACCATTTCACTCTCACCAATTGCTATACTGGCACAAAAATCAAAAGAATTTTCAACATAGGATTGATTTTCTACAATCTGCTTTAAACTCAAATAATATAAAAAGCAATTTCTTCTAATTACATTAGTTACATTCTCTAATTTTTCATGATTTTCAAAAAACTTCTCCTGACTGTCCCAAATCCTTTTTAAAATCAATTCATATTTAGTTGCTTTTTCTTCTTCAAAAGTTCCATATAAATAACCTTCATTAATTAATATGCCATCACCATTCGTAGCAATATCATACGCATTCATAATTTGCAAAAGAAATGCCTGCGGAAGCTGGTTCTGTGGAACAAGAGTCTGATTTTTTAAATAGTATTCTAATTCTTCTAACCAGTCGCTAAACTGATTGTCAAGAAAAATATCACTTACAAAAAACTTTTTCCATGTTTTGTTAGAATTTCTTAACTGTTCATCTTCAAAAATAGAAATAAATACCTTTGTTACTTCCTTATGGTTTTCCATAGATTCCCACTTTCCTTTTATTTAGCCCTAAATCATCAGTTTCCTTCAACCGGTTACAATTTACGACACAATCCTCCTAACCGTAATAATACTTCTATACGTAGCCGACTGTGTCACTATACCCGTACGTGCAGTGGCCGCATGTACTATCTGCCCGTTTCCTATATAAATAGCAACATGGCCGCCATAATAAATTATATCGCCCGGTTCCGCTTCGGAATACGGAACGCTCCTTCCGACCTGCGACTGAGAATAGGAAGTCCTCGGCAAATCATATCCATATTGCTTATATACCGACTGTACGAAGCCCGAACAATCAGCGCCATTCGTCAGGCTGGTTCCGCCTGCTACATAAGGGTTCCCAACAAACTGGCAGGCATATTCTGCAATCTGCCGCCCTGAAGCACTGCCATTAGAAGCAACCACAGGCGTAGTCGTTGTTGGCTTTTTGGGAGTTTCTTCTGATTTGTTACCGGCTTCCTCTTCGGCTTTTCTCTTTGCTTCTTCTTCAGCCTTTCGTCTTGCCTCTTCCTCTTCAGCCTTTCTCCTTGCCTCTTCCTCCAGCTTCTTTATCTCTGCTGTTTCCTGCTTGATTTTAGTTGTGTAAGCCGCTGCTTCCTGCTTCGCCTGCGCGAGAATTACATCATAATTATCATATTCTTCCTGTTTCTGAGCAAGTAACTCCTGTGCATAAGTCTGTGCTTCTTCCAGCTCATATTTAGAAGTCTGGAGTTCAGACTTTTCATCTTCCAGTTGTTCCTGTAGCGCGGCTACCGTTTCTACCGTTACCTGATATTCGTCAAGAAGCTTACTATCGTATTCATAAAGTTTTTCGATATACTCCGCTTTATTAAGTGCGTCGCCTATATCCGAGGATTCCAGAAGTAGTTGCAGATAGGTAACATCACCCTGCTCATACATAAACTTTATTCTAATCTTCATGGTCTCATACTGCGCATCCTTTGTTTCTACCGCCATATCATAATCCGCCTGTGTCTGCGCAATTTCTTCCTCTTTATTGCTGATTTCGTCTTCAATAAGATTTATATCGGTAAGCAGGCTCACAATTTCTGCATCCAGTTCCTCAATTTCACTCCCAATATCAGCCTGTGCGCCTTTATAATCGGCAATCTGTTCGTTTACTTCCTTTAAAAGTTCTTCGTTCTTTTCCTTATCTTTTTGTATATCAGAAATAGTGGTAGCATCCGCCGATTCTACCACTACAGCAAGCATAAGCAAAACTATCATCATACTGACTAATCTTTTTAATCCGTTTTTCATATGTGCCTTCATTCTGATGTCTTGTTGCAGGTGAAAAATTTATTTTTCACCTTATTATAGTTCGCAGTTCTTAACCGTTCTTGGGAATGGAACTACGTCTCTGATATTTCCCATACCGGTCAGGTACATTACGCATCTTTCAAAACCAAGTCCGAATCCTGCATGTCTTGCAGAACCATACTTGCGCAAATCCAGATAGAACTGATAATCTTCTTTGTTAAGGCCCAGCTCGTCCATTCTGTTTTCCAGAGTCTTTAAATCATCTTCTCTCTGGCTGCCGCCGATTATCTCACCGATTCCGGGCACCAGACAATCCATAGCCGCCACTGTCTTTCCGTCCTCGTTCAGCTTCATATAAAAAGCTTTTATTTCCTTCGGATAGTCTGTTACAAATACCGGGCGCTTGAACTCTTTTTCAGTCAGATAGCGCTCGTGCTCTGTCTGCAAATCGCAGCCCCATGATACCTTATATTCAAATTCATCATTGTGCTTCTCCAGAATCTTTATTGCCTCTGTATAGGTCACATGACCGAAATCCGAATTCAATACGTGCTGCAGTCTCTCAATCAAACCCTTGTCCACGAACTGATTAAAGAAGTTCATTTCTTCCGGTGCATTCTCAAGTACATATCGAATTATGTGTTTCAGCATGGACTCCGCCAGAATCATATCGTCCGTAAGGTCTGCAAACGCAATTTCAGGCTCAATCATCCAGAACTCCGCCGCATGTCTTGTAGTATTGGAATTCTCTGCGCGGAATGTCGGTCCGAATGTATACACATTTTTAAAAGCAAATGCATATGTCTCCACATTTAACTGACCGCTGACTGTCAGGCTGGTTGGTTTGCCGAAGAAGTCCTGACTGTAATCTACGCTGCCGTCTTCGGTCTTGGGAACATCGTCCAGATTAAGTGTTGTAACCTGAAACATTTCTCCAGCGCCTTCACAGTCGCTGCTCGTGATAAGCGGCGTGTGTACATAAACAAAACCTCTCTCCTGGAAAAAGGTATGAATCGCATATGCAATCATGGAACGTACACGGAAGACCGCCTGAAAGGTATTCGTTCTGGGTCTTAAATGAGAAATGGTTCTCAAATATTCAAAGGTATGACGTTTTTTCTGCAACGGATAATCCGAAGTAGATTCGCCTTCAACCATAATCTCTTCCGCCTGCATTTCAAAAGGCTGCTTTGCCTGTGGCGTTGCAACAATTTTTCCTCTCGCCACAATTGCAGAGCCTACATTTAATCCCGATATCGTTTCAAAATTTTCAAGCTTGTCACTGTATACAATCTGTAATGTTTCAAAAAAAGTACCGTCATTAACCACAATGAATCCAAATGTTTTGGAATCCCTGATACTCCTTACCCAGCCTCCTACTGTTACTTCCTTATCAATATACGCTTCCCTGTTGCGATATAAATCCTTTACATCCGTCAATTCCATTTTAATCTCCTTTCTCAACCTGCGAGTTTAGTCAGCGCCAGAAGCGCTTTAGAACTAAACTTGCAATTGAAAAATCTTTGATTTTTCAATTTATTCGTTTGTAACAACTGCATTCTCAACCAAAAATTCTACCACTTTGTCGGCCAACATATACTCACGGAACGTTTCTTTTTCCACTTGCTCCTTAAATTCTTCTACGGACGCATATCCAAATTCAGCCGCGTTTTCCTCCATTGCCTGATTGAGTTCTTCATCCGACATATTCAGCCCTTCTGCATCCGCTATCGCCTGAAACATTATATACTGCTGTGCCGATGTTGTGGCGCTTTCCATGAACGCCTCCGTATATACCGACTCAGTCATAAAATAATTATTATACATATAAGTTGCCAAATCCATGCCATATAACAAAGCCTGCTGAGTCATTCCATCTACGAGCATATCATAGTAACGGTCTACCATCTTCTCCGGAGGGTCTTTAAATATACAATTCGCCATAATGGCATTCGTGATATCGCTTCTGAGCGTCTGATTGTACGACTCCATTGCATTATTGTAGAATGATTCATACAAATAATCCCGGAGTTCATCCGGCGTACTGCATTCTCCTATACCCGTCTCCTGCACTATCTCATCCGTAAGCTCGGGCAGTTCTACAATTGATATGCCGTTAATTGTCACTTCAAATGATACCTCTACACCCGCCAAATCCGGATTAGGTTCGTAATCATTGGGAAAAGCAAGGTCTATTGTTACCGTTTCGCCAACGCTTGCACCAATAAGCCCATCTTCAAATCCCGGAATGAATCTGCCGGAACCGATCGTCAGACTGTCACCCTGCGCCGAGCCGTTTTCAAATGGTGTGCCATCCCTGTAACCGGTATAGTCGATATTGACTGTATCGCCTTCCTCTACCACTGTTCTGTCTGTAACTTCTGTTGTAACCGCTTTAGGCGCCAGAATATAATTCTCAATATAGTAGTCTACAGTTTCATCCGTCACATCAGGAAGTGTCTCTGTCACCTCAATTCCTTTGTATTCTCCGAGCGTAACATATTTGGATGCGTCTATTCCACTTAAATAAGCATTATCCTTTCCGCACCCGGATAACATGCCCATCAGCAGCACTGCCGCTGCCAATATTGCAATTTTCTTTTTCATAATCTCCTTGCCTTTCTGCTATTATTATAAACTATATTAGAATATATCATAAATTCGGACTACTTAAAAGAGTTTCTTTATAAAAAATCCTTTAAGGAAAAAATCCCACTTCTTTCCCTTGCCTAATATCAAAATCAATGCTAAAATATGGATTAAACAGCAAATTGGAGGTATCAATATGAGCACACCGGTGAAAGTAATATTGGGCATACTAATTTTCGTGATTATTGCTCTNGTANTTTTATACTTTTTGGGCAGAAATTTACAGAAGAAACAGTCGGCACAGCAGGCTCAGATAGANGCNATGAANCAGACTGTTTCCATGCTTATTATAGATAAGAAACGGATGAAAATAAAAGATTCGGGGCTNCCGCAGGCNGTTATTGCACAGACGCCTAAGATGNTAAGGAATTCCAAGTTACCTATNGTAAAAGCAAAAGTCGGTCCNCAGGTTATGTCNTTAATCGCAGANGATAAGATTTTCGATTCCATTCCTGTGAAAAAAGAAGTAAAGGCTGTTGTCAGCGGCATATATATCACTGATGTAAAGGGACTTCATGGCAAACAGGCACCTGTAGAAGCAAAGAAAAAAGGCTTCTTCAAACGGGCTCTTGANAAAGCNCAGGAAAAAGCCGGTGCAACACCTTTAAAATAAAAAATNATTATTTTGAACGAATATCAATGATTATTTTACAGTCAGCGTAATATTCATAATTCATATCCAATACATACTCCACATCCACCACTATCCTGTCGGATTCTTGTGAGATGTGGATTTTTTTNGTATCAATTCCAAGAACAATATTTCCATATGGAATNNNATAGTTTGTCAGGTTTTTCTTNTCTTCCTCAAAAACCATGCGNACATTTANCGGTCCGCTCTTGGTAAGCTCCATAAAATGTTCNCCAAACTTGACTTTATTCTTTACNGGCTTNTCAAGGCCTTCCATCATTTCATCATAAATCAGAAAGTGTCTGCCGTTNTTCTCATAATATGTTCCTTCTGCCACTGTCTCAATTTCTTCCTCATCCGTCTCGTTTTTACCATGCTGACAGCTGTGCAGATNTATAAGTACGTCTTTTGTCACCTTAACTCCATATCCTTTCCNNANCCGATGTTNTCTNCATNAGAATTCTTCAATATTTATGACTTTAGCAGAAAGAATCCCGTANGGAATTATGGAATTGGCAAACTTTATAAACTTATCTGCCGTATCACTGACNAAGAAACGATAGNGTTCCGTACCAAGNCCGGGTCTTTTCTCACTCTCCAACCCTTCTTTATGTAAAAGTTCTTTCAGTTCATGTGCCGTCTCATAAGCCGGATTTACTAATGTAACCTTATCCCCCATAATCCTGCCGACCGTAGAACGAATCAGTGGGTAATGCGTACATCCAAGCACCAAGGTATCAATACCTATATCGATAAGNTCAGACAAATACCTTCTTGCTATTTCATCAGTTACCGGATCCTCCCACAGTCCTTCTTCCACAAGCGGCACAAAAAGCGGGCACGCCTTGCCGACAACNTTGACACTATTGTCATTTTCTTTTATGTATCTGTTATATATTCCGCTTCCGATNGTTGCTTCNGTTGCAATAACACCGACTTTTCCGTTATGCGTGGCTTCAATNGCNGCATGCGCTCCCGGTTTTACCACNTCTANCATCGGAAGCTCTACTTCTTTTTCCAGTTCTNCCAGTGCGCATGCGCTTGCAGTATTGCAGGCAACTACGATTGCTTTGACNTCCTGNGTCTGTAAGAATCTCACAATCTGTCTTGAGAACCTCGTTACAGTTTCAGGTGATTTACTTCCGTAAGGCACTCTGGCCGTGTCTCCAAAATATACAATTCTCTCATTGGGCAGTTGGCGCATGATCTCCCTTGCNACCGTCAGACCGCCCACACCCGAATCGAAAACGCCAATCGGTGCGTTNCATAATGACTCATTCTTTTTCATTTCTTCTTCAACCATTCTAATATTCTGCTTTTTATAACAAGCCGGCCTTCATCTGAAAGCATAAGCTGACTAAGTATTTCTTCTTCGGAGCAGTTTTCTTCCATTTCCTGCTCTTCGNACACTATCTCGTAGGTATCCTCCGGAAAACANAACTCAGGATAAAGCAGGAACCACCATACAAAAGCAGATGTCACCGTAAATATTCCCATAGCTGCCGTCCTAAGATATTCTTTCCATTTGGAGCTGCGCTTTCTATTGATTTTTAAAAATTCTTCATTCATCTTTTTCTCCTTACCGNCAGACTATTGCCTGACTTTAATAAGGAGTTTTCCCGAAAGAATTGTATTTATGCTTACTTTTCTTTNTCCATATGAATCTGTTTGATTATAGATTTTTCCTGATTATCNATATGCGCTCTGGCAGCCTGTGCNGCCTTCTCCTTGTCGTGATGAATGATACCTTCATATATCATTCTATGTTCATCCACCAGATGATTATGCTGATTTTCATCCTTAATATATTCAAATCGGTATCTGTACATCTGTTGCGACAGATTATTTACCAGTTGAATCAGCCTTTTATTTCCCGCNGCGGCTACAATAATATCATGCAGCTTCACATCTGCCTCCGCCATAATTGTTGCATCCCCTGTTACCGTAGCCTTTTCAAATTCGTCACAGGCGCTTTTCAGTTGATTNTTCTCTTCCTCCGTAATCCTNTCGCANGCAAGTTCTGCACAAAGCGCATCCAATGCACGTCTGACCTCAAGTACATCTTTTAAATCCTTTTCCGTAATCTGCGCTACCTCAGCGCCCCGCCTCGGAACCATTATGACAAGCCCCTCTAACTCCAGCTTCCTCATAGCCTCTCTGATAGGCGTCCTGCTGACACCGAGCTGATTTGCCAGATGAATCTCCATCAGGCGTTCTCCCGGCTGCAGTTCCCCGGTCAGAATCGCTTTTCTGAGCGTATTAAACACAACATCCCTCAAAGGAAGAAACTCATCCATATCAAGCTGAAGTCTAGCCNCCATACACTTTCCTCCTTTATACGAATTCGGTTACAAATACCTTCTGCGCAAGTTTCTGCGCCCTAATCTGTTCTGCTGCCTTTCTCGCGTCTTCCTCCATAGTAAAGATTCCGAAAACAGTAGGTCCGCTTCCGCTCATAAGCGCATTTTCCGCTCCTTCGCTCTTCATCAGACTCTTTATTGTATCAATCACAGGATACTCGCGAACTGTAACCGTTTCAAGTACATTACCAANNCNGTCCGTNATCCCTGATAAGCTGCCCGCTTTGATTGCCTCCACCATTCCGTCAATATCCGGATGGTATGACAGGGTATCCGCATGAAGATTTTCATATACAAACTTTGTAGACACATTAATATCCGGTTTCGCAACTACCAGTATACACTGCGGCGGCATAGGAAGCTTAGTCANAGTCGCNCCTATTCCTTCCGCCAGAGCAGTTCCTCCCATAATNCANTACGGAATATCCGCNCCTAACNTAACTCCTATATNCTGAAGCTGCTCTATGGAATACCCAATCCCAAACAGCTCATTCAGCCCCAACAGCGCGGCCGCGGCATCCGTACTTCCACCCGCCATTCCAGCGGCAATCGGAATNCTNTTTTGCAGAAAAATNTCTACNCCCTGTGTAATCCCTGCTCTGNTAAACAGNTGCTTAGCCGCTCGGCATATNAGATTATCNTCTCCGGCAGAAAGCTCTGNATTATCAATTTTTAAGNTAATGCCCTGCTCTGATTTCNTGGTAAAAGTCAAAGTATCACTGATACCTACAGTCTGCATTACCATTTTTACCTCATGGTAACCGTCTTCTCTGCGGCNCAGTACATCCANNCCTAAATTGATTTTAGCATAAGCCTCTTTTGTCAGTTGTTCCATATAATCTGTTTTTCCTTATCATATATAATTGCGTTCACTTTATTTAGTAATCTATATAAGCTTCGGTTATTTATAAATTATTTAAGATTGTACTTAATTTTATACAATCNGGAAGAGTTTGTCAATGTGTAGCGATAAAGTGAGTCTATGCCATTAGAAGCTTGATATACTGCNACTGCCTGACTNTAATTNAATGNTNGTGNATAAAANGGNNAAGAAAACATTTTGAAGCACACGAAAAGATTGGA
>JAAUZS010000036.1 GCA_014804495.1 Lachnospiraceae bacterium
ATTATATAATTTTTCTTTTTTTTATTTCGGTGGGATTCTGTTTTTGGAACTTTTTACCCTGTTTTGGAAAAAGGGATGGCGGTCGAGGAATTTCAATACATAAAGAAAATTTGAAATACAGTGTGCTCTTATGTATGAAATACGGCAGTGCCTGCGGAATTTCACTGCTTCTGGCAATTATAAGCTATCCCGCAAGTCTTTCCCACATTTTCAGGGGATATCGGGGAACCGGAGCGGTTTCTGAATTTCTTGATGCAACAAATACAACTGAACGGCTGGGGTTTTTTGCGGAGCTGATGAATGAGTATTTATTTGATGGATATTTATGGCTGTGGATTGTTGTTATAGCAGTGATGGGAATAGTGGTATATTGGAAAATGCGGAAAATCAAGAAATCGGATATGGATTCCGTTTCTTTGGAAAATGGTGAGATGTCGTTGGAATATAATAAGTCGGGTGGAGGCAGTGTTACAACTTATTTTCTACTTTTGTTTGCGGTCTGCGGTTATTTTTTTACAGTGTCTAAGACAGCTCTGCTGCTGTACGAAACTTCTAACCGTTATCAGCTTCCAATATATGGGATAGTGCTGATTTTGATTATTTCGGTGCTGTACGGATTGTGGAAGGGGCTTATTGTTCTTTTTGGTTGGGGAAAGGGTGAAAATGTACGGCGTCTTGCAGTGGCAGGAGGAGTTTTATTATGTTTTCTGTTTTCGGCAGGGGATGCACATGCAGTTTTTACCGGAAAAGTGCTATTTTTATATGAAGAAGAGCAGGAAGATATGGCATACGCCAGAGAAAATGCCCATATTCCCGTAATTATTCTTTATAATGATGTAACGCCTTATAATGTGTGGTGGTGTTCGCAGGAATTGATGGAGTATGACAGGATATATTTTGCAAGCGAAGGGAATAGAGAACGGATAACGGATGAGATTATCTGCAACAGCGGGAAAATAATAGTATATGCGGCAGATTACGATACCAAAGAAGAAAGTCTTAACATGATACTGGAAAGTAATGACGGACTTGAGGATTACCGTCTGGTTTCCCGGAAATCACTTTGGAGTGTTTATGAGTTTGAATAATAAAAGTAAATAGCCGATATAGGAAAAGATTGAAAACCCGGAGACTTTCTGATAACATATTGATATTGGATGGTAAGGAAAAGTCTCATGAACTATATTGTTTTGGATTTGGAATGGAATCAGGGCGGGGCTGCTGAAGAAAACAACAGCGCACTTCCGTTTGAAATCATTGAAATCGGTGCGATAAAACTGAATAATGAACGGGAAAAGACAGATGAATTCAGTGAGTTGATAAAGCCTCAGATTTATCATGAGATGCACTATGTTACGAAAAAGCTGATACATTTGCAGATGGACCAGTTGGAGAGCGGTAAGCCTTTTCCGGATATAATGGAGAAATTCAGAAATTGGTGGGGAGAGGATTATATTTTCTGTACATGGGGTCCTCTTGATCTGTCGGAATTNCAGAGGAANATCCGNTATTATCAGCTTAAGCCTATAGCGGACAGGCCTTTTAAGTTTCTTGATGTGCAGAAACTATTCAGCATAGGNTNTGAAGACAGTAAAACAAGAAGGTCTTTGGAATATGCGATTGATTTCCTACAGATTGAAAAGGATATCCCTTTTCACAGGGCGTTCAGTGATGCTTATTATACTGCCAAAGTACTGTCGTTTTTAGATGCGGCGGTATTGGAGAATTATTCTTATGATGTTTTCAATATTCCGAAAAACCGAAGTGAAGAGATATATACGCTTTTTGACACGATTCATCAGAGCCCGTATGCAAAATATATTTCCAGAGGATTTGAAGACAAGATAAAGGCGCTTAATGATAAGAATGTAATTAGTACCAAATGCTATCTATGTAATAAGAATCTGNGAAAAAAAATCCGATGGTTCACTCCCAACGGAAAACATTATTATAGTGTATCTTATTGTGATAAGCATGGTTATATGAAAGCCAAGATTCGTATCCGCAAGACAGAAAATGACCTGATATATGTAGTGAAGACGGAAAAATTTATTTCCGAAGAGGATGTAGAGAATATTAGTAGACTNCAGGAGCAGACAAAAATACATCGTAANGAAAAACGGGCAGCTAAAAGTCAAAATCATCGAAGCCGGAACTGAGACGTTCCCTTCGATGTTTTTTTCTTTTTAAACGATTCTGGCGGCGGAGCTCATTATCCCTATGTATAATTATTGCCCGCAAAATAAATAGGCAGATTATAACAGCCGCAAAAATAAGAATGCNGATTAACACTTTTTTTACGTTAATAAAAATAGTATTTTTGTTTTCTGCGGGAGAAGGCGTTTCTACTCTCGATACAGTGGTATCAGTAGTTGCAGGAGACTCTGAACTAAAGGAATAGGAGCTTTGGGCATATTCCGACAGATTTACATAAGTTTCGCCGACGTAAGCGCCATTATATGTGTATGTAATTTTAGCAATGCGGCTTTTGTCCGATTGCACGTTTGTATTTTCCGATGAAATATCATAGTTGATTGTAGATTCCAAATCGGAAAANCCCGCCATATTTGGAACGATTACATAACTGCTTGCATCAATAGAAAGAATAGGTTTGGAATTACCAAAAATGTCATAGTCTGCCTTAAAGAAATTCGTATTGTCCATATTGAATTTGTCTTCATTTTCGGCAATATTTAATACCTGAAAATTTTGAAAACCATAGTTGAATAATTCCACAGTATCCGTAAACTGTGCAGGAGATTCTTCTTTAAGAATAACGCAAACCAGTTTCATTCCGTTTTGTTCTGCGCAAGTTACAAGCGTCTGTCTTGATATGTCGGTATATCCGGTTTTGCCGCCTACGATANCTTCATATTGAATCTCACCGTTGACTAATTTATGCTTAGTAGTTTTATAGAAATCATCCGGCTGCGTTGCAGTAGCCTCAAAATGATACCGGGAGGTATTACTGATTTTACAAAGCATTTCATTTTGAAAGAAGGCTGTGGAAATCAAAGCGAGGTCATAGGCAGAGGTGTAATGATTTTCGTCAAAAAGCCCATTTGTATTGACAAAATGGGAGTTTGTGCAGCCAAGCTCCGCTGCGCGTGTATTCATCATATCGACAAAGTTATCAATGGAGCCGCCAATATGCTCTGCTACNGCNTTTGCAACTTCATTGGCGGAAGCAACCAGAACTCCATANAGACATTCCTCAAGAGTAATGGATTCNCCTGCATCCATTCCCATATTAGAGCCGTCCCATGGTACGCTGAAAACGGCTTCTCTGGAAAAAGTNACCATGTCATCAAGATTACCGTTTTCCATTGCAAGCAGGCAGGTCATGATTTTGGTAGTACTTGCAGGATACAATTCCTCNTTTATATTTTTNGCATAAAGAATAANACCGGTATTNGCNTCCATCAAAATGGCAGCCTGNGCGCCGATTTCAGGNCCAACGGGCCAGTTTTCTATCTCGTTGGATTGTATAGGAAGCTGTTTTCTTGCCTCTGCTTCAGCATTCAGTTCATCTAAAGTTGCGTGAACCGTCAAAGTATAGCAGTTAAAAAATAAAGAAATAAGGAAAACTGCNANCAGNGAAAGCGGCAGGNATCTTTTTTTNCNNTTAAAATACATGNATAATCAAAACCTTTCATANCTTATACNTACGTCCATATNAAGGAGTATTTCCCTTAATTCAGAAAATGTACGTTACTATCATACACTATTTTCAATAAAAACTAAATATATTTTGCGGACATTTTTAAGACGATTTTTGAAAATGGTGAAAAAGGCAACTATAGTAATTGCTTGAAAAAGTTATGAAATTTAGTATAATATGAGTTGTAACCGGCAGGTTAGGAATGATATATTGGTACATAATAAGGAAAGACTGATTTAGCATGAGACTACGAAATGTTGCAGGTTCAAGGGAAACAATAGGCGCAAGCCGATTTGTGATTCATGAACCTAAAGAATATAAAAATCACTGGAAGAAGTTATTTGATAATTCCAATCCGATACATATAGAAATCGGTATGGGTAAGGGCTGCTTTATTATTGATATGGCAAGGCAGCACCCGGAGATTAATTATATCGGTATAGAAAAATATTCCAGCGTTCTGGTTCGCGGAATTCAGAAAATGGAAGAGCAGGAACTGCCAAATCTGTATTTTATNNGNATGGATGCNGAAGAAATNNCNGAAGTATTCGGACANGGNGAAGTNNNAAAAATTTATNTGAATTTTTCCGACCCATGGCCGAAGGACAGACATGCGAAAAGAAGATTGCCATCCCGTGAATTTTTAAGAAGATATAATGAAATACTATCAAAAGANGGAAATCTGGAATTTAAGACTGATAATCAGGATTTATTTACATTTGCTNTAGGGGAACTTGAACCGGCAGGGTGGAATCTTGATAAGGTTACTTATGATCTTCACCATGATGAAGTTATGATGGAAGGTAATGTNATGACGGAATATGAAGAAAGATTCTCTGCGAAGGGGAATCCTATTTATAAATATGTTATCAGCAGGTGATTGAAAGGAGAGAAAAAATGGAATACAAATTTACCAGTGGAAATTTTGAAGAAGAGGTGCTTGCTTCGGACATTCCNGTATTTGTGGATTTTTATGCGGATTGGTGCGGTCCNTGTAAAATGATGGCGCCGGTAGTAGAGAAACTGGCGGAAAAATATGATGGAAAACTGAAAGTGGGAAAATGTAATGTTGATGAGGAGAATGAGATTGCAGGGAAATACAGGATCATGTCCATTCCTACTATGATGATATTCGTAAACGGTGAGGCAAAAGAGACAATTGTGGGTGCCGTATCCCAGGCTGAATTGGAAAATTNAATTGAAAAAAATGCCAAAATTTCCTAAAATCCTACCAAAATTGCTTAAAAAGTAGCAGTTTGGTGGCACATTATGCTGTAAAATATATTTCGTAAAAGGGGAATTGTTTGGGAAAGTTATGTCTTTTCCAGACACTAGGAGCTGCCTGAATGGGCAGCTCCTTTTAAATCGGGGTGACGTGATTCGAACACGCGGCCTCTACGTCCCGAACGTAGCGCTCTACCAAGCTGAGCCACACCCCGTTANTATGAACAACTAAGATGATACAATATTTTATAGGGGTTTGTCAATATCATCTGATAAAAAGAATAATATATCATTTTATTGATTCTTTCAAACTACGTTGCTATAATATGAACCATACATATTCAAATTAAGCCNTGTACAGANGATAAGGCTGAAAATTAGAAATTTGCCGATTGAGGAAGGAGCAAGGTTATAGAAATGAGACGGATATTGGGAAAAGATACCGGAAATGATAAAAAAATGGAGAACCAGATTTCAAAACTGCTTAAAAAGCTGACATTGGATGAAAAAATAGCCATGATACATGCAGCGGGATTATTTAAGACAGCTCCCATAGACAGGCTGGACATTCCGGCGCTTATATGTTCAGACGGGCCGATGGGCGTGCGGTGTGAATTTCATAATTCAAGGTGGATTCCTACGGGAAATAACGATGATAACGTTACCTATCTGCCGAGCAACAGTGCGCTTGCATCTACATGGAATCCTGAACTTGCGGAGCGCAGCGGACATGTTCTTGGAGAGGAAGCGCGTGGACGCGGTAAAGATGTGATTCTCGCACCGGGCATAAATATTAAGAGAAGCCCTTTGTGTGGAAGAAATTTTGAATATATGAGCGAAGACCCGAAATTGACGGCATCAATGGCAGTTCCTTTTATTAAGGGAATTCAGAAAAATGATGTAGCTGCGTGTGTGAAGCATTTTGCCTGCAATGTGCAGGAGACAGACCGGCACATGGTAGATACTATTGTAGACGAGAGAACTTTATATGAATTATATTTTCCTGCATTTAAGGCGGCAGTTCAGGAAGGCGGTTCCTATTCCATAATGGGCGCGTACAATGTACTTAACGGCGCGCATTGCTGTGAGAATAAGGCGCTGCTGGACTTCGTTCTTAGAGAAGAGTGGGGATATGACGGTGCGGTGATCAGCGATTGGGGCGGCGTTCACAGGACCAAAGAAGCGGCAGAAGTAACGATGGATCTGGAAATGTCGGTTTTTCCCGATTTTGACAATTACAGGTTTGCAAATCCGCTGAAAGAAGCAATCGAAAAGGGCGAGATTTCCGAATCTTGCGTAGACAGTAAAGTACGCAATATTCTCAGGTTGATGTTCCGTCTTAAAATGATAGGCAAACAAAAGGAAAAAAGAAAGGCAGGCACGTATAATACTCCCGAACACAGGGATATCGTGCTGCATACNGCGGAAGAGTCCATGATCCTCTTAAAAAATGAGAAAAATAAGCTGCCGTTAGACAGAAAAAAGGTNAANAAGCTTGCCGTAATCGGACACAATGCTGCAAAGGTTCATTCCGACGGAGGCGGAAGCGCGGAAATTAAAGCGCTTTATGAAATTGCTCCATTGATGGGAATTAAGACTCTTTTGGGCGGNAATACGGAAGTTATTTACGAGCCGGGATATTATGTGCCGGAAAAGAGGAAGACTTTNGACCANAANTGGCAGGAAAAAAGTCTGGATGAAATAGAGGGTACAGATATCGGTTTCCTTTTCAGACAAGACGATACATCTCCNGAGGCTTTGGCAAGAGCGGAAGCGTTCCGCAAGGAGGAGGAAGAGAAGGCTGCCCGGAAAGAGGAGGAAAAGCAGCTTATTCATGAGAAAAATATAGTATTATTTGAGCAGGCGCTCAATGCGGCAAAAGAAGCGGATGAGGTTATTTTCATCGGAGGTCTGGATCACAACTATGATTGTGAAGGTTCTGACAGGGAGAGCATGAAGCTTCCTTATGAGCAGGACTTGTTGATTGAGGAACTTTTGAAAGTACGAAAAGATGCTATCATAACCTTTGTAGCCGGCTCGCCGGTGGAGATGCCATGGAGAGATAAGGCGGAAACCATTCTGTGGAGCTATTATGCAGGAATGGAAACCGGAAATGCTTTTGCGAAGATTATTTTTGGCGAAATCAATCCATCCGGNAAACTTGCAGAGACTTTCCCCGTAAAATATGAAGATTGTGTAACTGCGAAAAACGGACAGTTTGGCATACGTGGACGGATTACTTTGGAAGAAGGCTTATACTGCGGNTACCGCTACTTTGATAAAGAGAATATTTTACCTGCTTTTTGCTTTGGACATGGACTGTCATATACGAGGTTTGAATATAGCAATCTGTTAATTAANCAGGAAAAGAATGGTAAGGTAAAAATAACATTTAATGTGAAAAATATCGGTAAAGTCGCGGGTGCGGAAACNGCGCAGTTATATGTGGCGCCTATCGCACCTAAGATTGACCGTCCGGTTAAGGAGCTTAAGGCTTATAAGAAAATCAGGATTACACCGGGTAGANGCGGAAAAATAACATTGACATTAAGCAGACAGGATTTTGCGTATTTTAATACGGACATCCACGGATTNACTGCCGATGCAGGCGATTATGAGATTCTTATAGGTGCNTCCGGTAGCGATATCCGACTTAAGGGAGTTTATACATTGGCATAAGAATAATTTCATTCCATTCTGCACATTATATATTTTGCAATTATTTGTAGTAAACGATATTAGAAATTTCGTTTACTATTATTACAGAAAGGAATGAATATACTATGGATTATAATCAAATGCCTATCGGGCTTGGGCTTTCGTTTATGGAAAATCGTCTGGCAGCGGACAAGTTTTATGATATGACTGATGATGAGAAAAAGGAATATATTGAGAGAAATCGAAGCAATTTATCAGAAAGTGATATAGATAAACTGACGTCTTCCATAGGAGAAGATGAAGAAGACGGACCGGATTTTGGTGATCCGATGGGTGTCTTTCGCGGGCCGGGTATAGGGTGAAAAATAAATTTTTCACCCTATGTTTAGCAAATCTTGTATGCTAATTTGGCAAATGCCGCATTAGGGAGTTTTTTACCATGCATATACAGTTACCTTGCAAAGTGAATAATATCATAAAAGTTATCCAGGCAGCAGGCTACGAAGCATATGCAGTAGGCGGCTGCATCAGAGATTCCATTCTGGGGAAAGAGCCGGATGACTGGGATATTACGACTTCAGCNAAACCGGAAGCCGTGAAAAAGCTTTTTGACAGGACGATAGATACAGGTATACAGCATGGAACGGTTACGGTTATGATGGGAAAGGAAGGCTTTGAGGTTACCACCTATCGTATAGATGGTAAATATGAGGACTGCCGGCATCCTTCGGAAGTGACCTTTGCCTCAGATTTAAAAGAAGATTTGCGGCGCCGCGATTTTACAATAAATGCGATGGCTTATAATGAAAAAGATGGTCTGATTGATATTTTTGAAGGCAGGCTGGATATAGAGAGGGGAATCATCCGCTGTGTCGGTGACGCAAGAGAGCGTTTTGGCGAGGATGCTCTTCGTATGATGCGGGCGGTGCGCTTTTCTGCTCAATTAGGATATGAAATAGAAGCTAAGACAAAAGAAGCGATAAAAGAGCTGGCGCCCGCTTTGCATAAGATCAGCGCTGAGCGGATTCAGGTAGAATTAGTTAAACTGTTGACATCCGACCATCCGGATTATTTGAGAATTGCATATGAAACAGGAATTACCGCATGTGTTCTTCCGGAATTTGACCTATGCATGAAAACAAAGCAGGACAATCCGCATCATTGTTATGATGTGGGGGAACATATTCTACATACTTTATCTTATGTAGAGCCTGATAAAGTACTGCGCCTCAGCATGCTTTTTCATGACATAGGTAAACCGCAGACTCTTACTGTTGATGAGAATGGGGTTACGCATAATCATGGTCATGCGCATATCGGTGAGGAAATGGCCGGGAAAATTATGCGAAGATTAAAATTTGATAATGCTACAATTAATAACGTTTGTAAGCTTGTTTTATATCATGATTTGAAAATTGAACCCACTGCGAAAAGCGTCAGACATGCTGTAAACAAGATAGGGGAAGAAATATTCCCACTGCTGTTTTGTGTAAAATATGCCGATATTTTGGCGCAGAGTGACTTTGAGCGGGAAGAGAAGCTAAAACGTCTTGAAGAGGTTAAATGTATTTATGAACAGATACTTGCACAGAAAGACTGCCTTTCGCTTAAAACTCTGTCAGTATCAGGAAATGATCTGATTGCAGCAGGAATGACTCCGGGCAAAGAAATAGGAGAGACTCTTCATAAGTTACTTGAGATTGTTTTAGACAATCCTGAGTATAATAATAAAAGTTATCTGCTTTCACTTTTGCCATTTAACGACTGACGTACAGAAAAAATCATACTTTTCCATACCTTATCATAAGATAGGATAGATGGGGATATGGGAGGTATTTTCGTGAATGACAGGGCCGTCAGTTTATTTGATAATTATGAGTTAGAAATCGTCCGTACATGGAAGGGCAGAGGAGCGATTCTTTGTGAATCGGATAAGGGCCTGTTTATACTGAAAGAGTATAATGGCCCTGCGAATAAGATCCTTTTTCAGGATACGTTATTAAAACATATTAAGGATGCGGGCTTTCCGCTNTCAGAAACTATCCTGAGGACCAGAGAGGACGAAATGATTGTTTATGATCAGGATAGGGTTCCTTATATTGTAAAAAGTTATTTTGAGGGAAAAGAATGTAATAACAGAGAGCCTGAAGAGTGTAAGCAGGCAGTACAAATTCTCGCACAGTTACATAATTGTTCCGATTTATCAGCGTGGGAAGGTTTGTCTTCGCAACCGGTATTTCATATTGAGAAAGAATATGAAAAGCATAANAGGGAACTTAAGAAGGTACGGCGCTTCCTGAGGGAAAAGAGCCAGAAGACTGCTTTTGAGATATATTTGATGGAGCATTATGATTATTTCCTTGATACTGCCCTGCAGGTTACAAGCGAAATGCGCGATTATCTGCATGACGAAAATATGGAAAATTCGGAAAAATTTCCTATTGTATGTCATGGCGATTATCAGTATCATAATATTATACAGACAGTTGGCGGAATAGCTCTCATCAATTTTGAAAAATGTGTACGTGATAATCCGATGCGTGATCTATACCTTTTTATGCGCAAGCTGTTGGAGAAGAACAACTGGTCACAGACACTCGGAGATGCGCTCCTTTGCGCTTATGATTCGAAGCGGACTCTGACAGCAAAAGATTATGAGCAGCTATATTATCGATTCGCATATCCGGAAAAATTTTGGAAGATTGCAAATTTTTATTATAATTCCGGAAAGGCGTGGATTCCGGGACGCAACATGGATAAGCTGGAGAGGCTTTTAACTCAGGAAAATGCGAAAAAAGATTTTCTGTCGGCTATACTTGCAAGAACTACGGGCTGAGAAAGGAACGAGGTTATTATAATGTACAAGAGGATATTGGCACTTATAGCGGTAATAATGATATTAACATTGACTATCACCGGCTGCACATCTATAGTGGACAACAGCGGATCTGTTCAGGAAAGCAGCCGGGAAGATGATGGCGGAGGAGTAGTTTCCGATTTCATTGTGACAGAAGTCGGAAGCTATGATTCGGCAGATACGGCAGTAGTGGTTTCCGTGGATTCGGAGACCGGCTATATAACATTTTTGAATATGGCAATTGGAAGACAGTATACATTATCTTATGATGGGACAACCTATGTTAAGAATAAGTATGAAGAACCTATGGCGATGTCCCAGATAAGAGCGGGGGATATTGTGGATGTCACTTTTTTAAAGAGCAAGAAAAAGCTGACAAGCATACAGATATCTCCACGGTCGTGGGTATATAATGATGTAGGGAACTATAACCTTGGCGGCATAAATAAAACTGCAACGATCGGTTCTGCTACTTATTCTTTGCCGGATAATGTTGTGGTTATATCAGACGGCGAGCGGAAAGAGGTCATGGATGTAGTAAATAAGGATGTGCTGACAATCAGCGGAGTTGACCATACTATCTGCAGCATCAGAGTTGAAAAAGGTCATGGATATCTCCGGCTTTCCAATGACCAGGCGCTTATCGGAGGCTGGATTGAAATAGGCAGTACTGTTATTGCGCAGATTACGGAAAATATGCTTTTGACTGTGCCCGAGGGAACCTATCAGGTGCTGCTTTCCAACGGTAACGCAAGCTGTACTAAAGACGTTATAGTTGAAAGGGACAGAGAGGTAATATTGAATGTAGGCGACCTTGAAATCGTAAAGGACAAAACAGGGAAGATTCTGTTTTCGATAGAACCAAGCGATGCAGAGGTACGCATCGACGGGGAGAAGGTGGATATAAGTAAGGACGTGGAGCTATCCTATGGAATTCATCGGATTCAGTTAAAAGCAGACGGATATCAGACATTGACAAAATATATTCAGGTAGGTTCCGAATATGCAAGCTTAAGTTTTACTATGGAAGAAGAAGCTGAGGGAAATGAAAGCAGTACAAATGACAGCAGCAGTGAAAAGGTAGAAAATGCAGTAACAGGTAATCAGGTTTATATAGATGCTCCGCGTGGCGTGGAGGCGTATATGGATGGGAGCTATTTAGGGATTTTACCGGTCAATTTCGCAAAGGTAACCGGTGGACACACAATATCATTAAGGAAAACGGGTTATCAATCCAAGAGTTATACGATATATCTTTATGACGACGGGAAGGATATCACTTATTCCTTTGTTGATTTGGAAGTTGATAACACAGTGACAGGAAACAGCAATAGCAGCAGTACGTCAACCGGAAGTACGTCATCTGCATCATCGGGAACTACATCATCTGCTTCCACAGGCACTACGTCCTCTGACAACACCGTAAGTGGAAATTAGTAAAATTAATGTAAATAAGTAAAAAAACCCTAAAAAATAGCATTTTTACCTTGACATAGCTAACAAAAGCATATATAAATGTATATAGATGTTTCAAAAGAGAAACTTCAATACAATGAAACTCATTTAAGAGGAGGAGTTAAAATGAACAAGGCAGAATTAGTAACGGCTATGGCTGATCAGGCAGGATTATCCAAGAAGGATACAGAGAAGGCATTAAAAGCATTTACAGACGTTGTTGCTGGCGAATTGAAAAAAGGCGGAAAAGTACAGTTAGTTGGTTTTGGTACTTTTGAAGTTTCAAAGAGAGCAGCAAGAGAGGGTAGAAATCCTCAGAGCGGTGCAGTTATGAAGATTCCGGCATCTACAGTACCGAAATTTAAAGCTGGTAAAGCTTTAAAGGATTCTCTTAACTAATTGTAATCCGTAAAAGCGAGAAAATAAAACCTGTATGTGCGTTATTATATGTTCGCACAATACAGGTTTTTTTCTTCTAAAGCTAAAGCCGAGATGTTTGAGTGATAAGAAGGAGATATGATATATGAGATTAGATAAATATTTAAAGGTTTCGCGTTTAATCAAGCGTCGCACCGTAGCAAATGAGGCATGTGATGCAGGCAGGGTTTTTATCAATGACAGACCGGCGAAAGCCTCTGCGAATGTTAAAGAAGGAGACGTTATCCTGATTCAATTTGGAAATAAAGAGGTAAAGGTGGAAGTTTTGTCCGTACAGGAGACTGTACGCAAAGAAGAGGCGAAGGAGTTATTCCGCTATTTGCCTTAAGTTAAATTATTTGAATAATCATTAAGCACCATGCATACATTTAAACTGAAAGGGATATATAGGAGGTATGTATGGAGGACTTAAACAGCGTAAACAAAAAGATGCACAAACTCATGCTCACCAATAGAAGGACATGTACTATAAGCGGCGTAAATGATGTATTGTCCTTCGACGTTAACGAGATTTTGTTAGAGACAGAACAGGGAATGCTGATGATAAAAGGAAGTGAACTGCATGTCAGCAGACTGTCATTGGACAAAGGAGAAGTTGATATAGACGGTAGGATAGATAGTTTTACTTATTCGGAGACTGTCGGATATAACTCTAAAGGGGAATCTTTGCTGGCAAGATTATTTAAGTAGGTGATGTATGAGTCAGGATATAGTACAGGAAGCGGTCTTTTTTCTGCATTCTGTTTTTATGGGAGTTATCATTACTTTTGTTTATGACTGGTTTTTGATTATAAGGAAATTGATAAAACATGGAGCTATATGGATATCATTGGAAGACTTTGTTTTCTGGTTTGCATGTGGTCTGGGTGTTTTTAATATGCTCTATCGGGAAAACAACGGAATTTTGAGATGGTTTACAGTAATAGGCGCCATGCTTGGTATGGCATGTTATAAATGGCTGGTTAGTAAAAAATTTGTACAGATTATGTCAACATGTATATACAAGATAATGCGTATTTTGTTCAGGATACTACAAATTATAGTAAAACCAGTTAATTGGCTGCTTAAGATGCTAGGAAAAATAACTAAATTTTTTAGAAAAAAAATAAAAAAATGTCAAAATTACATAAAAAATAGGTTGACGGTTTGCATAAAAGTGGTTAAAATGGTTTTATGTAAACATTAAAATGGAAGTATATATCGATTGGAGAAACATAATGGCTCGAAAGGCAGCATATCGTAAGAAGCGCCAAAACAGGACGGGTATGGTTCTGGTAACGATAGTCGTATTAATGATGTTGGTTGTGGTGGCAATTAAAAGTGTAGAGCTTCAGGCGAAAAAAGAAGCTTACGAACTGAAGGAAGCGGCATTATTGCAGGAAATCGCCGCAGAGGAGGCGCGAACCGAAGCAATAGAAGAATATGGGAAATATACTCAGACCAAGAAGTACGTTGAGGACATTGCCAAGGATAGGCTCGGTCTGGTATATGAAGGAGAAATTCTTTTTAAAGATGAAAGATAAGCAGGTTTAAGAGCGTACCGTACGTATATTGAATCTGCTTTTTGATTTTTATAAACTTTACATTTTAACCCGCAGACCGATAAAGGAGAGCGCTGAATAAAATACTAGAATAATATGGACAACCATCACATATATTGAATATAGACATTCGGTATGGAGAGGGAGGCATATTATGATATGAGAAGGCAGGCGGAGAGAAGGGCTGACAGAACAGTAGCAATGATACCGGAATATGGCAGGCAGAAGCTCTTAGGCTATGCGGAATCCTTCATGGACTTGGCGGAGCTTTTTGATAATGAAGAAGAATCAGATGATGTCTTTATTGAAGACGAGAGCAGACAGGAATATCTATGGAAGAAAAAAATATGTGAAAGTAAAGGGCTAATGGCGGATCACCTTAAAGAAATGGCGTTTATAATGTCCGATGTTGCAAAGGAGACATATCGCTATCGCCCTATGGGAGAACGGAAATATAAGAAAATAGCACGTGCTTTGAAAGAGGCGGGAATCACATTAAAAAGAGTATTTGTAGTGGAAAATGATGATGGACACCTTGAAATGGGACTTATGATGAAAGTGCAGCGTATGGGGCGTGTTATTGTGGCAGATGTAGCGGACATGCTTTCTGTGGAAATGAATATCCGGATTCGCCCATCTAAGAATGAGCCGTTATTCATGGCAAAAGAGTGGAATACATATCATTTTCTGGAGGAACCGGCATTTTATATATTAACTGGAATTGCCAAAGCGGTAAAGGAAACGGAAAAAACTTCGGGAGATAATTATTCTTTCTTTGAAATAGAACGGGGCAGAGTGGCAGCAGTTCTCTCGGATGGTATGGGTTCCGGAGAGAATGCATGTGAGGAGTCATGTAAAGTTATAGAAATGATGGAGAGATTCATGGAGGCCGGATTTCGTAAAGAAATGGCAGTTCAGATAATTAACGGTGCGCTGTCGGCGCGCGACCGGGAACAGGATATGTCCACACTGGATATCTGTGAATTGAATCTTTATACGGGCAGCTGCGATTTCATTAAAGTGGGCGCCGCATGTACATATATTAAGCGCGGCAATATGGTGGACAGGCTGTCTGCGGAGAATCTGCCGTTGGGAATATTCGGACAGATAGAGCCAGAGGTGGTGCATAGGCAGCTGCAGGATGGCGATTATGTGATCATGCTTTCCGATGGCATATTGGATGCCGTTTCTCAGGGGGCAGGAGAGGAGTTTCTTACAGAGATTATCGGAAGAATATCGAATACAAATCCTGATGAGATTGCCAATCAGATATTAGGCTATTGTATTCGTCAGAGCCGGGGGCATGTGCGGGATGACATGACGGTGCTGGTCATAGGAATATGGAAGTAGATTTAAATTTGCAGGAATTTAAATTTACAGGATAAGAAAAGAGTAAGGCTATTAAGATGAAGGAAAAGACAGAAGATATTTATGTGAAAGTAAAAAAATATATAGAAGAAAATAAGATGATTTCCATGGGTGATATCATTGTAATGGGAGTGTCCGGCGGTGCAGATTCCGTCTGTCTTCTTGTAATGTTATGGGAATTGCAAAAAGAGATGGACTTCAAACTGCTGGCAGTGCACATACATCATGGCGTGCGCGAGGATGCAGATCAGGATGCGGATTATACCCGACAGTTGTGCGGGAAGCTTGAAATTCCTTTTTTCCTTAAGAAAGTGGATATGCAAGGGTATGCTAAGGAGAATGGGCTGTCACAGGAGGAAGCGGGGCGCAGGCTTCGCTATCAGGCGTTTGAAGAGACGGCGGTACAGGCAGCAGACGGATGTTCATACAAGATAGCTGTTGCGCATAATAATAACGACAGAGCGGAAACGCTGCTGTTTAATTTATTCCGGGGCAGTGGGCTTAAGGGTCTTGGAAGCATACGCCCGGTAAGAGAGCATATTATACGCCCTCTGCTGTGTCTGGACAGAGCAGAAATAGAGACATATCTGGCTAAGAGAAATATCGGGTTTTGTATAGACAGTACCAATAACGAAGATACTTATGCCAGAAACAGGATCAGGCATCATATTATTCCATTTGCAGAGGAACAAATATGCAGAAATGTTATGTCACATCTGGGAGACACAGCGGACATTCTGGCTGAAACGGAAACTTTTGTGCAGAAACAGACGGAATCCGCTTATAAAAGATGTGTTATAAGTACGGCTCAGAAAGAACTGGCGTTAGACTTAAATTTTTTCCGTGCGGAAGATTCATATTTGCAGAAAGCGCTTCTGCTAAGGGGAATGGAGCAGTTGACGCCTTACAGAAAGGATATTACAAGGGAACATATTGAGGCGCTGCTTAAACTGACCGGAAAAGACGGCTGTAAAGAGATTTCACTTCCTTATGGATTAAAAGCTTATAAGGAATATGATAAGCTTATCATACGCGGCGAATTGGATATACCTGAATGTCCGCCTATTTCAATTCCAATACCGGGTGAAGTAACAGTTCCGGAACTTGGCGTTATGACGTTTAAATACTTGGACGGGGAAGAGCTTTTTTGTAAAAAAGGTCAAATTATTCCAGAAAAAACATATACTAAATGGTTCGATTGTGATAAAATAACTAGGAATTTATTGTTAAGAACAAGGCAGGCAGGGGATTATCTTACTATAAACACTGCCATGCAAAAAAAATCCATAAAAGAATATATGGTTAATGAGAAAATTCCCAAAACACAGCGGGAACGTATTTATTTACTGGCTGACGGGGCGCATATCCTGTGGATACCGGGCTATCGAATAAGTCAGTATTATAAGGTGGATGAAAGTACGAGGCGTATCTTACAGGTACAGTTAAGAGGAGGAGAATAATGGCTGAACGAGTAGATGTTTTATTATCTGAAGAAGAGGTAAACGCCCGGATTCGGGAGATGGGAGAGCAGATCAGTAAAGAATATTCCGGTAAAAGTATACATCTGGTATGTATTTTAAAAGGCGGAAGCTTTTTTATGTGCGAACTTGCCAAGAGAATTACAGTTCCCATATCCATTGATTTTATGTCTGTGTCCAGTTACGGCAGCAGTACTGAATCAAGCGGAGTTGTNAAAATCATAAAAGATNTGGATGAGCCTTTGGAAGGCAGGAACGTTTTGGTTGTAGAAGATATNGTTGATACAGGGAGAACGATAAGTTATTTGATGGAATTACTNAAGGGCAGAGGCGCNGCAGATGTGAAGCTTTGTACCTTATTGGACAAGCCGGAGCGCAGAGTGGTGGATGTGAAGGCTGATTACACAGGATTTCAGATTCCTGATGAGTTCGTTGTAGGATATGGCATGGATTATGACCANCGTTATAGAAACCTGCCATATATCGGTATTGTAAAATTTGAATCCTAACGATAAAGATTCGTAAGGTGCTAAGGGTTGCGAATAGATTTTTTATTATTGTAGAGAAAGAGGTATANTTTGAATAAGAATAGTANTAAGAGTTATTATTTATATTTTNTTGTTATTATGGCCCTGNTGTTTTTTACTGTCTGGATTGGAACATGGAAAGTGCGGGGAAACAATTATACAAGGGGCGAGTTTGAAAGCCAGATGGAGAAAGATAATGTGGCGATGGTCANAATCTGTCCGAACAGGGAAACGCCNACAGGCTCCGTTGAGATTACATTAAAGAGCGGAGAAGAAAAAATTCTTTATGTAACGGATGTTACGGAAATAGAGAGTTTTATCAGGGAATACGGCATAGATCCTGCCGTAGAAGAAGTGCCGGAAGAAAGCTGGTTCCTTAACAGCGTTTTTCCGATTCTGCTTGTTACGATTATATGCGTTTTCTTTTTCGTAATGTTCAATTCCCAAAATGCTGCGAATAACAGCAATGGAAGAATGATGAATTTCGGCAGAAGCCGTGCGAGGCTNTCGTTGGGAGATAATAAAATTACATTAGATGAAGTTGCCGGGCTGAAAGAAGAAAAGGAAGAGTTAGAGGAAATCGTAGAGTTTTTAAAAGANCCCGGAAAGTTTACCAGAGTCGGAGCCAGAATCCCNAAGGGCGTATTGCTTGAAGGAGCGCCCGGTACGGGTAAAACCCTGCTCGCCAAAGCGATTGCGGGAGAAGCAAANGTACCTTTNTTCAGTATTTCAGGTTCGGACTTCGTAGAGATGTTCGTTGGTGTCGGTGCATCCCGNGTACGTGATATGTTTGCAGAGGCGAAAAGGCATTCGCCATGTATCATATTCATAGATGAGATTGATGCAGTGGCAAGACGCAGGGGAACCGGTATGGGCGGCGGACATGATGAAAGAGAGCAGACACTGAATCAGTTATTGGTTGAAATGGATGGTTTCGGNGTAAATGAAGGTATTATCGTGCTTGCAGCTACCAACCGTGTTGATATNTTAGATCCTGCTATTTTACGACCGGGGCGTTTCGATAGGAAAATCAGCGTTGTTTCGCCGGATGTCGGAGGAAGAAAGGATATACTGAAGGTTCACGCCAAGAACAAACCGCTGGCGGAAGACGTGGATTTGGANCAGATTGCNCAGACGACAGCCGGCTTTACGGGCGCAGATTTGGAGAATCTCTTGAATGAGGCGGCNATCAATGCGGCAATGGAGAGAAGAGTTTTTGTAAAGCAGGAAGATATTAAGAAGGCATTTATTAAAGTAGGGATTGGCGCAGAGAAAAAGAGCCGTGTNATATCCGATAAAGAAAAGAAAATTACGGCATANCATGAGGCAGGACATGCGATTTTATTCCATGTGCTTCCGAATGTAGGACCTGTATATACGGTTTCTATTATTCCAACCGGAATCGGGGCAGCAGGGTATACCATGCCGNTGCCGGAGNAAGACGAGATGTTCCTGACGAAAGGCAAGATGAAAGAGGATATCATGGTATCTCTGGGCGGACGTATTGCGGAGGAGATTATNTTCGACGACATTACAACCGGCGCTTCAAGTGATATTAAGAAAGCGACTAANGTTGCCCGCAGAATGGTTACAAGATATGGAATGTCTGATAATATCGGCGTAATAAACTATGATGATAATGATGACGAGGTATTTATCGGNAGAGATTTGGCACATGCCAAGAACCACAGCGAAATCATTTCAGGCGAAATAGATAAAGAAGTCAAGGCTATTATTGACGAGTGTTATCAGAAAGCAAAAGATATTATTATGGAGCATGAGGGAGTNCTGCATAAATGTGCAGAGCTGTTATTGGAAAAAGAAAGAATCAGCAGAGCGGAGTTTGANGCGCTGTTTCAATAGTACAGAAACTTATAGCNTATAGATTATTAATACGATTTGTGCAATTTGTACAAAAATGCAAAGGTCAATTTGTAATATTTGTGGATACTTATTATTGCAGCATTTTTAGGGCTATGCTAATATACACTTGTAACCCCCAATACATTATATATAGTTTTTTGCTATACCCCATAAGAAAGAAATACCTTCTCTAAAAAAGACAGTACATAATGAACTGTCTTTTTTACTGTCTTTCAGTCAGTTTATTNTCTGTTTTATTGTATATAAACTCTTGAATATCCACTACATATAGTATAAAATTAATTTATCGCGTTTATGTGGAGGCTTAGTGTATGGATATAAATCAATTTTATAAGGCAGAAAAAAACTATCAGTATATTGCATCTATGCGCCCTGTTTTTAACAGAAAAGCATTATTCAGCGATACTACTGAAAACTATATTTCTCCGGCTGAACCAAGCGCCTATGATGAGCTGACGATTCGTTTCCGATGCGCCAGAAATAATATAGATAGAGTGTTTTTTGTCAGTAAAGGCGAAAANCATATGATGTTAAAAACCGAATCAGATGAATACTTTGATTATTATTCTCATAAAGAACAGTTGGAGAATGAGAAGTTGAGTTATTATTTTGAAATACGGGCAGGAAAGATTGATTGTTTCTACGATATGAGAGGCGTAGTTAAAGATATNGATCCGCATTATCATTTTCAAGTCATTCCGGGTTTCAAAACTCCTTCGTGGGCAAAAGGGGCTGTNTTTTANCAGATATATATAGATCGCTTTTATAATGGGGATACTTCTAATGATGTGCTGACAAACGAATACTGTTACATTGATGACGGAAGTGTTAAAGTAGACGATTGGAATAAATATCCTGCGGCAATGGGAGTAAGGGAATTCTATGGCGGNGATTTACAGGGCGTTCTGGANAAAATGGATTATTTACAGGACTTGGGTATTGATGTAATCTATTTTAATCCGCTTTTTGTATCTCCGTCTAATCATAAATACGACATACAGGACTATGATAATATTGACCCNCATATCGGGAGAATAGTAAATGATNATGGCGATATATTGCAGCCCGGGCAGCGAGAAAACCGNTTTGCGTCGAAATATATTAATCGTATTGCCAATAAAGAAAATCTGGAAGCAAGTAACGCGCTTTTTGCCGAAGTTGTANGTGAGGCGCATAAGCGAGGTATTAAAGTAATTCTGGACGGNGTTTTCAATCATTGCGGCTCTTTCAATAAGTGGATGGACAGAGAGAGAATATATGAAGATGTGGAGGGATATGAAAAGGGAGCCTTTATTGAAAAAGAGAGCCCATATCATAATTATTTTCAATTTCAGAGCGATAAATGGCCATATAATGGGGCATATGACGGATGGTGGGGATATAATACNCTGCCGAAACTGAATTATGAGGATTCAAAAGAACTGTTTGACTATGTACTCAAGGTTGCAAAAAAATGGGTTTCCNNGCNATATAATGCGGATGGATGGCGGCTTGANGTGGCGGCGGATTTAGGCCGCAGTCCGGAATTTAATCATCATTTCTGGAAAGAATTCAGGAAAGCAGTAAAAACAGCAAATCCGGATGCNATTATTCTGGCGGAACACTATGGAAATCCGAAAGACTGGCTGCAGGGTGACCAGTGGGATACTATTATGAATTATGATGCTTTTATGGAGCCGGTGACATGGTTTTTAACCGGTATGCAGAAGCACAGTGATGATTATCGGGAAGACCTGCGGGGAAATGCGGGAAGTTTCTGGGAATCGATGAAATATCATGGAGCATGCTATACNATGCCATCATTNCAGACATCCATGAATGAATTGTCAAATCATGANCATTCCAGATTTCTGACGCGCACGAATCACAGAGTGGGACGTATGAATACACTGGGGCCGGAAGCTGCCAATGAGGGAGTGAATAAAGCCGTACTCAAAGAAGCGGTAGTAATCCAGATGACATGGCCCGGNGCTCCTACCATTTANTATGGAGACGAGGTAGGCGTATGTGGATTTACGGACCCGGATAACAGGCGCAGCTATCCTTGGGGACACGAGGATAAGGAGCTGTTGGAGTTCCATAAGGAAATAATCAGAATCCATAAGCAGAACAAGGAATTCCTGACGGGTTCGCTGAAATATATGGAAGCAGATTATAANGTAATAGGATATGGGCGTTTNACGAAAGAGAAGCAGTCAGCAATCCTTATTAACAATAATAACTATGAAATTACTAAAACGCTGTCTGTCTGGTATCTTGGAACTCCGAAAGAGTGTACGTTAAATCGGTTGATGCTTACAACAGCGGATGGATTTACAACAGAGCCGGAAGAATATTCCGTTAGTGCAGGCAAGGTAAGTATTACACTTCCGCCGACATCGGCAATTATATTGCAGCATACCAATGAAAAAGCAGTAACAAAAAATTTTATCAATTTTAAGTAGAATTATTATATGAAAATTTTAAAAAAAATGTTAAAGTATATTGTCAGAAAATTAATTTCGCAATATACTTTTAATATGCGCTTTTTTACGAATAGGTAGATAAATAAAGAATAGCACATGAATTTGAAAAATGAAATAGAAGAAAAAGAAAAGGGTGTATGCACATGTTAGGAAAATTCAGTGTCAAAAAACCGTATACCGTTTTGGTAGCGGTGGTTCTTGCAATTGTACTCGGAGTTGTTTCATTTACGAAAATGTCGGTAGATTTGCTGCCAAGCATCAGTCTTCCGTATGTAATCGTTATGACGACTTATCCGGGAGCAAGTCCGGAAACTGTGGAAATGGTGGTGACCAAGCCGGTTGAGGCATCTATGGCGACGGTCAGCAATATTGAGAGTATCAGTTCTGTATCCAGTGAAAATTATTCTGTAGTGATTCTGGAATTCTCACAGTCCACGGATATGAATGCGGTATCTCTGGAAATCAGAGAGAATCTGGATCAGATTAAGAGTTATTGGAGTGATTCTGTCGGAAATCCCATTATTATGAAGCTGAATCCGGATATGCTTCCTGTTATGATCGCTGCTGTCGGAGGCGTGGATATGACGGAAGCCGAGGTAAGTGAGATGACGCAGAACACAGTGATTCCCGAACTGGAAAGTATTGAGGGTGTTGCGTCAGCCAGCGCTACCGGTCTGGTAGAAGAGAGTATTAATGTTATTATCAGACAGGAGAAGATAGATGCCATTAATGAAAAGGTATTTGGATATATCGACGGAGAAATGGAGGGCGCGGTGCAGGAACTTGCCGACGCCAAACAGGAAGTTCAGGACGGGCAGACTGAGATTGATAACGCAAAGACGGAGCTGGAAAACAATAAGAAGAAACTGGAAGACAGTCAGAAGGAATTGAATGATAAGCGAAAAGAGCTGGAAGAAAGCAAAAAGCAGCTTGAAGCAGGCCGGGCCTTTATGAGTGAGGAAGAGTATGCGGCGGCGCTTGCGCAGCTTGAAGAAGGCGAGGCGCAGCTTAGTGCCGGACAGAGACAGATCAATTCCGCATTAAGTCAGCTCAAAGATGGTGAAGAGCAGCTTAATGATACCGGCAGTCAGCTCGACGACGCGATGCAGCAGGTCATCGACGGTGAGACGGAATTGGAAGAAGCAAGGGAGAATGCATATGAGCAGGCTGATATGAGCAAAATCCTTACTGTGGATACCGTCAAATCCCTTCTGGCGGCGCAGAATTTCTCCATGCCCGCAGGTTATGTTACAGAGGAAGGTATTGATTATCTTGTAAGGATAGGAGATAAGCCGGAAGATTTAGAAGTTTTCAAGCAAATGCCGGTTATGAATCCTGAAATGGACGGCGTAGATGTCATTACTCTTGAGGACGTTGCCGATGTGTTTATGACAGATAACACTGATGATATTTATGCAAACATCAACGGTGAACCGGGAATACTGATTACAATTCAGAAGCAGACAGGGTATTCCACAGGTGATGTATCTGACAGGATACTTGAAAAATTTGAAGAGCTGAAAGAAGAAAAAGAAGAACTGATTCTGATTACACTTATGGATCAGGGTATTTATATAGATCTTGTTATGGACTCCATAATAAATAATGTATTGTTTGGAGCTATTCTTGCTGTTTTGATTTTGATATTGTTCCTGAGGGACTGGAGGCCTACGGCAGTAGTTGCGTGCTCTATTCCAATCAGTATTATAACCGCGATTGTGTGCATGTACTTCAGCGGAGTGACACTGAATGTTATTTCCTTATCGGGACTGGCACTTGGCGTAGGTATGCTCGTGGATAACTCCATAGTTGTAATTGAGAATATTTACAGACTGCGGAATGAAGGATATTCGGCTAAGGAAGCGGCTATAAAGGGAGCAGGAGAAGTGGCGGGAGCCATTACGGCATCTACACTCACTACGGTCTGCGTTTTTCTTCCAATCGTGTTTACGGAAGGTATAACAAGACAGCTGTTTGTGGACATGGGACTTACTATTGGTTATTCCCTGTTTGCAAGTCTGCTTGTGGCGATGACGGTAGTACCGGCAATGGGAGCAGGCGTACTCTCTAAGTCAAAGCCACAGAAGGAAAGTAAATTTTTCGGTAAGCTGATGGATTTCTATGAAAAAGTATTGAAACTGTCACTTAGGTTTAAGCCAATAGTGCTGATATTGGTCCTGGCTCTTTTGGTAGTGAGTGCACTGGCAGCTTATTCTAAAGGTATCGCATTCATGCCTGATATGGACAGCCCTCAGATGTCTATGACATTGTCAATGCCTAAGGATACTGCGCTTACGGACACCGGAGAGGTAACAGACCAGATAGTGGAAAAGATAATGGAAATGGAAGATGTGGTAGACGTGGGCGCCATGGCAAGTTCTTCTTCACTGGGTATGCTGTCGGGCGGAAATTCCGCTACCAATGAAACCAGTATTTACATATCATTAAGTGATGATAAGAAAAAAGATAATGAAGAAATAGCGATGGATATAAATGCAAATATAGCAGATATTCTGGAGGCGAATCAGGCAGAGGCGGAAATCGAAACATCGAATATGGATATGAGCGCCCTGGGCGGAAGCGGAATAACCATTCAGATAAAGGGGCGTGATTTGGATACACTGCAGAGCATTGCGAAAGATATAGCGGATATTGTAGGCGGAGTCGAGGGTACGGAGGATGTATCTGACGGTCTTGAAGAATCCACGGGAGAATTAAGAATTATCATTGACAGAGATAAAGCAATTGAGCATGGGCTTATGGTTGCACAGGTATTTGCACAGATTCAGCCCAAACTTGCGGCTTCATCAAGCGCTACCACTTTTGAAACAGAAGTCAAAGAGTATGACGTATATGTAAAGAACGCGAGTGATATGGCGTTGACAAGAGAACTGGTAAAAGATTTGGAGATTGAAAGAACCAAGCAGGACGGGACAATCGAAAAGATCAAGCTATCGGATATTGCCACGTTTGAAATTACAGAAGCGCCTAAATCCGTAAACAGAATCGACCAGACCAGATACATTGCAGTAAGCGCAGCTATTGCGGATGGTTATAATGTAGGCTTTGTGTCGGAAGATGTGGAAGCGGCGCTTAAGGATTATGAAATGCCGGCAGGATACAGTTACACAATGAGCGGCGAAAATGAGTCGATAACTGACGCCATGGAGCAGGTTTATCTGATGCTCATACTTGCGATTATATTCATGTACCTGATTATGGTAGCGCAGTTCCAGTCCCTGCTCTCGCCGTTTATCATATTATTTACGATTCCGCTTGCTTTTACGGGAGGACTTCTTGGACTTTTTATCAGCGGAAGCGAAGTGAGCGTAATAGCATTGATTGGTTTCGTCATGTTGTCGGGTATCATTGTTAATAACGGTATCGTATTGGTTGACTATGTCAATCAGCTGATTGAGAGCGGCATGGAGAAAAGGGAGGCAATCCTGAAAGCAGGAAGAACCAGAATGCGTCCCGTTATGATGACGGCACTGACAACAATTCTTGCGCTTAGTACTATGGCGTTTAGTAATGATATGGGAGCGGATATGTCAAAGCCTATGTCTGTAGTTACAATTGGCGGTCTGGTTTATGGAACGTTGCTGACATTGATTGTGATTCCGTGTATTTATGATATGTTTATAGGTTCCGGTAAGAAGAAACATAATGTAGAAGATGGTGAATAGTCTTAAAAAGTACCCCACTGGCTTAAGGTCGGTGGGGCATTTTATATATTACTTTAGATAATTATGAAGTTTTGTTTTTCAAGACGACCGTCGTACAATATATACAAATCAACGCAGGCACGCTTTCGCTGCATTGCCGCCAGTAGCGGTACTAAGCTCGAAATGACCTCGCTAAAGTATAAGTCCACTTTCAGTGGACTACGGCGGCAGAGCACCTGCTTATGTTTTGTATATATTGCACAACTACATATTGAAAATATATAATTTTTTGATTATCTTTTATTATCTTAGATAATTGCGAAACTTTATCACAATAACCAGAACTTGGGCAAAATAAACAAAAAACGGGGCGTCTTTGCTCCGCAATGAGCCCCTTTTTTTGTTTATTTTGTCCGAGTTCGTCACTCGAGATATTGGTTTCGCAATTATCTATTTTATGAGAGTTGAATGATATGGAAAATCTCAAGCTTAGGCACGTGGATTTTCAGGGTATCTCCGTTTATCGTTTCGGTTTCCAACTCTGTTTTCTGTGGCAGGAGATATGCTTTTCTGTCGGCAGCGCCTTTAACTTCAATAGTGATATCGTACATAGGAGCAATGGGGGACTCTTCCTGCTCATTTATCACTGCGAAATAATCAATGCCGTCTTTATTCCATTCCAGAACTTCCACAAACTTCGGCGCGTTTGAGGTAAAATATGCTTCTCCGCGTAGATAATCTACCATGCGTAAATATACCTGGCGGCTCATGTATGGCCGGGACATTTCAATCGGGGCAGCTGTCCAGATGATTTTGCTGTTGCCTACTTGTTTAAGAAGTGCGCAAGGGCTGTCCGTATATATTCCGGGAGGATTGGAATGGATTGCTGCGAACTCGCTGGTTCCCGTCAAAGTGTAGGGAAGCGTGGCAGTTGCCAGAACAGTCAGATTCTGTGTATCTACTATTTCAACCTCGGTCTGATGCATATCAATGGTTAAAGGTGCCAAATGGCTGAAGCCTGTAAATAGCTCTGCACCTGCTTCTGTCGGACTCATATAAGTGAAATTGTGTTCTGTACGTCCGATGACTTTGACGCCAATTAATTTTTCCAGTCTCTCATTTCCGATAGGTCCGCTTATTAACAAATTGCCGCCGTTATTGAGATAGGTCTCTATCTCATCCATTTCCTCATCCCTGATGTTCGCTACATGGGATAAAATCAGAACTTTTGCTTTCTCGTTTCTGATATTTTTGGTTCCAATTACTTCGAAAGGAACATTGTTTTCCCGAAGTATTGATGCTGCAGCTATCGGAGATTCTGTATAGTATTTTGGCCAAAAGACTTTGTCCATAATCCCGCATTTTGTTTCTGTGGGGTCGTATTTTGCATGAGTTGCGAACCAAATCGCTGCATCATGATAGAGATTGCCATTTACATAAGGTTCATACTGTCTGGTTATCCCGTAGACTTTTTTCATAATAGTATGGTATACATCAGGAACTATGCTTCCATCAGGATTAATTGCATCTACCAGTAAAAATGCTCCGTTATGCACCAATGCCGTAATTATATGCAATAGCAGTTCTTCTTCCGTCTTAGTCGTAGTGTGATATTCGAGCGCAGGGTCACAGCGGGAAGTGTGATATACGAATGGAAGATACGGAGAAACATTCTTATAATATTTATTGATGAACGTCTGTTGCAGAAATCCACCGTAATAATCTCCGCTAGCGCAGTCTATAGCGTCTAAAAGAAGCTCTGAGCTTCCATCTACCCATGGTCCCGTGATTCTTGAAAATTGATGCTCAATAGTTACATCCGGCTTGATTTTTTTCACACATGCGGTAGCAAACTTAGCATATTCCGCCATCCATTCATCTCTTTTATAAACATAGTCAAGCCAATCTTGACTGTTCCAGTCAACGATTCTTGGAATTTCTTTTCCTGTCTCTTCTTTGTATTTTTTCTTACAACTTGGGCAATAGCATACTTCCGGGAAAAAGGTCATATCCAGAAACATTCCTTCAAAATCGTACATTTCATTCATTTCTGTCAGACACGCTTTGACATACTCTCGATATTCCTCATTATTCGGGCACATAATGCCGTAGCGTCCTGATTTAAAATCGCTTGTTCCGCGGTATTCCTGCATTCCTTTGCCGTCAGCGGTCACAAGCCTCCAGTCAGGATGATTCTCATATGCCCAATTGTCAAAAATCTGGGAAAAGTAAGCGACTACTGCAATGCCGTTTTCATGGCATTTTTTAACTATAGTGCCAAAAAAATCAAATCCGTTAAGTCCCTTATGCATTCTGCCGATTTTTGTAGGGTAATAGGCAAGTCCTGTATGGGGGCGTCCCTTCACCATTGCTGCCTGAATTCCGGCGTCTTTAAGCGCGTCTACATATTCGTCTACATTGAGACGGCTTAAGAATTTGGGGTTCCAGTCATCGATGTGCATGTCCATTAGGTTTCGGCGGTAGTTTCCTTCAATCCACATATAATTTTTCTCCTTATGCTATTATGTTTTAGTACAAACTGTCGATTAAATCAAAATAGTTCTCAAAAGTCTTGGCGCAGCAGCCGGGATCGTCGATGTCGATACCGTCAGATTTCATACCGACCAGCGTAAATGCCATTGCCATTCGGTGGTCTTCGTAGGTATGGATAAGCGCGGGGCTTGGCTTGCCCGGATAGATTCGGATGCCTTCTTTTTCAGGAATTTCTTCACATCGTATTCCCATACGTGAAAGCTCATTTATAATAGCCGCCATACGGTCTGTTTCCTGAAAACGGATATGACCGATATTTATTATTTCCGTTATCGAATCGGCGAAAACGGATATAGCTGCAAATGTCATGCTTTGGTCGGAGTAGTCTTTCATATCTACTGTCTGTCCTGTGAAATGAGTGATGCCGTTTCCTTTTAGCCATAATCCTTCTTCCGTATCCTCAAGGCAGCATCCCAGCTTCGATAGAAGCTCCACATATTTTATATCACCCTGTAAGGATTTATGATGCACATTTCGGACAAGTACATCAATGCCGAACAGCGGTGCCAGACTATAAAAATATGCCGCGCCGGACAAATCCGGTTCAATTAAAAATTGGGGGAGCCCAAATTCCTGTTTTCCCGGGATAATATAGGTTTTTTCTCCAGTGTCGTTATTTTTTTCTGAAAAGCTTATACCGAATTGTTCCATCATGGAAAGAGTCATCTGTATATACGAACCTGACATTCTGCTTCCGGTCATGGTTAGAGAAAGACCTTCCGGCAGCAGGCATCCTGCCATAAGTAAAGCGCTGGCAAACTGGCTGCTTAAGGATGTGTCAATTGTAACATCCGAGAACTTAAGATTATGCGCGTGAAGCATGAAGGGGAAGTGTCCTTCTTCTCCTAAATACTCTATTTTAGCGCCCGCGGCTTCCAAGATGGATAAAAGCGGCTGCATCGGTCTTTTTGCCATCTGTGCAGAGGATTGCATCTCATAGTCTCCGCCTGCAAGCGCCAGCATCACGGTAAGAAAACGAGCAGCGGTTCCGGCGCTGCGGACATTAATAACAGCATTGTTATTAGGTATTATTCCATCTGTACCTTGAATAATAACCTGTTTAGTATCTTCATTTATTTTTACATCAAACCCCAGACTCAGCAGACACGAGAGAAATGCCCGTGAATCATCGCTGAATAATACTCCGTCAAGCGTACAGGTGCAGTTTGACATTGCTGAGAGCATTAAGGCTCTGTTCGTAATGCTTTTTGAACCCGGAACAGTTATTTTGACGGGGGATTTTGGGGTCCACTTTTTAACGTGGTAGATTTTGTCCATAGAGGGTTGCGCTCCTTAGTTTTTGATAGATATTGCTACACACTATTATAATGTGTTTTCAGAGTTACGACAAGATGTGTTTAGCAGGACACTTTTATGACGACACTAAGTACGTTTTATTGTAAGTTAGTATTCTGTATGTTATAATAGAACTGTTTGAAAGGAGGGTATTATATGATAAATCTTTCAATGGATAAACGGCAGCTTTGTGATATTCAGGGCAGATTATTTGAACTAGCGCTGAAAAAAGGATATGACTGTCCATTATTTATAGAAGCCTTTATGAATAGTCAGGCCGCCGCCGCGCTTGATGATGTCTATGACCGATTGCAATGGGCAGGAGAAGAATATATTCTTGAGGAGCTGAATGATGAGGTAGGCGGGTTGAAAAAAGTCGGTACAACTTATTCTACGGAAGTGATGTATTGGGCAGGGTACACTTATCGTTATTGGCATTATTACACCAATCAATTTAGCCGCGAAATATATAAAATTGCTGATGCGGAAATGATGAATGAATGCTGGCTTGGATTTCATACTTTAGATGTAGAGATGGCTATTGATGATTTGAAAGAGATATATAGGCAAAAACAAGGTGAAAGTAATTTGGTTTAAGTATTTTGGAAAATTGAGCGGCTGCCAATATGGTCAACCGCTCGCTTAAATTTTATTTCACTTCAATCCTCTGAACAGTATCCTTCGCTTCTACATCCTTTTTCGGGAATTTTACCTCCAGAATACCATTGTTGTAAGAAGCGTCAATATCGCCTGCTTCAATGCCATTTACCCTGAAGCTTCTGGAATACGAGCTGTAATATCTTTCCCTGCGGATATACTTACTCTGATTTTCCTCATCTTTTTCCTCTTTATGAGTAGCGGAAATTGTAAGCAGGTCATTTTTCAGGTCAATATTGATATCTTCTTTACTGAAACCGGGAAGTTCTGCCTGCAGCAGATAGCTGTCGCCATTATCAATTACGTCGGTTCTGAAAGCGTCGTGCCGTCCAAGTTCATTGCTTCCCCAGAAATCCCTGAAAGCGTCGTTAAACATCTTATCAAAAGAATCCTCGAAAAACATAGGTTTATAGCTGCGGTTGTCAAATAATGCTGGTCTTAACATATGAATCACTCCTTCTATTTATTTGTATTGTTTACTTATTATTGCCGGAAATCAATAAAAAAATTTCCTGTAATTATTAGGCTGGTTCATAATTGATTCAGCTCATATATATGTTATATATTAAATAGAACAGATAGTCAATTATGGAAAAATAAAGAAAATATAAAGAAAGTATAAATTTGCGGCTTCGAGTATTTTCATACTGCATAAAAATTAAAAGTGGCGTTTCATGAGACCTTTGACCGCTTTCAGGCGGTTATGATAAAATAAACGCAAGCTCAGCAACTTGCGTTACAAGAATTACTTCGTAATTCTTATTGGAATGATATACTTTTATCGCTTCTGTGGCTATGGTATAATTTCAATAATGCATTAGTGTCGATGGAGAAAAAGTATGAAGTGGATGATTGCATCTGATATTCATGGTTCAGAATTTTATTGTAAACAGTTATTGGAAGCATATGAAAGGGAGAAAGCAGGACGTTTATTGCTGTTGGGTGATATTCTTTATCATGGGCCGAGAAACGACTTGCCCACTGGATATGCGCCCAAAAAAGTAATTGAGATGCTAAATGTCCACAGAGCAGATATTATATGTGTGCGAGGGAATTGTGATTCAGAGGTGGATCAGATGGTGCTGGAATTCCCGATTCTGGCGGATTATTGTATTGTTACAGAAGGAGAATTGTTGATTTACGCCACGCATGGGCATCTTTATAATGAACAGAATCTGCCGCCGTTACAAAAGGGAGATATTTTATTGCATGGACATACCCACATACCCTGCTGTACGGAGCATGATAGCTATATCTATATGAATCCGGGTTCAGTGTCAATTCCGAAAGAGGATAGCTGGTATGGTTATATGATTTTGGAAAAAGAGATATTTGTGTGGAAAGATTTGGAAGGGCGCGAACAAATGCGCTATCCTAAGAGAAAGCAAGAGAACATATGAAAGGGGTAAAATATTTTTAAAAGAATGGGAGAAGTATATGAAAAGCAATAAGGAAAATATATCAGATATACAAAGAACGGGAATTTTTATTACGCTGCTTGCGGCGGCGTTTATAACGTCAATGTCCACTACGGTAACGGCAAATATGATACCGAATTTTACTGAATATTTCGGGGTATCATCCAATCTTGCACAGTGGCTTACAAGCGGCGCAACGCTGATTTCGGGAATCACGATACCGATAACAGCGTTTTTAATTAAGAGAGTACCGAACAAAGTATATTTCTTTTCCGCAATGACTGCATTCACAGTCGGTTCTCTGGCAGCTATTTTATCCGTAAACTTCCCAATGCTTCTTGTAAGCAGATTGTTTCAGGCCGTAGGCTGCGGTATGCTGTTATCGTTTGCGCAGATTGTTCTGCTGAAGCTTTATCCGAAGGAAAAACATGGAACGATTATGGGCGCATATTCTATGGCAGCTATGGTGTCCTCGGTTGTAGGGCCTACATATGCAGGGCTGATTCTGGATTCATTTGGCTGGAAAGGCGTTTTTACATCATTGTTTATGGTCGGAGTCCTGATTATCATTTGCGGTATCATATTTATGAAAAATATTACAGATAAGGAAGAGGCAGACTTGAACATCCTGTATGTATCGCTTTCTTCATTCGGATTTGCAGCGTTTCTTATCGGAGTGAGCAATATAAGCGGCGGTCTTTTTACCATAAAAGGCGGAGGATTGATACTTGTCGGACTTCTGCTTCTTGGTACTTTTGTAGTTTTGCAGTTAAAGTCTGAAAAACCTATGCTGAATCTGCGTGTGTTTGGGAATGCGGGGTTCAGGATAGCCGTTATATTAAGTCTTTGTATGTATCTTATTTGTATGGGAAACGCAATGATTTTACCTATTTTTTCAAAGGCAGTCAGAGGCTTTTCCGATACCGCATATGGACTTGCTACAATCGTAGGCTCGATTTTATCGGTCATCACGACTCTTTCCGCAGGCAGATTGTATGATAAGGTCGGAATCAAACCGATGTTTATCGTGGGAACAGGCTTATTCGCGGCATATTCGGTTATGGGATTCTTATTCTCGCAGAATACGACAATCATATATATAGCTGTCGCCTTTGCAGTACAGACGGTTGCCATGTCGTCTTTAAATTCACCGACAACCGCAATGGCGCTGAGCGGGCTTGAAGGAAAAGAACGGGTTGACGGCAGCGCGATTTTTAATACACTGCGTCAGATTTCAAGTTCACTCGCCTCTACGATGGCTGTGCTGATTTACACATTGATAGGCGGTGATATGACTGCTATTCATGGGGTATATGTATATTTCGGTCTTGTAACTGTAGCTATTGCTGTTTCAATAATTTTATATTTTAATGGCGAAAGAAAAAAATAGCCCAAGAAGTAAAAAACCCTTTGACAAATAAAAATAAAATAGATAAACTAATAATCGACGTGTAGCGTAACTGCGTAAATCCAGTTTCGCTGCACGTTTATTTTTTTTGTCAGGAGAAAGGGATGGTTTTTATTATGGAACAGAAAGCAAATGATTTTTTGGAAAAGCAGCCTATCGGGACGTTAATGAGAAAATATGCGGTTCCTTGTGTGATATCGCTGTTGGTAGCGGCACTCTACAATATCGTAGACCAGCTTTTTATTGCCAACGCCAGTTATCTTGGCTCATACGGAAATGCTGCAAATACAGTGGTTTTCCCTATGACAGTGATTGCCTTGGCTATTGCCGTGATGATAGGAGATGGCTGCTGCGCCTTTGTCAGCATTTGTCTGGGGGCAGGGCGAAAAGATGATGCTCATAAAAGCATAGGAAGCGCCGTTTTGTTATGTGTTGTCAGCAGTATTGTTCTCGCCATAATATACCTTATTTTTCAAGAGCCGATTCTGACGCTATTTGGTGGGCGCGTTAATGAGGAAACATTCTTCCATTCTAAGGAATACTTCTTCTGGATTAGCTTAGGTATACCGTTTTATATGTTCGGGCAGGCGCTGAACCCTATTATCCGTTCTGACGGAAGCCCGAAGTTTGCCATGATTTCTACATTGGCAGGGGCAGTGGCTAATATTATCCTTGACCCAATCTTTATCTTTATATTCAAATGGGGAATGATGGGGGCAGCAGTGGCAACAGTGCTCGGTCAGATTTTGACGGCGGCGCTGGCTGTGTGGTATCTATGCCATATGAAGGCTGTGAAGCTGGAAAGGGCAAGCTTTCGTATTCATCAGCAGTTGGCGGGAAAATATCTGGCGCTTGGCATCACAAGCTTCCTGTCCCAGATTTCGCTGGTAGCGGCAATGGCAGCAATCAATAACATGATTCAGAAATACGGTGCGCTTGACGCTGTATTTGGACAGGAACAGTATGCGCAAATACCGATGGCGGTAGTTGGTATTGTAATGAAGTTCTTCCAGATTGTCATATCTATTGCAGTAGGAACAGCGGCGGGCTGCATTCCTGTTGTTGGGTATAATATAGGCGCGGGTAGAAAAGACCGAGTGAAAAGTTTGTTTACACGTCTGCTAAGCGTGGAGGCCATCGTGGGCGCTGTCGCGCTGATTATTGTGGAATTGTTTCCGCGGCAGCTTATCAATCTGTTTGGTGCGGCGAATGAAAGCATTTATTACACACAGTTTGCCATTAAGAGCTTTCGCGTTTACCTCTGCATGATGATTTTTGCGACTGTGAATAAGGGAACATTCATTTTTCTGCAATCATTGGGAAAGGCGGCAGCATCTACAGCTATTTCCCTGATTCGAGAAGTTGTGTTCGGCGTGGGATTTGCGTTACTCCTTCCTCGGTTTTTCGGGCTGGATGGGGTGCTTTATTCTATGCCGGTGTCGGATATTCTGACCTTTGTGATTGCGGCGGTGATTATTAGGCGGACGTATCGAGAGCTTGGCACGATAGGGTGAAAAATTGTTTGCATTAAAAAAGTGCCAAAAAACTACCGCTTACTGGCATGGTTTTTTTGGCACTTATTTTAACCATAAACAATGTGTGTATCTATACAGTTTTCGTATATTTTTGTTTTATTCCTTTATGAACGCTGATTTTTCTTTTTCTGTTAGCTCTATGACTTTTACACCTTTTTCCTTTGCATACTGCATCAGTCCCCTTAAGTCCATCCTAACTTTGGGACATTGGCTTAACAGTATTGGACCTGACATATTTGCAAGACTTTCTTTATATTTCTTCATCTGTCCATTCATAATCATACACCTCCATAATCTCCTTTGAGGATTGCGAAGCTATATATATAACTGTCATAGCCATAATTAACCGATTTTTGGGTTGCTATTGCAAATAGATGACCTCCGGCACCGAGATATTTTACATCATCTGTAATCTGCTTGTTGTTATCAGGGTTGGCGCACATCCGGCTGATATATAGAGCTTGCATATCATCATTACGTGTTACAGCAACTAATCCTTGAATGTCCACGTAGCCTTCTACAACTAATGCGTATATTTCATTTTCGTCTGCGAGGGTATCCCAGTTTGTGTACCATCCGTTCTTTTTATTGTATTTTTTCAAAAATGATTTTCTCTTTATTCTGATTACTTCTGTTTGAACAAGTTCTCCTGTCCGTGAATCTTTAAGGCAGGGTGTAAATTCATCAATTATTACATTTATCATGTAAACACCTCTTCCTATTATTTATTTTATCATATAGCAGTGAATTTATCTATGTAAATATAAGAAAGTATAAGTATTGTTTTGAAAAATATATATGTGTAAAAAGAAAGCGGGTATTGTGAGAATGTACAATCATATAGAATTGGATACGGTAGAGATAGCAGAATTATTGTAAAATTGACACTTTAGGAAACCCAAACAACAGTTGGATTTACTCAAATACACCTGCCTTGAACTCAAGCTATCTTTGGAATACAATACAAGTAATGATTGAGACGGAGGGACTGGTAAAATGAATGATCACTTAATCGGTATACAGATTTCCAAATTTCGTAAGGTAGCAGGGATAACTCAGGAGGAATTGGGAGAGGCGGTGGGAATCAGCGGTCAGGCAGTAAGTCGTTGGGAGTGTGGAGGTGCACCGGATGTAACATTACTACCCGCTATAGCAGATAAATTAGGGGTTACAATTGATGCTCTTTTTGGACGAGACGGAAGCGAGCGCGTAGCTGTGGAAGATGTGATAGGTGGATGGCTGTGTTCTTTTCCTAAGAAGGAGCGCATGGACAGACTTTGTCGTTTGATCTGGTCGTCCGTAAAATATCTGCTTGACGATGGGCTTGGTATACCAGATATGGGATATCTGGAAACGTGCAAGCCGGACATGGGTGATGGCCTGAATCGATTGATGCTCAGTCAGCTCAGTACGCCGGGCGGTATTCTGCTGGATATTCATGCGGAAGATTTATCGTTTGTTACGCTTTGGCCGGAACCGAAAGCCGGTTATGCTGCATGGCTTGCACCTAAAGATGAATATCGTCGTTTGTTTGAACTTTTGTCCAGACAAGGTTGTCTGGAACTGTTGGAATATCTTCATTGCCGTAAACAAAGTTATTTTGTAGCGAAGGTAGCCGCAAAACAGCTGGAAATGCCTTGCAAAGAAGTGGAAGAATTATTGAATGCATTAGAAGAACGACAGATTCTGCGCTCTATGGAATTAGAATTGGAAAGTGGAGAAGAAAAAGCTTATGAACTTGCAGAACCGGTGGCGTTTATTCCATTTCTCTACATTGCCAGATGTTTTATGCAAAACGGAATGAATTATATATGTGCGGGTAATTACGATACGCCACTGCTTCAGAAGGAGAAATGGAGGGAACAGTACAATTCCCAGAATACCGTACAGACCGGAACAAATTATATTTATTATGGAAACTATGATAATTCCTATTTAACTGATGATGTTTTAGCGATAGGGGACAAAACTGCGGAGGGCGAAGATGGAGCAGATAAACATAAAAACGAATAAGTCGATTAATATGATAAATTATTTAAAAAGATATTGGAAGGAAAACACATCAGTTATTTTTTTTCTGGTGATATTGTGCGGACTGCAAGTAGTAGCGAACATGTTAATGATGCAGTCGTTTCAAGGTATTATTGACCGGAATATGCATCAATTTATGTTCTGGATGCTGGTTCTTGTGACTGTTTGGTTTCTTATCTATGGGCTGACCGGCGTGGAAACTTTCTTTCGGTGTCGTGTGATTCGTATCATGAACAATACTATCCGTCAGGATATATCGGAAATACTGTTGAAAAAAGGTTATCGGAGTTTTCATGAACAATCCGTTGGAGAATACTTGTCTCAGTTTACAAATGATATCAACCAAATAGAGAATCTGGCTTGGAACTCTTTTTATGACTGTATTCGTTCGGCAGTTACAGTGGCGTTCAGTATTGTAGCGCTGCTTACCCTTCATTGGTCGTTGTTAGTGGCGTCAATTGTGACAACAGTGATTATGCTGTCTGCTCCAAAACTTTTTCATAAAAAAATGGAATATTTGGGTACTGTTTGTACTCAGAAACAGTCGGAAGCAGTGAGCAGACTAAAGGAACTGCTGACAGGTTATGATGTTCTCCGCTTTTTTAATCAGGATCAACTCTTTATCCGGGATACGCAACAAGCCAGCGACCAGATAGAAAACCCGAAGTTCCGGTTGGCTTATGTGAAAGGATTTGTTGGTGCGGGAATGGGTTGTGTCAACATTATCTGTCAGATGTTTCATGTTGCGTTGATTGGCATATTGTCTGTCAGGGGAATTATTTTACAAGGGGCTCTTACAGGCGGTGGTAATTTATGTGGAAATCTTTCTGCCGGACTGAGTAATATGACACAGGATGTATTGTCTATGTCTTCTGCAAAGCCATATTTTGAAAAAATTTCCGTACATATAGGTGAGACTACTGAAAATTATATAGAACCAAAAGCGGAAATGCAGATAGAAATTATGCAGAATGGAATTACGATGAATAATGTGAGTTTTTGTTATAATAAAAAAGATGCTCTTAAAGGGTTTAGTGCTTATTTTGAAAAAGGTGGGAAATATGCACTAATCGGTCCTTCCGGATGCGGAAAATCTACGCTGCTTAAACTTATTCTGGGATGTCTGCCGGAGTATTCGGGTTCTATCCGTTTAGATAATCGGGAAATCAGGAATTGTAGACCGGAACAATTATGGCATCAGATAAGTTATATTGAGCAGGATGTATTTCTGTTTAATGATACGATTTTGTATAACATTACTTTGGGAAAGGAATTTACAAAAGAGCAAATTTGGACAGCATTGCAAGATAGTGCATTGGAAAACGATTTGTTGTCCATGCCTGATGGTCTTGATACAATTGTAGGAGAAAATGGAGGTAATCTTTCCGGAGGTCAGAAACAGCGGGTGGCGATTACACGAGCATTGCTCCACAACCGTTCAATTCTTTTGGTAGATGAAGGCACTAGTGCATTGGACCAAGAAAATGCAGACAGAATAGAAAACAATCTGTTGTCCAAGCCTGAATTGACACTGATTCTGGTCAGTCATCATCTATCTGAAGAACAGAAAAAAAGGTTTACAAAGGTATATACATTGGAAGGTGCTTTTTAATTTATTTGAATTATGAGCACGCTTGTGTTAGTATCACAGTATAAAATAACTTAAAAATTCAAATTAGGAGATGAGGCAACATGAAAAACTTTAAAAATTATATACCGGAAAAATATTCCAAGCCGGAGTTTCAGAAAGTAGAAGAAGGGATTTATAAGACAGAGGATCCCTACGGAATAGTAAAGGAAGGTATTTACGTTACTTCACTTTCTTTTGAAGCGGAGCCTGATTGTTACGGAGAGAAGGATTCTTCGCCGAAATTTATCTCACAAGTTCCTTTTGAAGCACTTTTGGATGAGTTTCTTGTGTCTGTGACTGATTTTTATGAAAAAGAAAATGAAGAAAGCGAAACGGTTTGTTATCAGGAATTTGGCGCTATGAAGTTAGAGGATATTCAGAAATTGCGGACGTTGATTGGCAAACGGTTTTATGCAGAACCATATGAAGAAGATGGGGAAGAGTATTATAAAATTGTGATTGAATGAGTTGACATATGTGTAGAGAGTGGGCGGTCTTAGGACTGCTCTTTATTAAAATGTGCATCTTGACAGAATAAGTTCTATATAGTACTATTTAGATTATGAAAAGAAGGAATTCAAGGAATTATTAAAAAAGGAAAGGATGTACATTATGGCAAAGGTAAAAACTAAAATCGGTAATGATTACTGTCCGCAGGCGCTATTTCTTTATGGCACAAAACAGGAAGATGGACAGCCCCATTTTGGTCTTTTTTGTTGGTTTGGATATTATCATTCCTCAGAGGGACTCGGAGTAATGGCTTGTATAGGTGAGGAAAAACAGACCAAGGATTTGATACGCAAAAATGGAGTATTTTCCGCCAANCTCGTATCTGAACAGCTGCTGCCTTTGGCAGATTATTATGGTTGTACCTATGGCAGAACCACACCTGATAAGATGAAATGTCTGCCTACTGTAGAATGGGGACAAGTGCTGGATGTGCCNACCATTGCAGAAAGCCCTGTCAGTTTTGAACTGGAAGTGAAAAAAGTACTCCCTATGGGAGATGGATCAGATATTTTTCTCTGTTTAATCCGTAATGTAACTCAGGATGAACAACTGATGGATACAACGGTTCCNTTTACGGAAAGATTGATGAAGNCCGCTCCGGTANTCGCTCCGGGCGAAGANACTTATTCTTCCATTGATGGAAGATATCTCGGAAAATGGGGAGAACCTATGAAAAATATGGCTAATATCAAAGAATAGCAGGAGAAATATATGAATTTGTTAAAACATGGCGATACCATTGGGATAATATCACCAAGTTGGGTGGCAAATCAAAATGATTATGAAAAGTACGCAAACGGCATTAAAAAATTGGGATTTCACGTCAAATTCGGCAAAAATATTTATAAAGACACTTATAAATATACCGCAAGTGTAGCAGAGCGTGTTGATGATTTGAACGAGATGATATATGACGAGAATGTAAGGTTGNTATTCTTTGGTGGGGGTTATGGAAGTGTAGATTTACTTCCGTATATTGATTATAATAGAATAAAAGAAACTCCGAAGCTTTTTTTGAGTTATAGTGATGGAACATCTATACTTAATGCTATATATGCTAACANCGGCATAACGACATACTATGGGCAGACTCCGGGATTATTTGATAATATCAACGAATACGACCAAAAACAATTTGTTTCGCATTTGGTTGATGGAACTGTAACAGATTATNTCAGTAATAGTGATTGGTATACTATAACAGGGGGATGTTGCGAAGGAAGTCTTCTTGGCGGATATTTGCTTAATTTTGTNTTGACTCTGGGAAACAGATTCTTTCCATATCAAACAGACAGGAATTATATATTATTTATTGAAGAATTGGATAAATTTCAATCCGTTCAAGATGTCAGCATGTTCTTAACTTGTATTGGACAAAGCCGGTTGATGGAACNAGTAACAGGTTTGTTGTTTGGNCACTATTCAGATGATATTTCGCCACTGTTGTTTGAAGTACTNGAACGGTTTGGTAAAAAATATAGCATTCCTGTAGCTTATTGTGACGATTTTGGACATGGCTCCAATCATGCAATTTTTCCTATTGGTAGAGGGGCNGTTTTAGACACAAAAAATAAAACANTATTATTTNAATAGAGCATAATTNGTATGCGAATAGAATATTTGNAGCTTTTCAAAGACGGGGAAACTATCATGGAAGGACAACTAAGAAATATGACCTCTGTTTATCTGTTGAGAGGAGAAAAAGTACTCCTTCTCTATAGACAGGGCGGCAGAGTTGTAAATAATGTTTGGNTAGGNTCGGCAGGCGGTCACTTTGAAAATTATGAATTAAATGANGCAAAAGCCTGNGCACTGAGAGAATTGTATGAAGAGNTGGGCTTGGGCGAAGAGGATATTGAGAACTTGGCGTTGCGCTATGTTACTTTGAGAAGAATAAATGGAGAAATCAGGCAGAATTATTATTTCTTTGCTAATATAAAAAAGCATGTAAATGACAATCTGGTTTCTAACGAGGGTATATGTAAATGGTTTTTGTTGGATGATATGNTTTCATTGGAAATGCCGTTTACAGCCAAATTTGTTATGGAACATTTCTATTCAATCGGACGATATACGGATAAAATATATGTTGGTGNTGCAAACGCCGATAAAGTAGATTTTTTGGATTTGCCGGANTCGTGACAATAGAGGGGTGTGCTGTGAAATATAAAATTGTCCGAATTACCATTATTGGTATGATATGCNTANTNATTATTAATTANTTANTNTCNCATTATGANNGNGAAGNATATANTATTGAGAANGTAGAGNATTATGTCAGAAAGGTATGCGAAATNGGAANTGTACCNGGAATGTCGATAGTNGTATTGGATGATGGGCAGGAATANTATATTAATGTCGGATATGCAGATAAAAATGAAAAANNNGAAATGACGAGTGAAATCCGNTGTGAACTGGGTTCTACTACAAAAGCNTTTACNGCNCTTGGANTCTTGCTTTTAGAGCAGGATGATAAGCTGGATAGAGAAGANTCNGTTAAGGATTATTTACCATGGTTTCAACCNACATATGATGGGAAAGAGGCAANTATTACNATAGAAGATTTGTTGTGNCATACAAGNGGTATTCCGGTGTGGACGATTGCAGGATTGCCGNCAGGNACTGTAAATGATGAGAAATTGNTNGAGAACACTGTTAAGGGGATTCANTCTGTCAAACTGGATAGTATGCCGGGAACAGTACATAATTATGCCACTATTAACTATGANGTTNTGGCATTNATNATTGAAAANGTATCGGGAATGCCTTATGAGGAGTACATAGAAAAAAATGTACTGGAACCGTTAGGTATGTCAAACAGTTATTTCAGAGTGGATGATGTAAAAGTTGAACAATTGGCACAAGGCTACAGATATGCGTTTTTAGGGGTAAGAAAATATGATGCCCCTACTTTCTATGGGAANACTGCCGCCGGATATTTGGTTTCTAATACGGAAGATTTATCAGTTTGGCTGAAAGCGCAGATGGGAATGCTTGATGCGGATATGACGGANNAATTAAANNGTGCTATTANCGAGTCNCATTCATATCCTATAGNNGATGAACAGCATTATTTTGCNGGCTGGAATTTATATGATACTTATTTTTGNCATGGTGGNAATAATCCTAATTTTTCTTCACAGGTTATTATTGGGAGAGCAAATAATAAAGCGGTNTTNGNNTTNGCNAATATNTTTGGCTCGGCTCCGACAAAAGCAGCGGACGGTATTTATCGAATGATGCAGGGAGAAACGGTTGAAATAGGATTTTGGATGGATGGTTATTCTTTAGTGGATTTATTATGTTTTATCGGTCTCCTTATTGAAATCTATATCATGGTCCTATTGTTTGAGAAAAGAGGGCGAAAGAAGTATACCGGTATAAAAGCATCTTTTTGTTTGCTNATGGCTNCTATAGTGCTGGTGTTCCCTTATATTTTGCATTACAGTTATTTTGCCCTNACGGTTTGGTGTTCACCTTGTCTGATAATCGCAATAGCCGGTATTGAGATATGCTTTGCGGAATATGTGATACTATATTTATGTAATCGTAAAAAAGAGATCTATGGAGGAAAATGTCATGGAATTTAATGAAGCTTTAGGCCAATTTGTATTGGAGTATAATGGACTTATTTTTGCTTGGGATGAAGAACCTGAAGAAGGCTATATGGAGCAGGTAAAAACTATATCTGAAAATTATATTACAAATCTTAAATCAATCATTGAGTTTATGATGCCGGATATTACAGAAATTTTTGGTGATTTCAGTCTTGATGAAGTAAAGGAGAAGTTGGGTAAGCCTGTTATTGATTACGATAGGGGACAAGTAATATACCTTGAGCAGTCATTTGATGATATGCATATATTTACATTTGAATTTATGGATGATGAATTTGAGGACTTGGAATATTTTTCAATAGATGGCTGATTAACAATTTCTGGTTTTCAGACTGGAAAATATGAATTGCATGGAGAAGAAATGACTGAAATTTTTGAAACATTGGATTTAATAGTTGATTCCAAAGACAAGGATTTTGACAGGGCAGCATTTGCAAAAGAGTTGGGTGTGAACTGTGACAGTGTTGGCTGGATGTGCCTTGATATTGGAAAAGATATTGATAAGTTACAACAGATTAGTGAACTAGCTAAAAATAAAGGTTTGAAGTTAAGAGGTACATATACCAAAAAGGCGGTGGATACTTTTGCAAAATGGTATCGCTTTTCACCAAAGAACAAGTTTGCTATGAGTGACTATTCTTATGCTCAAAAGTTCGGAGATTATAATTATTACAAAATTAAAGCCTATAAAGCTCCGAAGGGATGCAATATAATGGGTGAGTTTGTGTCACAAACTTTTGTGGACGGTTATAAAGAGTTAAAACTTACCGGTCTTGATTTTATATGGGTACCGGATAATGGAAAATACAGAGCGGATTCATTTTACAGTCCTATTTTTTTGAAAAAGGCGGAAAAGTGTATTTATCCGGGTCAGATGAGTTATTTGAAAAAAGCGACTTATGACACGGTAACTTTTGAGCCAATAGCGGAAAAATATGATTTCTCTGCAGTAATGAAGTATTATAAGCAGGCAGATTTCCCAAAGGGCAGGCTTTGTGAAGTGGAAAAATATATGGATAATCTGGATGTGGTATTACCTTTGGCGGTGGAATATGACTCTATGCCTGATACTGATTTTGCATATTGTAACTTGCAGGGTTACATCCCCATTTTACTGATCAGAGATGAGGCATTGCAGAAAATGATCAATGCCGGAATAGTTACAAAGGATGATTTTGAGCCTGCTATATGTACAGATTCAAAAGAACAGAATCTTTTAGTACATAAATGTGATGAATGTAAAAATATGAATATCATGTTGCAAAGCAAGGAACATTTTGAAAAGCTGCGCTTGGAATCATGTGCAAAAGAAAGACCGGAATTTGTTCCGTCAGAAAAAGAAGTGCTGGCTCTTTTAAAGAATTATAAAAAGAAGTATCCGGATTACTTGAATAAAGCAATATCAAAGGCATTATCAGAAGAAATTGAGCACTCGTCGTATTGTCCTTTATTACCATATTATAAAGTAGGAAGCAGCGGGCGTTTGGCAGAGTACACATATGAGTACTATCATTACGAAACGGCAATACAGAA